>JBKHXN010000097.1:0-9394 GCA_046565985.1 Gammaproteobacteria bacterium
TCGATGTCCCAGGCGCCGACTTCCTTGTACTTGCGCTCGAAGTAGCTGCGGTCACCGAACATCTTGATGACGGTGGCGGCCGGCTTGCCGAAGCTGTGCTTGTCGTCGAATTTCATCTGGCACTCCCCTGGTGGTCCCTGCGTCTGTTCCGCGCAATAAAAAACCGCCAGGCAATGGGCCTGGCGGTCTGAATGTAGCGCAAAACGCTTACTTGGTGGTCATCTTCTGCACGGAGTTGGCCGTGAAGTAGTCGCTCTTGAACGAGACGGAGGCGTCGATCGGCTTGTCCTCGTTGAAGGTGGCGGTGATGAAATAACGGCCGGAGTTGAAGTGGTAGATCACTTCCGGGATGGTGGTGGCCGACAGCACGTTGTAGGCAAAGACCATGTGCCCTTCCTGAAACTGGTAGAGCTGGTCGCGGTTGTCATAGGCGTCGATCAGCGCGATGGTCCAGGCATCCTCGTCCACGTAGAAGCGGCGCTTCTTGAAGGTGTGGCTGGTACCGGCCTTGATGTCGGCCTCCACCACCCAGACGCGGTGCAGCTCGTAGCGCGGCAGCTCGGGGTTGAGGTGCTTGCGCGTGGCCATTTCCTTGTAGGTGACGGTGTTGCCGGCGACCTTGTTGGAGTTGTAGGGGATGTACAGTTCCTTCTTGCCGAGCACCTTCCAGGTAAAGCGGTCGAGCGCACCGTTGTACATGTCCACCTGGTCATAGAACTGGTGGCCGTCGGTGCCCTCGTAGGGGTTGTCGCAGCACACCGTGGGCGCGCGGCGGATGCGCTGCAGGCCCGGCGAGTACAGCCAGGCGGCGCGGCCTTCGGCGCCGGTGCCGGCCTTCTCGTGCACCAGGATGAAGGTGCCGGCCAGACGCGGCGGTGCCACGGTCTTGGACAGGTACTTGAGGAACTCGCCCTGGCCAGAGGTCAGCGGCACCGGGTTCTTGATGGAAGCGTAGGAGAACTCCACATCCTCGACGATCTTGGTGAGCTGGAACTGACCATCGGTCTGCACGATCATCTGGTTGTTGTAGCGGGTCACCGCCTCACCACGCCACTTGAGCTTGTGGTTCCAGATCG
The DNA here is from genome assembly GCA_046565985.1 of Gammaproteobacteria bacterium. Classification (GTDB taxonomy): domain Bacteria; phylum Pseudomonadota; class Gammaproteobacteria; order Nevskiales; family Nevskiaceae; genus Polycyclovorans. Next base: position 1,077 of record JBKHXN010000097.1, read on the forward strand.
GCTCGGCGCCAGTCTTGGGGATGGGGAACGGGAAGCCCAGGCGGCAGTTGTTGAGCGTGTCGGTGCCGATCATCTCGCACTTGACCGCGTTCTCGGCCGTGGCGGCTTTGATCTCCTTGGGCCAGTCCACCAGGCGGTGCGAGGGATAGACGATCATCTTGTAGCTGTCGTAGTCGGTCAGCAGCTTCTTGTGACCTTCCGAGAGCTTGTCGGCGTACTGGGCCATGTTGGCCTTGGTGATGGTGAACAGCGGCTTGTCGCCGTCGATGTTCGGATCATTGGGGAACTCGCCGGAGAGGCCACCGCGCTGCGCCGCCGGGGTCCACTCGGGAATGGTGCCCTCCTTGTTGCCAGCCTTTTCGGCGCCGACCGGGGTCAGCGTGGTGCCGAGCTTGGCCGCTTCCTCGGGCGTCACCTTGGCCAGCACCGAACCGGAGGCCAGCGTCAGGGCACACACGCCCGTCATCACCGCAATGCGCATCAACATAAATTTTTCTCCTCAGGGGCTTTGATCGCCGCAGCCGCGGCCGCCTTGATCGCTATACGCTTTGTACAAGGCTTCCGGATGCTACCGGAATCATCCCGGACTGCCAACGCGCGCCGCAGGGGCGTGGCTCCTAGCCCGGATCAGCGCCCGCCAGCGCGTCCAGCAGGGTCTGGCGGGCGTCCAGCTCTGCCCCAAGGGTGGCGAGCATGATGAAGACTCCGGCCATGCGCCGGTGCAGGAACACGATCTCGCGCGGCGGCACGCGAAAATGCACCGAGAGCGAATTCAGCGCCGCTGCCCGCCCGACCCGCAACGGCAGGTCGGACTCGCCCCAGCGGTAGGCCCCGCGGGCATTGCGCAGGGCAGCCGGCGTGGCCGGATCCTTGAGGGCATTGAACGGCTCCACGATCAGCTCGCAGAGGCGCGCAAAGGCCTCCAGCACCGGCTCCGGAAACCCCGGCCGCATCAGGCCGATGGCCTGGCTGGCTGCGTAGATGCCGGGCCGGTCACGCAGCAGGGCGGCCTGCACGATGCGGCCGTACTGCTCGACAAAGCCGCGGCCGAAGGTGCGCGTGGCGCCAAAGTCGAGCAGCACGATACGGTCGGCCCCGTCGGCGCCGGGGCGCAGGCGGTAATTGCCGAAGTGCGGGTCGGTCTGCACCATGCCCCAGCCGAAGAATTCGGTCAGGAACAGATCCAGGAAGGCCGTTCCAAGCCGGTTGCGGCGGGCCTGGCTCCAGATGCGTACCTGCGGGTCACGCGCCGAAATACCCGGCTCGAAGCTGGTGGTGAGCACCTGGTCGGTGCTGTAGTCGTCGATGACCTCGGGGACCACAAAGCGCGGATCGTCGCGCAGTTTCTCGGCAAAGCTGCGGGTGAAGTGGGCCTCGCTCTCATAGTCCACCTCGCGGTGCAGCATCTCGCGCACTTCGTTGTACACCGGGCCGAGGTCCAGCCCGCGGGGGGCGAGACGGCTCATCGCCAGCAGGCGTGAGAGACTGCGGATGTCGCTCTCGATGGCATCCGCCACGCCGGGATACTGGATCTTGACCACCAGCTCGCGGCCGTCGCGGCGGCGCCGTGCGCGGTGCGCCTGCCCCAGCGATGCCGCCGCCATCGGCCGCTGTTCGATCTCCAGCTCGGCCAGCCGGCGCGCGCCCAGCGCGCGGCGCAGCACCGGCTCCACCACCGCCCATTCCACCGGCGCGGTATCGTCCTGCAGGCCGGAGAGCACGGCCACCGCCTCGGGCGGCAGAAAATACTGGCCGTAGAGCGAGAGCATCTGCCCGGCCTTCATCACGCTGCCCTTGAGCTGGCCGAGTTCATCGGCCAGCACCTGCGCCTGGCGCTGGTAGAAATCGCGATTGGCCTCGCTGCGCGCGGACTCGCCGCGGAACAGGTTGGCAATCGAATGGGCCATGATCTGGCCACCCGCGCCCAGCCCCAGACGCGCCAGCGACAGGTTGCGCTCCAGCGGGCGGGTCTTGATCCGCGCCATGCTAGATTTGCCTGCCTTGTCCTGGTCCGTCATCGGCCTCACCGTGAATACGCTGTCCGCCATTCTACTGTCGGCATCCCGGCGCGAGGCGCTGCTGGCGGATGCGCAAGCTCTGCTGGAACGGCACGTGGCCCAGCGCGCCGGCCTGCGCGGCGTGGCCTGGCGCAGCGGCCTGGCACTGCTGCAGGCGGCGCGTCCGGGCATCGTGACGCGCGCGGTGGAGGCGCTGCTGCCGCAGTTTCTCGCCGCGCTGGAACCGCTGTACCGCGAGTTTCAGGCCGGCAGCGAGCGCGATTTCGGCCTGTTCCTGCAGCGCCATCGCGAGCGGGCCGTGGACCTGCTGCTGCAGGTCACCGACCAGCGCGCCGCCGGGGCGGCCGAGCTGACCCGCAGCCTCTACCAGCGCTTTCGCTCCCAGGCCGAGGACGAGGCCCAGGCCCTGCTGCCGGCCTTTGCCCGGCTGCTGGCCGGCTATCTGGACTAGGGCGCAGCGCCACGGTTCGGCAACTCCTTGCCAGCGTGGATCCCCGTTTGCACGGGGATGACGGCGGGGGGCAGTAGGAAACAACAGAGGTCGTCATTCCCGCGCACGCGGGAATGCATCTCTCCGGTCCTGCCTTCACTCATTCAGCACCACCCGCAGGTTCCTTCCGGCGTGGATCCCCGTTTGCACGGGGATGACGGCAGGGAGGCGGGAGGAAACAACAGAGGTCGTCATTCCCGCGCACGCGGGAATCCATCTCTCCACAGGCACCTACCCGCCTCTTGCTCGCCAGGGCACACGCTGTAGAGGCATGGATTCCGGCTCGCGCTCACTGGCGTTCGCTTGGCCGGAATGACGGAGCTGGGTGGGAATGGAGGATTCATCTTTCCCGCGATCCGGACCCTGTGTCCGGCGGGCATCCATCTCTCCGATCCTGCCTTCACTGACTCAGGCCCACACGCAGCCCCCTTCCACCGAAGCTACTTACTGTATTTGCGCTTGACCGCGGCGGGCAGGAATTCCTGGTCAGTCATTGGTACGCCATAGCGGAAGTGCTCGTCCTCGGCGAACAGGCGGTTGGCAAAGTAGCGGCCGTCCTTGAGGTCATAGGTGAGCACCGGACGGGTCCAGACCGCCTGTACGTCGTATTCCGGTACCAGATGGCCTTCCTGGAAGCGCCAGAGCTGGCCCTGCGGATCGTGGTTTTCCACCAGCACCACGGTCCAGGAATCCTCGTCCACGTAGAACACGCGCTTGCCAAAGCTGTGCCGCTTGCCGCCGCGCTCGGTGGCTTCCACCACCCAGACGCGATGCAGCTCGTAGCGGGCACCCTCGGGGTTGAGGTGATGGGGCGTGAGCAGGTCGGCGTTGCGATAGCGGCCGTCGTTGAGCGCGTAGGCGTTGTAGGGGATCAGCAGCTCGCGCTTGCCGACCAGCTTCCAGGTGTAGCGATCGAAAGCACCGTTGTACATGTCCACCATATCGATGAACTCCAGCCCGTCCGAGCCCGGGAAAGGCTGGTCGTAGCCCACCGGGGGGATCCGCAGCATGCGGCCGATGCGGGTGATCAGCACCCAGACATTGCGCGGGTTTTCCAGTGAATTGGCGCTCTCGTGGAACAGTGCCACGAAATCCGGCGAGCGGCCGGTTTCTGAAATATGAGTAATGCCGTAGGCGAGCTGATTCTGCTGGGCAATATCAACCGGGCTGGCGATATTGCTGTAACGGAACAGCACGCGGAACACCTGCTTGTTGCGGCTGGAGAAACTGCCGTTGGGCAGCACCACGGCCTGGCTGTAGGTGGATTCCACGGTATCACCGCGGTAGCGGGTGCGGTGATTCCACATGATCTCCACCCCCGACTGCGGCTGCGGGAACGGAAAGCCCAGCCGCGCGTCGGCCAGGGCGTCGGGCCCGAGCAGCCTGGCGCGTCCGCGGTTGGCGGCGGTGGCGTCGTAGATCGGCTGCGGATACGCCACGCTGCGGCGCGTGATGTACACCGGCATGCGGTAGCTCGGATATTTCTCCAGCATCGCCAGATGGCCCGGCGCGAGCTGCTCGCGGTAGCGTGCGGCGTTGGCGGCGGTGATGGTGTAGAGCGGGCGGTCGTTGGGGAACGGATGCACCAGCGGCTTGCCCGGCTGGAAGCTGGCGGGGCGCTCGGCCGGCAGCAGCCCGCCGGTCCAGGGCGGGATGTCGCCGCTGCGGTTGCCGGCGCGCTCGGCGCCGACCGGAGTGAGCTCGCCGCTGCCGCCCGATACAGCGCCGGAAGCCTGGGACGCCGCTGCTGATCCGGCGGCCAGATCCACGCGCCCGCCGAGCAGGCGTGAGGACAACTGCACGGCCTCGGCAGACCCGGCACTGCGCCGGTCCAGCGCGGCGGCCAGGGCCTGGTCGCGCGCCAGCCCGGTCTGCAGGTACTTGACCCACTCGGTGGCGAGCCTGGCGCTCTGCCCGCCGGCGGTCTGCGCCGCACGGAAGGCCTCGAGCGCGGCGTCCACGTCGGCCTGCTGGTAGCGGGCCAGGCCGAGCAGCAGCTGCGCCTCCGCGGCTCTGCCGCCGGCCGCCTGCCATTGCTGGGCGGCCTGCGCGGCTTCGGCGTACTCCTCGCGGTCCATGCGCAGGCGCGCCAGGTGGCCCCAGAGCTCGGCGTCGGGCGCGACTTCCAGCGCGCGCTCCAGCGCCGGCACGGCGAGCGAGTCCTCGCGCGCCGCCAGCCACAGCTTGGCCAGCAGCTTGCGGTTGGCTGCGTCCGAGCCGATCTGCTCGCTCTCCATCCAGCTCTGCAGCAGCGATCCGGCCTCGAACGGCGCGCCCAGCTGCGCGGTGAGCGTGACCAGACGCAGACGGTCCACCGGCGAGTCGAGATACCCCAGGCGCTGCGCCACTTCCATCACCGACAGCGCGCGTTCGCGCTGGTTGAACTTCAGATGCAGGGCCGCCAGCCGCAACCAGTCGTCGGGCTGGCGCGGATCCTCACGGACCAGTTGGGCGAGCAGGCCCAGCGCCTCGCGCTCGCCGCCGGTCCCCAGCAGGGCGGCGACCAGGGCGCGGCGCCAGCTCGGATCGGGCCTGCTCACCGCGCCCACCGCCTGACGCAGCAGCGGCAGGGCGTCCTTGTAGCGCTGCTGCTGCAGGTACGCGGCACCCAGCGCCACACGCACTTCGGGCGGCACATTGCCGGCGCGCACCTGGGCTTCGAGCTGCGGCACCATCTTCTGGTAGTCGCCGCTGGCCAGGTAGAGCTGCGCCAGATCTTTCTTCATCTCCTCGGCGGCCAGGCCGGACAGCGCGCCGGTGGCCAGCGCCTGTTCCATGAATTTGGCGGCCTGGGCGTATTCGCGCCGGTCGGCGGCCTGCGCCGCCAGCTCGCGCAGCAGCAGGGCGCGGGCGTAGGGGTCGGTGGTGGTCTGCAGCAACTTCTGCGGATCGCCCGCCTCGATCTTGGCCGGCGGCGTTTCCAGCTCGCGCACCTCGCTGCGGTACTGCTGCGCGGCCACGGGCAGGCTGCACGGCAGGGCCAGCAGCACGCACAGCGACCAGCGGGGAGGGCAGCGGCTGCTCATGGCCAGTTGTAGGCGCAGTCTTCAGGATTCATCGGCACGCGCTGCTTGACCTCCATGGCGCGGCCGGTCTGTTCGTAGATCCAGTTGGAGATGCTCTCGATGGCCGCCGTCTCGAACACGCCGCGGGGATCGGCGTCCACCAGCTGCACGTTCTGCACGCGGCCGTTGGGCATGACGGTGAAGACCACTTCCACCCAGCCGCGGATACCGCGCTTGCAGGCCCATTCCGGCATCTGCGGGCGGGCGGTGGAGAGCGGCACCAGCGGCTTGCCGCGGAAGCCCTTGCCGCTGCCGCCGGCACCGCTGCCACCCCCGCCGGCAAAGCCGGCAAAGGCGCCGCTGCTGCCCAGCGACAGCCCGCCGCTGCCCAGCGCCACGGGCACGCTCACGTTGCCCGCGTCCGCCGGGGCGAGGCCCAGCGTGGGAACCGAAATCGTGGGCGGTGCCGCCATGGCCGGCATCGCCGGCGGCGGCGGGGGTGCATTGTCGGGCTCGAACAGCTCCTCCGGCGGGGGCTGTTCTTCGGTACGGACCTGGACCATCTCGATGCCATCGAGGGTGCGCGTGGTATCCAGCGGCGCATCCGGCGCGCGGATCATCCAGTGCATGGCCCAGAACAGCGCCAGCACGATCAGCAAGGCGAGTCCGGCGGTGCCGGCAAAACGCTTCACGGGCGGCGCCTCACTTGGGCGTGGCGGCGATGGCGACATCCTTGACGCCCGCGAGACGGGCCTGGTCCATGGCCTCCACCATCAATCCGGCGCGCGCGTCGGTATCGGCCTGGATGACCACCGTGGCTTCCGGGTTTTCCGCCTTGAGTTTCTGGATGCTGGCGCGCAGCGAGCGGATATCCACGCGCTGCTTGTCGATCCATATCTCGCCCGCTGGCGAGATGGCGACCAGGATATTGGTGCGCTCCTCCTTCACCGCGGTCTGCGCGCTGGGGCGGTTGACCTTGATGCCGGACTCGCGCACGAACGAGGTGGTGACGATGAAAAAGATCAGCATGATGAAAATCACGTCGAGCATCGGCGTGAGGTCGATGGCGTTTTCATCCGGTGCGGCGGTATGGCGTTTGATCTTCATTGGTAGGCCAGGGCGTCACCGAGCCGCTCGGACTCGATCTTCACCCGTTTCTGGAAGCGGTTGATGAAAAACAGGCCGGACAGGCCGACCATCATGCCGGCCATGGTCGGTACCGTGGCGCGTGATACCCCGGCGGCCATGGCGCGCGCATCGGCGGTGCCGTCGAGCGCCATGACGTCGAATACCTCGATCATGCCGGTGACAGTGCCCAGCAGGCCCAGCAGCGGGCAGATGGCGATCAGCACCTGGATCAGCGGCAGGGTCAGGCCCATCTGCAGCGTGGCGTCGCCGATCATCACCGCACGGATGCGCCGCGCCGACCAGGAGCGCCGCTCCGGACGCTGCGCCCAGCGTTGGCGCAGCGTGGCGCGCAGCCGCGGAAAGATGCGGCCGAAAAACCAGTAGCGTTCGAGGATCAGCGTCCACAGCAACACGCCGGCGCCAAAGATCCAGTACAGCACGGTGCCGCCGGTCTGCATGAAGACCTCGATGGACTGCAGCGGCGCGAACAGGATCTCGATCATGGCCGTGGCCCTGCGCTCAGCCGCGCCGCGCTTCGAGACGCGAGGCGAGCATCACCGCAGACTGCTCGTCGAGAATCTGGGTGAGCACGCGCGAGCGTGTGGCGAGCAGCGAGTTGATGAACAGCAGCGGAATGGCCACCACCAGGCCCAGCACCGTGGTCACCAGTGCCTGGGAGATGCCCCCGGCCATCAGCTTGGGATCACCCGTGCCGAAGATGGTGATGGCCTGGAAGGTGGCGATCATGCCGGTGACGGTACCCAGCAGACCCAGCAGGGGCGCTACCGCGGCAAACAGGCGCAGGATGGACTGGGCACGCTCCAGCCGCGGCGTCTCGCGCAGCACCGCCTCCGACAGGCGCAGCTCGAGCAACTCGGGATCGTCGTTGTCGGCGCTGTGATCGTCCCTGAAGGTGGCGAGCACGCGGCCCAGCGGGTTGTCATCGGTGGGGCTGCGCAGATGCTGCAGCTGCGCGTCCATCTTGCGCCCCACCAGCGTCAGGAACAGCAGCTGGAAGGCGGCGATCGCCAGACCCACCGCACCGATCAGCAGGATCACGTAGCCCACTGCCCCACCCTGCGCGATGCGCTCGCCCAGGCTGGGCTTCTCGCCCTCCACCCGCAGCAGTGCGCCGCGCGTGGGATCGATGATGGCCAGCGGCCGCGCCTCGTCGCTGTTGGCAAAATTGCGCGCCAGACGCTGCGGGCGCCCCCCGGGTTGGCGCGCCAGCGCGGCGAGACGGCCATTGCCTTCGACGGTGAGGTACTCGTCGCCGGCAAACGCGGTGAAGCTGCCGATGCGGATCACCTCGGCATCGCGGGGGATGCCGCTGGCGTCCACGATGCGGGTCTGGAAGCGGGCGACCTTGGCGGTCTCGGTCATCTGCTCCTGCAGGGCAAACCAGAAACCTTCGAGCTGGGTGATGTCGGGCAGCTCCGCGCCGCGCGACAGGGTTTCCAGCAGCGCCAGGCGCTGCGGAAACTGGGCGGTGACCAGCGAATCGGCGGCGACGGTGCTGAAGTCACCCGCCGCCTGGCGGATCGCGGCGTACATCTGCCCGGTGTCGCCGGCACGCTCCTGCAGGCGTTGCTTGAGGGTACGGATCTCGGCCTGCGCCGCCTCGAACTGGCTGCGCACCCGGCTGATGCGCGCCTCGGCGGCCGCCTTGTCGGCTTC
>JBKHXN010000098.1:0-4349 GCA_046565985.1 Gammaproteobacteria bacterium
AAAGGCATCATCCTCGCCGGCGGCTCCGGCACACGGCTGTACCCGCTGACGCTCACGGTGAGCAAGCAGCTGATGCCGGTGTTCGACAAGCCGATGATCTACTACCCGCTCTCGGTGCTGCTGCTGGCGGGCATCCGCGAGATCCTGGTCATCACCACACCGCGCGATTCCGCGTGCTTCCGGGATCTGCTGGGCGATGGCAGCCAGTGGGGCGTGAGCATCGAGTACGCGGTGCAGCCAAGCCCGGACGGGCTGGCGCAGGCTTTCATCATCGGGGAATCCTTTCTGGACGGCGCGCCCGCCTGCCTGGTGCTGGGCGACAACATTTTTTACGGCCACGGGCTGGATGAGATGCTGGCGCGGGCCAGTGCCCAGACCGCCGGCGCCACGGTGTTTGGCTACTACGTGCGGGACCCGGAACGCTACGGCGTGGTGCAGTTTGATGCATCCGGGCGGGTGCTGGACATTGAAGAAAAGCCGGCCAAACCCAAGTCGCACTACGCGGTGACCGGCCTGTATTTTTATGACGCCGACGTGGTGGAGCTGGCCAAGTCCATCCGCCCCTCGGCCCGGGGCGAGCTGGAGATCACCGATTTGAACAAGGCCTATCTGGCGCGCGGTGATCTGCGCGTGGAGCTGATGGGCCGCGGCTTTGCCTGGCTGGATACCGGCACCCACAACGCCCTGCTGGACGCGGCCAACTACATCCAGGTGGTGCAGGAGCGCCAGGGCCTGCAGATCTGCTGCCCGGAGGAGATCGCCTTTCGCCAGGGCTACATCAACGCCCAGCAGCTGGAAAAACTGGCCGCGCCGCTGGCCAAGACGGCCTACGGCCAGTACCTGCTGGCGCTGCTGGCATGAAGATCAGCCCCACCCCGCTGCCGGGCGTGCTGCTGATAGAGCCCCGGGTGTTTGGCGATGCGCGTGGTTTTTTTGTGGAAACCTTCCGCGCCGAGCTGTTCCTGCAACATGAACTGGACGTGTCCTTTGTACAGGACAACCAGTCGCGCTCGCGCCGCGGCGTGCTGCGCGGGCTGCACTACCAGCTGCAGCAGCCGCAGGGCAAGCTGGTGCGCTGCTCCCGCGGTGCGGTCTATGACGTGGCGGTGGACGTGCGCCGCGGCTCCCCGCACTTTGGCCAGGCCTACGGCTGCCTGCTCGATGACGTGGACCACCGCCAGCTTTACATCCCGCCCGGTTTTGCACATGGCTTCTGCGTGGTCTCCGAGGAAGCCGACTTCTGCTACAAGTGCACGGATTACTACCACCCGCAGTCGGAAGCGGGCATACGCTGGAACGACCCGGCGCTGAAGATTGCGTGGCCGGCGTTGGACGTGGCCTACCAGCTCTCCGACAAGGACCGTGCGCTGCCGCTGCTGGCCCAGCAGACACGGCTGCCAGATTACGCATGAAGATCCTGGTCACGGGCGCCGACGGGCAGCTGGGGCGCGAGCTCACCGCCTGCCTGGGCGAGGACGCGCTGGGTCTCAACCGCCAGGCGCTGGACATCACGGATCAGGCCGCGGTGCTCAGCGTGATCTCCCGGCAGCGGCCGGGCGCGGTGATCAACGCCGCCGCCTACACCGCGGTGGACAAAGCCGAGCAGGATGCGCAGATGGCCTTTGCCATCAACCGCGACGGCGCCGCGCACCTGGCCCAGGCCTGCGCCGGGCAGGGCATCCCCCTGCTACATGTTTCTACCGACTATGTGTTTGACGGCAGCAAGGGCTCGCCCTACACCGAGACTGACGCCCCCGCGCCCACCGGCGTCTATGGCCAGAGCAAATGGGCCGGGGAACAGGCGGTGCGTCAGCACTGCGCCCGGCACCTGATCCTGCGTATCAGCTGGGTGTTTGGCGCGCACGGGCACAACTTTGTGAAGAGCATGCTGCGCCTGGCGCGTGAGCGGCCCGAGCTGCGCGTGGTGGCCGACCAGCACGGCTGCCCCACCCACGCCGGCGCGGTGGCCGCGCAGCTGGCCGGGCTGGCGCGCAAGGCCGCGCGCGGTGACGACCTGCCCTGGGGCACTTACCATTACTGCGGCAGCCCGGCCACCAGCTGGCACGGCTTTGCCAGCGCCATAGTCCGCGCCGCGCAGCGGCACGGGCTGATCGAACACACGCCGCCCATTCACCCCATTGCCACTCACGAGTACCCCACCCCCGCTCGCCGCCCCGCCAATTCCGTACTGGACTGCGGGCACATAGCCCGGGAGCTGGGCATCCAGCCCGTGCCCTGGGCGCGCGGGCTGGACGAGGTGCTGAGGGCGCTCAAGGCTTCTGCATGAAACACACCCCGCATTCCATTCTTGTTACCGGCGGCGCCGGCTTCATCGGCTGCAATTTTGTCCGCCACCTGCTCGGTGCCGATTCCGCGGTACGCATCGTCAACCTCGACGCGCTGACCTACGCCGGCTCGGAAGACAATTTGCACGATCTCCCGGACCCGGCCCGCCATCTCTTTGTAAAGGGCGACATCTGCGACCGCGCGCTGGTGGACCGGCTGCTGCGCGAGCACGGGATTGATACCGTGGTGCACTTTGCCGCGGAATCGCACGTGGACCGCTCCATCAGCGGCCCCGGCGAATTCGTGCGCACCAATGTCACCGGCACCTTCACCCTGCTGGAGGCCTGCCGCCAGTACTGGCAGCACGAGCGCAAGGGAGACGCGGCACAGTGCCGCTTCCACCACATCTCCACCGACGAGGTGTACGGCACCCTGGGCCCGGACGATGCCCCCTTTACCGAAACCACACCCTACGCGCCCAACTCACCGTATTCGGCGAGCAAGGCCGCGTCTGACCACCTGGTGCGCGCCTACTTTCATACCTACCACCTGCCGGTGGTGACCACCAACTGCTCCAACAATTTTGGCCCTTACCAGCACGGCGAGAAGTTCATGCCCACGGTGATCCGCGCCTGCGTGAACGCAAGCGCCATCCCCGTGTACGGGGACGGCAGCAACGTGCGCGACTGGCTGTACGTGGGCGACCACTGCACCGGCATAGAAGCCGTGCTGCGCGGCGGCCGGCTGGGCGAGTGCTACAACATCGGCGGCGGCAATGAGCAGCACAATATTGATGTGGTGCGCCTGATCTGCCGCATCATGGATGAGCTGCGCCCCCAGGGCGCGCCGCACGAACAGCTGATCCATTTTGTCACCGACCGCCCTGGCCACGACTGGCGCTACGCCATAGACGCCCGCAAGATCCGCGATGAGCTGGGCTGGACGCGGGCGCAGCGGTTTGAGGAAGAAGTGCGGGAGACGGTGGCGTGGTATCTGGAGCAGCAGGCCTGACGCCGGCCGCCCTGCGCGGCCCCGCACTGCACAACTGAAGTGTCGCGGCCTTTACACGGACTCATATGATTTATCTGTTCATACTGTTCCTGCCACTAGCCGCACTGGCCGTATACCTGCTCCGGCCTGCGCCAGACGCCCCCGCCCAGCCGCGGGTGGTGCGTTACCAAACGGATGAAGCCGCAGCCACGGGCGGCATACCGCGCATCATCTGGTCGTACTGGCACAGCGATGAACAGCCGTTGGTGGTCCAGCGCTGCCTGGCCAACTGGGCCCGGCACAATGCCCATTACGAAATCCGCATGGTCTCGGCGGCCACGCTGGACCGCTACGTCCCGGCCTCAGAGCGCCCACGGGATTTTGCGCGCATGTCGCCGGCGCGCCAGTCTGACTGGCTGCGCCTGTACTTTCTGCACCGGGACGGCGGCATCTGGCTGGATGCCAGCATCATCCTCACCCAATCCCTGGACTGGCTGCGTGACGCCCAAGCCCGGGACGGAGCGCATTACGTAGGTTTTTATCTGGATCGCTACACCACGCAGGCACAGCGGCCGATCATTGACAGCTGGTGCATGGCGGCTCCGCCGGGCAGCCCGTTCATTGCCGACTGGCTGGCCGAATTCACAGACAAGGCCTGGGCGCTGGGAGACACCGCTTACCTGCAGGCCCTGCAGGCAAGCGGGGAGGCGAGCAAGCTGCTCCAGAACATTGCCAGCCCGGCCTACATGATGATCCACGTCACCGCGCAACGCGTGCTGCACCAGGGTGGCGCCTACCGCCTGCACCTGATCCGCGCCGAGGACTCGGCTTATTTCTACCAGGTTGCGTCACACTGGCGGCGCGGGCTGTTCTTCGCAACCCTGCTGCTGCGCAGGGCGCCACGCACCCCGCCGCCGCTGATCAAGCTGCGGGGCGGTGAGCGGCGCAAACTTGAGCCATACTTGGCGCGCTCCTGCCACGTTCGCGGCAGCATTGCGGGGCAGCATTTACAGACTGCATGACAGCCGAATGGACTCTACTTCCAAACCCCTCATTTCTGTTGCCCTGTGCAC
>JBKHXN010000099.1:0-17956 GCA_046565985.1 Gammaproteobacteria bacterium
TGAGCGGGCCGGCGCGGTCCACCAGGTTCAGACCCCAGTCCAGCAGGCCCGGCAGGCCGGGCACCGGGGCGGCAAACCCGCGCGCCAGCGCGTCGGTGAGGGTGAGCATGTCGAGGTTGTCGGCCTGACGCGCCCGCTGGTAGCGGGCCAGGCCGCGCGGATCGGCCAGATCGCGCTCCTGGGCGCGCAGGCGTGCCAGGGTGTGGCGCAGGGCGGCGAGATCGGCCAGCCCCAGGTTGACCCCCTGCCCGGCCAGCGGATGCAGGGCGTGGGCGCTGTCACCGGCCAGCACCACGCGCCCGGCGACATAGCGCTGTGCATGCAGCCATTGCAGGGGCGCCACCACGCGCGGCCCGGCGGCCTGCACCTCGCCCAGCACGTACTGGCTGGCCTCACTCAGGCGGGCGCAGAACGCAGCCTCGTCCAGCGCCTGCAGGGCCTCGGCCTCGGGCGTGGACCAGACCAGGCTGCAGCGCCCGTCCTGCAACGGCAGCAGCGCCAGCACGTCGGCACCGCAGAAGCGCTGCCGCGCGCAGGCCTGGTGCGGCTGCGCGGTCTGTACGGTGGCCACCAGCGCCTGCTGTGCGTAACTGCGTGCGTCGGTCTCGATCCCGGCCCAGTCGCGGATGCGTGAGCGGGCACCATCGCAGGCGATCAGCAGCGGCGCCTGCAGGGTCTGGCCGTCGCTCAGTGTCAGGTTCACCGCACGGGCGTCCTGGCTCAGCGCCGCGGGCACCACGCCGATACGCAGGCGCCGCGGTGGCAGCTCGCTCCACAGCGCCTCCAGCAGCGGGCCGTGGGGGACGATCCAGCCCAGCTCGGCGCGCGCCGCCTCGGCGGCGTCAAAATGCAGGGCGCGTTCCGGCGCCACGCTCCACACCTGCATGCGCCGGTAGGGCGTACGCGGCAGCTCGTCCCAGACGCCCAGCGTGTCCAGCAGCGCCGCCGAGGCCGGGGTGAGGGCATAGACGCGCGGGTCATCGGCAGCCGGCTGTGGCGCGGCGCGCTCGACCAGAATCACGCTCAGCCCATCTGCCAGCAGCGCCCGCGCGGCGGCGGCGCCGACCACGCCGCCGCCGACGATGATCACATCACAGGTTTTGCTCATGCGGCCTGCCAGCCGCTGCGGCCCAGGTTCTGCCACAGAACCGCCCGCTTGAACGGCGGCGTGAGATCCAGCGCCAGCAGGCCCAGATGCCGCAGGCTGGCCAGGCCGGGGATGCGGTTGGAGAACAGCCGCACCAGGCCGTCGGTGAAATCGGCCACGCGCACGCGGTCCCGTTCGCGCCGCTCGCAGTAAGCGGCGAGCAGGTCGGGGGCACCGGGATCGGTCGCGTCGGCGAGCAGGTCGGCCAGCGTCGCCACGTCGCGCAGACCGAGGTTGAAACCCTGCGCCGCCACCGGGTGCAGGGACTGTGCGGCGTTGCCGCAGAACAGGGTGCGCGACGCGCTGAGCTGGCGGCTCATCACCCGGCTCAGCGGGTAGGCGCTGCGCCGGCCGAGCGCGGTGAAGGCGCCCAGGCGTCCGCCGAAGGCGGCTTGCGCGGCGGCGAGAAACTCGCCGTCGTCCAGCGCCATCAGCTCTGGCGCCTGCGCCTCGGGCACCGTCCAGATCAGCGAGCAGGCCCCGCCCGGCTTGGGCAGCAGGGCGATGGGGCCGTCCGGGGTGAAGCGTTCATAGGCGCAGCCGGCCGGGCTGCGCCGGGTGCGCACGGCGGTGACGATGGCCTGCTGCGCGTAGTCGTCGGTGCTGGCGTCCAGGCCCAGCAGACCGCGCACGCTGGACTGTGCGCCGTCGGCCGCCACCAGGAGCGCCGCCGGCAGGGTTTCGCCGCTATCGAGCCCGACCTGCTGGGCGTGCGCCGTACCGGCCAGCTGGCGGACCCGCGCCGGGCAGATCACGCGCGCCGGCGTCTCGGCCAGCAGTGCCCACAGCGCCTGGCCGATGGCGCGCAGCGGCAGGTTGTAGCCCAGCGCCGGCAGCCCGGCCTCGTCGTGCGTGAAACGCGCCACGCCGAAGCGGCCGCGCTCGGAAATATGGGTGGAGAGAATCGGGCTGGCCTGCGCCTGCAGACGCTCCCACACGCCGAGGCGGGCAAAGATCTCCTGGCTGGTGGCGTTGAGGGCAATGCAGCGCTCGTCCCAGGCCGGCTGCCCCTGCGGCGGCGGTTGCGCTTCCACCAGCGTCACCGGGCGGCCCTGGCGTGCCAGTGCAAGGGCCAGCGATGCACCGACCAGGCCACCGCCGGCGATCACCACAGCGCTATCCGGCTGTGCCTGCATGGGCGTCTCAGGCAGCCCTGGCCATGAGTTTCTCGATCTCGGCCGCCTGCTTGGGCACGCCGTCGGTCAGCACACTCGGGCCCTTGGTCGTGACCAGCACGTCATCCTCGATGCGGATGCCGATGCCCCAGAAACGCTTGTCCACGCCGCGCGTGCCGGGGGCGATGTAGAGACCTGGCTCCACGGTCATCACCATGCCGGGCTCGAAGTGACGGTACTCGCCGTCGAGCTTGTAGCGGCCCACGTCGTGCACGTCCAGCCCCAGCCAGTGCCCGGTGCCGTGCATGAAGAACTGCTTCTGCCGGCCTTCGGCGATCAGGTCGGCGACCTTGCCCTTGAGCAGGCCCAGTTCCACCAGACCCTCGGTGAGCACGCGCGTGGCAACCTCGTGCGGCTTGCCCACCGACACGCCCGGTTTGAGGGTACGGATGGCCTGCAGATTGGCCTCCAGCACCACCTCGTACACCGCGCGCTGTGCCGCGCTGTAGCGGCCGTTGACCGGGAAGGTACGGGTGATATCGGCGGTGTAGCCGTCGAGCTCGCCGCCGGCATCGATCAGCAGCAGGTCGCCGTCGCGCAGCGGGGCGTTGTTCTCGGTGTAGTGCAGGATGCAGGCGTTGTTGCCGCCGCCGACGATGCTGCCGTAGCCCGGCACCATGTTGTGACGGCCGAAGTGGGCGTGGATCTCCGCGCCGATCTCCCACTCATGACGACCGGGGCGCGTGGCCTGCATGGCGCGCACGTGCGCCTCGGCGCTCACCGCGCAGGCGCGACGCATCACCGCCACCTCGGCGGCGGACTTGCGCAGGCGCATCTCGTGCAGCGTGGTCTCCAGCGCCATGAAGCCGGTCGGCGCGGCCGCGCCGCGCCGCGAGACCTCACGGATCTCGCGCACGCAGGCGGCGATCTGCGGATCCAGATGCGGGTGCTCGCCCAGGGTGTAGTGGATCTGCTCGCGCCCCGCCAGCAGTCCGCCGAGCTGGGTGGCGAAGGCTTCCACCGGAAACGCCTGGTCGGCGCCGTATTTCTGCACCGCACCGCGCGGCCCGGCGCGGCGGCCGTCCCAGATCTCGCGCTCCGGATTGCGCGGGCGCACGAACAGCACGAAAGCTCCTTCCGCGCGGCCGGGCGCGAGCACGGCGATGGCGTCGGGTTCCGGAAAGCCGGTCAGATAGTGGAAGTCGCTGTCCTGGCGGAACGGGAAATGGGTATCGCGCGAGCGCACCACCTCGCGCGCGGCGGGGATGATGGCCACGCCCTTGCGGCCGATGCGCTTCATCAGCTGGGCGCGGCGGGCGGCGTGCTCCTTGAGCTGTCTGGGAGTCAGGTTCATTCAGTGCACCTGTTGGGAGGCGGAGGGATCGGGGATGGGTCGCGGACGCAGCTCCATGAAGACCAGCTGCGCGGCCACGCGCACGTATTCGACCAGTTCGGTGTAGGCGGTTTCTTCCAGCTCGGTGTCTTCGTCATCGCCCAGGCTGGCGCGGGTGAATTCGGAGAAGTCGCGCAGGATGTCGCGCGCGTCCTCGGAAACCTGGGTCAAATCCAGGCCGGGACGGCTGGCCAGGCCGTAGAGAAAGCCCTCGCACCAGTCGGCCAGCGCCTGTACGCGCTGGCCCAGCTCGGCGTCATCGTCGGGCAGCAGCAGATTGAAGCCCATCTGCTCGTCCTGCAGCGCCACCAGCACCTCGTGGCGGAAGCGCTCCAGCCAGGGCCGGGCCTGGGCGTCGGCGGCCAGCGGCTCGCGCTCGCCGGCCTCGATCAGGCTCAGCAGGTCGATCTGTTCCGGCGGCAGCACGCTCAGCGCGCCGCACAGGGTGCCGTGGTACTCGGCGGCGGCGCCGGGATGGCCGATGCGGGACAGGGTCTCGGCCAGTTCGCCGTAGGCAGTGGGGGTCAGCATGGCGGCATTATAGAACCGGGCATGGAGCGCCGCCCCGCGCAGCCTATAATCCGCCGATGGAACCCCAGGATTTCGTCCGCGCCCTGCGCGCCGCCGCGCCTTACGCCCACGCCCACCACGGCCGGGTGTTCGTCATCGCGTTTGGCGGCGAGGCGGCCGCCACCGCCGACTTCGACAGCCTGATCTACGACATCGCGCTGCTGCACAGCCTGGGCGTGAAGCTGGTGCTGGTGCACGGAGCACGGCCGCAGATCGACGCCCGGCTGGCCGCGCAGGGCCTCACCCCGCAGTACGTGGGCGATCTGCGCGTGACCGACCGCCCGGCGCTGGACTGCGTCAAGGCCGCCGTCGGCAGCCTGCGCATGGAGATCGAGGCGCGCCTGTCCACCGGCCTGGCCAGCACGCCCATGGGCGGGGCACGGCTCAAGGTGGCGAGCGGCAACTGGGTCACCGCGCGCCCGGTGGGCGTGCGCGCGGGAGTGGATCACCAGTTCACCGGCGAGGTGCGCCGCGTGGACGTGGAGACCCTGCGCAATGTGCTGGACCAGGATCGCATCGCCCTGCTCTCGCCAGTGGGTTACTCGCCGACCGGGGAAATCTTCAACCTGCGGGCGGAGGATGTGGCCACCGCCACCGCCTGCGCGCTGCAGGCCGACAAGCTGGTTCTGGTGCTGCCCACCGATCCCAACCTGTGGAAAATCGCCGACGAGACCGGCGACGCCGGGCAGCTCTCGCTGGCCGAGGCGGAAGCGCTGCTGGGCGACGCCGTGCACCTGGCGCCGGAAGACCGCGGCGTATTGCAGGCCGCGATCAATGCCGGCAGGCACGGCGTCAAGCGCGTGCACCTGGTCGGCCAGCACGAGGACGGCGCCCTGCTGCGCGAGCTCTACACCCGCGACGGCCTGGGCCTGATGCTCTACGCCGACGCCGACTATGAATCCATGCGCGAGGCCAGCATCGAGGACGTCGGCGGCATCCTGCAGCTGATCAAGCCGCTGGAAGACAGCGGCGTGCTGGTGCCGCGCTCGCGCGAGCAGCTGGAGCTGGAGATCGGCAGCTTCCGCGTGATCGTGCGCGATCATCTGGTGATTGCCTGCTGCGCGCTGTTCCCGTTCCCGCAGAACCAGTCGGCCGAGGTCGCCTGCGTGGCGGTGGATCCGGACTATCGCGGGCTGGGCTACGCCAGCGCACTGCTCAAGCGCACCGAGGCCGAGGCACGCCGCCTGGGCCTGAAAAAACTGTTCAGCCTCACCACCCACTCGCCGCACTGGTTCGTGGAACACGGTTTCGTGCAGAGCCAGATCGAGCAGCTGCCGGTGCAGAAGCAGCGGCTGTACAACTACCAGCGCAACTCCATCGTCCTGGTGAAGGACTTGTGAGCAACGCGGCGCTCTCGGCCCGCTCGCGGGCGGTGGTCTGGCACCCGTGCACCCAGATGAAGGACCACGAGTGGCTGCCGCTGGTCCCGATCCGCCGCGCCGAAGGCGTGTGGCTGGAAGACTTCGAGGGCAAGCGCTATCTCGATGCCGTCAGTTCCTGGTGGACCAACCTGTTCGGCCACCGCCATCCGCACATCATGCAGCGTCTGCGCCGCCAGCTAGACGAGCTGGATCACGTGCTGCTGGCCGGGTTCACCCACGAGCCGGTGGTGGAGCTGTCGGAGCGGCTGGTGCGGCTGGCGCCGCCGGGGCTGAGCCGCTGCTTCTACGCCGACAACGGCTCCTCCGCGGTGGAAGTGGCGCTGAAGATGAGCTTCCACTACTGGCAGAACCGCGGCCGGCCGGCCAAGCAGCGCTTCATCACCCTGTCCAACAGCTACCACGGCGAGACCCTGGGCGCGCTGGGGGTGGGCGATACCGGACTCTACCGCCAGACATACGCACCGCTGCTGCTGCAACCCATCACCGTCCCCTCGCCCGACTGTTTCGAGCGCACGCCGGGTCAGAGCTGGGAAGATCATTGCCGCCACCGCTTCCAGGCCATGCGCAGCACGCTGCAGGCCCACGCCCACGAAGTGGCGGCGGTGATCGTGGAGCCGCTGGTGCAGTGCGCCGGCGGCATGCGCATGTACCACCCGATCTATCTCAAGCTGCTGCGCGAGGCCTGCGACGAGTTTGGCGTGCACCTGATCGCCGACGAGGTGGCGGTAGGCTTCGGCCGGACCGGGCGCCTGTTTGCGGTGGAGTGGGCCGGCATCCGGCCGGATCTGATGTGCCTGTCCAAGGGCATCACCGGCGGCACCCTGCCGCTGGCGGTGACCCTCACCACCGAGGACATCTACGCCGCGTTCTACGCCGAATACAGCGCCGGCAAGGCCTTCCTGCACTCGCATTCCTACACCGGCAACCCGCTGGCCTGCGCGGCGGCCCTGGCCACGCTGGAGCTGTTCGACCAGCACGACGTGCTCGGCCTGGTGCGCAGCCTGGGCCAGCTGATGTGGGAGCGGACCGCGGCCCTGCGCCAGCACCCGCACGTGGCCGAGGTGCGCCAGCAGGGCATGATCCTGGCCATCGAACTGATGCGCGACCCGCGCCGGCGCATTCCCTTCGAGGCCGCCGAGCGCCGCGGCCTGCGCGCCTATCAGCACGCACTGGAACACGGCGTGCTGCTGCGACCGCTGGGCAATGTCATCTATTTCATGCCGCCCTACGTGATCACCCCGGACGAGATCGCGCGCCTGTGCCAGGTCGCCGCCGACGCCATCGACCGGGCCACCCGCGACTGACATGACCCGGCTCTACCTGCCCCAGCCGCTGGCGCCGCAGATGGAGCTGGATCTGCCCGCAGACGCGGTGCGGCATCTGATCCAGGTGCTGCGCATGCAGGCCGGCGAGGCGCTGACCGTGTTCAACGGCCAGGGTGGCGAATACCAGGCCGTGCTCGAGCACGTGGACCGGCGTCAGGCCCGCCTGCGGGTGGGCGCCCATCACGCGGTCAGCCGCGAATCGCCGCTGGCGGTCACCCTGGTGCAGTGCGTCTCCAAGGGCGAGCGCATGGACTACACGCTGCAGAAAGCCGTGGAACTGGGCGTGAGCCGCATCGTGCCGCTGCTGTCGGAGCGCAGCGTGGTACGCCTGGACGCCGAGCGCTGGGCGCGCCGGCAAGCGCACTGGGAGGGGGTGGTCATCGCCGCCTGCCAGCAGTCCGGGCGCACGCTGATCCCGCCGCTGGCGCCGGTGACCGACTTCAGCCGCTGGCTGGCGCAGCCCCCGCCGCCCGGCCTGCGGCTGACCCTGGCGCCCGAGGCGCCCCACAGCCTGCGCAGCCTGCCGCGGCCGGATGCCGGGGTAAGCCTGCTGGTGGGGCCGGAAGGCGGGCTCAGCGCGGCCGAGATCCGGCAGGCCGGCGCGGCGGGCTGGCTGCCCCTGCGCCTGGGTCCCCGCATCCTGCGTACCGAGACCGCGGGAGTCGCCCTGCTCGCCAGTCTGCAGGCCCTGTGGGGCGACTGGCACTAGGACCGGTCTTCCCATACATTCAGGAAGCAGATGTCACACCTGCCCTGCCCGGCCGCGCAGGGTTCGCGACTAACGGAGGTAACGTGCCCGGATGACGGATCTGGACCGGCTGATCCATGCGTTCTACGCCACGGCGACGGAAACCGGCTGGGCCGATTTCCGCAGCCGTGCCCTGCAGATGCTCTGCGAGGTGCTGGGCATGCACGCCGCAGCCTGGCTCACCGCTTCTGCCAGCCAGGCGCCCGGCGAGTTCTGCCAGTACCCGGAAAGCGCCGGCCTGAGCAGCCGGCAGCTGGCCAGCCTGCGCAGCAAGCTCCACGCGCGCGAGCAGGTTTACCGCCCGCTCTGCCCCGAGCTCAGCAGCACGCCGGCAGCCGCAGAGACCGGCTACGTCTTTCACTACGCCCACCGCGGCGGCGCGCTCAGCAGCCTGATACTGCTGCGCCGCCCGCAGGACGCCGCCGGACCCGAACGCACCGACGACTGGCAGCGCGCCATCGGCCACATGGTGGAGGCCGGCAGTCTGGCGCTGAACCAGTTCGTCCTGCGCGATGAATGGCTGGAGGCCCTGGGCCGCCCTTCGCGCGGGGCCGCCGCGCTGATGGATGCCAGCGCCACGCTGTACGCCGCCAGCCCGCGCTTCCGCGACATCCTCACCGCGGAATTCCAGCTGCCGGAGGATTTCCAGCGCCTGCCCCTGACGCTGCCGCCGGCCGTGATCGGCAACGGCGGCAATCTGGATCTCGGCTCGCTGCGCTGCCGCGTGACGCGGCACGGCAATCTCTACCAGGTCCACGTGCGCCCGCCGGCGGCGCTCGACATGCTCTCGCGGCGCGAGCAGCAGATCGCCTGTGCGCTGGGCACCGGCAAGACCTTCAAGGGCGTGGCGCGGGAGCACGGCCTCGCCGTCTCCACCGTGGCCAACCATGTTTCGCGCATCTACAAGAAGCTGGGCATCTACCGGCGCGAAGAGCTCATGCAGCTGTTGCGCAAGTCCTGAACCGCGGCACGCGCGTCGCACTTCCTGCGCCGGGACGCCGGACGCATGGCATGATGCCGGCCCATGAGCCTGCCGCCCCTGCTGGAAGCCCGCAACCTGGTCAAGACCTACCCCGGCGTGCGCGCCGTGGACGGTGTGAGCCTGCGGATCCGCGAGGGCAGCTGCTTCGGCCTGTTGGGCCCCAACGGCGCCGGCAAATCCACCACCATCGAAATGCTCGAAGGCCTGGTCAGGCCGGCCAGCGGCGAGATCCTGTTCCGCGGCGCGCCGCTGGGGGCCGATTACCGTGAACAGATCGGCCTGCAGTTCCAGCACACCGCGCTGCAGGACCACCTCACGGTATGGGAGAACCTGCGCTTCTTCTCGCGCCTGTACCCGCGCCACCGGCCGCTGCAGGAGATCATCGCCGAATGCCACCTGGGTGATTTCCTCGACCGCGATACCCGCAAGCTCTCCGGCGGCCAGCGCCAGCGCGTGCTGCTGGGCCTGGCGCTGGTGCACGATCCGGTGCTGCTGTTTCTCGACGAGCCCACCACCGGGCTGGACCCGCAGGCGCGGCGCAACTTCTGGGATCTGGTCACGCGCATCAAGCAGGCTGGCAAGACCATCGTGCTCACCACTCACTACATGGACGAGGCCTACGCGCTGTGTGACCGCATTGCCATCATGGATCACGGCCATGTGATCGCCGAAGGCACGCCGCGCAGCCTGCTGGCGGAACACTTTGCCGACGTGGTGCTGGAGCTGCCCGCGCAGGCTGTCGAAGGGCGCGAGCTGAGCCTGCCCATGGTGCACAAGGGCGAGGTGGTGGAGATCGTCAGCCAGTCGGTCAACGACGCGGTGACGCAGCTGCTGGCCGCCGGGGTGGAGCTGTCACGACTGCATATCCGCCCGCGCTCGCTGGAAGACCTGTTCATCACCCTCACCGGCCGGGAGCTGCGCGGATGAGCCGCTTCTCCATCACCCGGCTGCTGGCGGCGACCTGGGCGCGCAGCCTGGAATTCCTGCGCGACCGCTCGGCGCTGGGCTGGAACCTCGCCTTTCCCATCCTCATGGTCGGCGGCTTCGCGGTGATTTTTTCCGGCCCGCCGCAGCCGCTGTTCAAGGTGGCGGTGATCGCCCCGCCCACCGTGGCGCTGGACGCGCAGCTGCACCCGTTCCTGGCCACGCCCCACGTCCGTTTCTACCGCGAAACCGCGCCCGAGGCGGTGGAACTCAAGGTGGCCCGCCACCGGGTGGACCTGGGCCTGGATCTGAGCCAGACGCCGACGCGCTACTGGGTCAATCCGGAATCGCAGAAAGGCGTACTGGCCGAGCGCCTGCTCAGCACCAGCGGTCCCATGCCGCAGGTGCAGGCGGTGAGCGGCGCGCCGATCCGCTACGTGGACTGGGTGGTGCCCGGCGTGCTGGGCATGAACCTGATGTTCTCCTGCCTGTGGGGCATCGGCTACGTGATCGTGCGCTACCGCAAATCCGGCTATCTGAAGCGGCTCAACGCCACGCCGCTGACGGCGCTGGAGTTCATCTGCGCACAGCTGCTCTCGCGCCTGGCACTGGTGCTGCTGGTGGTGGTGATCATGTACGCCGGCTGCAACGCCTTCCTGCACTTTCGCATGGAGGGTTCCTATCTGGACCTGTTCATCGTCACCGTCATCGGCGGGGTGGCGATGACCGCCATGGGCCTGGTGATCGCCAGCCGGGTCACCAGCGAGGAGCTGGCCGGGGGGCTGCTCAATGTCTTTTCCTGGCCGATGATGGTGCTCTCCGGCGTGTTCTTCTCGCTCGATGGCGCTCCGGATATCGTGCGCCTGGCCGCCGATGCGTTTCCCCTCACCCACCTGCTCGCCGCCGCGCGCGCGGTGATGCTCGACGGCGCCGGGCTGACCGATCTCGCCTACCCCCTGCTGATGCTGGGCGGCATGGCCGCGCTGTTCCTCAGCTGGGGCGCGCTGAGCTTCCGCTGGACGCAGGATTAGGGATTAGGGATTAGGGATCAGGATCGGGTCGCGTGGCGACGCGTGCGGCGCCAGACCGCAAAGCCGCTGACCAGCAGCAGCAGCGGCAGCAGGCCCGCCAGCGTCCATAGCACACGCCCCGCCAGACCCAGGGCTTCGCCGCTGTGCAGCGGAAACTGCCAGTGGATGAAGGTATTGCCGGCACGCTGCCGGCGCGCCTCCAGTATCCACAGGGGCGCTCCGGTGTAGCGGTCCAGCCAGACGCGATTGCCGCCTCCGCGCTGCCACAGATCACCGGGGCGGATCAGGCGTACCTCGTAGACGCTGTCCGGCCCGGAAGGCAGGCCGATGCGCTGCCAGCGTGCGCCGGGCAGCGCGGCCTGCGCCAGGGCCACCGCGCGATCGGGGCCGATATCGGCCGCGCCCGGCAGCGCCACCGAGCGGGCCCGCGGTGGCGCCTCGAACGGCAGCAACGCCGCCGTGGCCTGCGTGAAGGCCTGCGGAAAGCTCAGGTACAGGCCACTGACCGCCAGCACCAGCAGCGGCAGCGCCAGCCACAGGCCGCCGGCGCGGTGCAGGTCCCACCAGCGTCGTACCGGCGCAGCGCGCCATTTCACGCCGAGCACGCGCCGCCACTGCCGCCGGCGCGGCCAGGCCAGCGTCACCCCCATGCCGACGCTCAGCAACAGGAACAGCCCGCCCAGGCCGACGGCCCAGCTGCCGATCTCGCCCAGCAGCAGATGGCTGTGCAGGGCATACAGGGTATTGATCAGGTGCAGCCGGTCGAACAGCGCCGCGCCCCAGCTGCGCTCCGCGAGCAGCGCGCCGCTGCCGGGGTCCAGGTAGTACTGGCGGTACTCGGTGCCGCGCCAGAAACTGCCCGGGTCCTGCAGCGCCCAGACCACGTAATGGCGGCTGTGCGCATCCGGGGCCATCAGCAGCAGCGGCCGGGCCTGCGGCCTGTGTGCGGCCAGCGCCTCCAGCACCGCCGAGGGCGGCAGCGGCGAGACCGCCACCTTGCCCTGCAGCACCGGGTTGAGCGCCTGGTCGAGCTCCTGATGCCAGACCAGCACGCTGCCGGTCAGGCCCACGGCCGCAAACCAGCAGCCGAGCGTCAGGCCCAGCCAGCGGTGCAGCGGCCTGAGGTAGCGGCGCACGCCTACCAGCGCAGCGTGTAGCTCAGCACCGCGCTGGCGCCAGGGGCGAGCACGTAGCTGTCATCGAGGTTGTACCACTGCGCGGTGGACGAGAAATAGCGGCGGTTGAGCAGGTTCTGCAGGCCCAGCTGCAGGTCACCCCGGGCCAGCGCCAGCCGGGTGCTGAAGTCCACCACCGTGTAGCTGTGCACGTCACCCTGGCCAAAGCCGGTGCTGTCGAAGCGGTCGCGGCTGCCCACGGTCAGGGCCTGGAAGCGGTTGGTCCAGCGGCCGTCGCGCTGCTCGAGATAGAGCGTGGCCTTGAGCGGCGGGATGCGGTCTCCGGGCAGGTAGCGGTCGTAGCTGCCGTCGTCGTTGCTGTCGGCCTTGCCTTCCAGCCAGGCGAAGGTGCCGCCCAGGCTCAGACCCGTGCCGAGCCGGCCGTCCAGACTCGCCTCGATGCCGTAGATTTCCTCCGGCCGGCGCACGGTGTTGAGATTGGCGTCAAAGCTCGCACCCAGATCCGAGGTGCTGTAGAACACCGCGACGGTGGACGCCCAGACCCCGCCGGCAAACCGCCAGCCGAGCTCGTAGTTATCCACTTCCTGCGCCTCCGGGCGGGCATCACGCACGCTGCTGCCACCGAAGCTGCGCAGCACGCGGCCCACGTCGGCCACCGAGAAACCCTGCGTCCAGGCCGCAAACAGGCTGTGGCCCGAGGCCGGCAGCGCGTAGTTGAGGCCGAGGTTGAACGCCGTGCTGCTGTAGTCCAGCTCGCCGCCCTGGACCGTGTTGCCAGGGAAGATGGTGGTTCCGTCGGTGGTGTCGGGCGTCATGTAATCCTCGACATCCAAGGTGACGCTTTCCGCGCGCACGCCACCACTGAGCAGCCACTGCGTGCCCAGCGCCGTCTCCAGCTGGGCGAACAGGGCCTGCGTCTGGCCGTCAATGCGCGGCACGAAGGTGCGCCCGTCTGAAAGCGGCTGCGAGGTCTGGTCGCGCAGCAGGTCCAGGCCCCAGTTGAGCGTGGTATCGCGCCCCAGCGCCACCGGGGTGGCGATGTCCACGCGCAGGCCGGACTTCTCCGACAGCACCCGCGACTGCGCCGGCGGCGAGAAAAACGTGCTGAAGCCGAAGGTGGAAGTCAGATCCTGGTAATAGAGCTGGGTCTGCAGACGGCTGCCGGCCACCGCCGCGTGCCGGTAGCCGAGCTGGGCAATGAGGTTCTCGTTGCCCTGCGGCTCACCCGGCACGCTGCCGCGCTGCGCGGTGGCCGGCCTCACCCCGGCCTGGCCGGGCACGTTGAGGTATTTCGGGTCCTGTCCGGCGTCGAAGTAGTTGAGCATGAGGCTGACATCCTGCAGGTCGTCCAGGCCGTAGTCGAGCCGGGCAAAGGCGTTGCGGCTGCTCAGATACCCCAGGCCGCCCTGCCCCTGCGGATCATCGGGTATGCGGTTGCCGTCGGCGTCGAAGAAGCTCTGGGTCTCGCCGTAGCTGGCGCCCAGCAGGTAATCCACCCCACCGGCGCGGCCGCCCAGATCCTGGTAGATCGAGCCGTTGAGCGCGTCCTCGAAGTGCGTGAGCGACTGCCCCAGCCGCAGGCGCGAGGTACGCCCCGCATCCTCGCCGCCGCGGCGGGTGATGATGTTGATCAGGCCGCCCGCGCCGCCATCGCCGTAGGCCGCGGTGGCGCCGCGCACCACTTCCACGCGCTCGACCAGCGCCGGGTCCAGCACCAGCAGGTCGCGCGCGGCGCGGCGCAGCGGGGTGGATTGCGGCACGCCGTCCACCAGCACGGTGAAGTTGCGCCCGCGCAGGGTCTGGCCGAAGTTGGACTGGCTGGCCGTGCTCGGGCCCAGGCCGGGGACCAGCTGGGCCAGCGCGTCCTGCAGATTCAGCCCCAGGGCCAGCTGCTCCGCCAGCTGCTCGCGGCTGATCAGCGTCACCGACTGCGGCAGCTGGCTCAGCTGGGTCTGGGTGCGGGTGGCGGTGACCGTCACCGGCGACAGGGCCTGGGCCGTGTCGGTGTCGGTCTGGGCGGATACGGAGAAGGACAGCAGCAGCGCAGCCGCGCATGCGAGGCGGGCGGCGAGACGGAATGGGGTCATGTCTGGAGGGGGCAAAAGTGTAAATGGATCACTAATAATAATGATTCGTATTTACAATGAAAAGAGGCTCCCCTCTTCCCGTGCCCTCAACCTCCGCGCAGGCCGGCGTGCACGGGGGCGCGACGGTCACCAGGGACGCGTCTGCCCGTGCTGCAGCACCTGGAAAGCCTCGGGCGCCAGGCCGGCGGCGTCCAGCGCCGCGCGCAGCCGCCGCGGCGGCTCGTCCAGCGGTTCCAGGGTGAGGCGGAAGGTGCCCCAGTGCATGGCGTAGGACTGACGGCTGCCCAGGTCGCGGTGGATCTGTACCGCTTCCTCGGGATTGACGTGCATGGGCTGCATGAAGCTGCGCGGGTCGTAGGCGCCGATGGGGATCAGGGAGAGATCCAGGGGCGCGAAGCGGCGGCCGATCTCGGCAAAGTCCGGCGAGTAGCCGGTATCCCCGGCGAAGAATACCCGGCGGCCCTGTACCTCCAGCACGAAGCCGGCCCACAGGCTGCGGTTGCGGTCAAAGGCGCCGCGGCCGGAGAAGTGCTGTACCGGCACGGCGGTGACGGTGTAATCCGTCCCCGTGGCGGACTGCCACCAGTCCAGCTCGGTGACGCGGCCGATGCCCTCGCGCTCCAGCAGGGCCTTGAGGCCCAGCGGCACGAAGAACTGCGGCGCATGCTCCGCGGCCAGGCGGCGGACCGTGGGCAGGTCGAGATGATCGTAGTGATCGTGCGAGATCAGCACCGCGTGGATCGGCGGCAGGCCGGCAAAGTCCAGCGCCGGCGGAACCAGGCGCTGCGGGCCGGCGAAACCGACCGGCGAGGCGCGCTGGCTCAGGTGCGGATCGGTCAGCACGTTCAGCCCCGGGCTCTGGATCAGGAAGGTGGAGTGTCCGATCCAGGTCAGCTGCTGCGCGTCCGGCGCGCGCAGGGCGGCCGAGTCGGGCCGGCGCAGCGGAAAATCCACCGGCGTCCAGGGCTCGGTGTACCAGCGCCAGAGAAATTTCAGCAGCTCGCGGCCACCGTGCGGATCGGCGTTGTGGGGGTTGCGGAATCCGCTGGGGCTGTGATGGGGCGGCATATTGTCCAGGGGAGTGGCGCAGGCGGCGAGCACCAGCGCGAAGCAGGCGGAAAGAACGGGACGCATGACCGCATCATAGCCTTCCGTTATCCTGCTGCGTCTTTTTTGGCCGCGGACTCTCCATGCAGCTGCACAACACCCTGAGCGGGCGCAAAGAACCCTTCCAGCCGCTGGACCCGGAACGGGTGACGATGTACGTCTGCGGACCCACGGTCTACGCCTACGCGCACATCGGCAACGCGCGCCCGGCGGTGGTGTTCGACGTGCTCGCACGGGTGCTGCGGCGCCGTTACCCGCGGGTGCTGTACGCGCGCAACATCACTGACATCGACGACAAGATCAACGCCGCCGCGGCGCGCGAAGGCGTGGAGATCGGCGTCATCAGCCAGCGCTTTGCCCAGGCCTACCACGAGGATCTGGCCGCGCTCGGCGTGCTGCCGCCGGACTTCGAGCCGCGCGTCACCGGCCACCTGCCACAGATCATCGGCATGATCGGGCGTCTGGTCGCCTCCGGGCACGCCTACGTGGCCGAGGGGCATGTGCTGTTCCATACCCTCAGCTTTGGTGATTACGGCCAGCTGTCCAAACGCGACGAGCAGTCGCTGATGGCCGGTGCGCGTGTGGAAGTGGCACCCTACAAGAAACACGCGGGCGACTTCGTGCTGTGGAAGCCGTCCACGCCGGAACAGCCGGGCTGGGATTCACCCTGGGGCCGCGGCCGGCCGGGCTGGCACATCGAGTGCTCGGCCATGGCCGAGGCGCTGCTGGGCGAGACGCTGGACATCCACGGCGGCGGACATGACCTGATCTTTCCGCACCACGAGAACGAGATCGCCCAGTCCACCTGCGCGCACGGCGGCAAGCCCTTTGCCCGCTACTGGCTGCACAACGGCTTTCTCACCATGAACAGCGAGAAGATGAGCAAGTCGGTGGGCAACGTGCTGCTGATCCGCGAGATTCTCCGGCACGCCCCCGGCGAGGCGGTGCGTCTGGCGCTGCTCACCGGCCACTATCGCCAGCCGCTGGACTGGAACGACGAGGCCCTGGCCGACGCGCGGCGCAAGCTCGACCGGCTCTACGGCGCGCTGCGCGCACTGGAATCCGTGGCCCCGGCCGCGGGGGCGGACGCGCCGGCCGCCTTTCTCGAGGCGCTGGAGGATGACCTCAACACGCCCGCCGCGCTCGCCGTCCTGTTCGAGCTGGCCCGTGAGGCCAACAAGGCCAGCGAGCCCGCCGCACAGGCGCGGCTCAAGGCCGGGCTGCTGGCGGGCGGCGCCCTGCTCGGCCTGCTGCAGCAGACGCCGGCGGACTGGTTTGCCCAGGCCCCGGCAGCCCACACCGGGGCGCCGGAGGCTGCCGAGATCGAAACCCTGATCGCGCAGCGCGCCGAGGCGCGCCGCAACCGTCAGTGGGCGGAGTCCGACCGCATCCGCGACGCGCTCAAGGCGCGCGGCGTGCTGGTGGAGGACGCCAGGGACGGCCAGCGCTGGCGCTATCTCTGAGCGCCCGGGAACCCGGGCATGCGGAACATCAGCTCCACGTTGCGGTCGCCCGGCTCACCGAAGCGGGTGCCGCCCTGCAGGCATAGCGCCGCCAGATCGGCCTCGCTGATCGCCGCCTGCACCGCCGCGGGATCGCTGAGGTAGAGCTGGCAGCGGTCGTCGGCCTCGGCCAGCGGCCGGGCGCGCTCAAAGCCGTGCGTCAGCACCGGGCCGCGCAGGGTGCCGGTACCGTTGCGGTTGTCGAAGATCTCGATCAGCCGCTGCTCCTGCGGGAAGTCGATCAGCGAGGCGGTCTCGATCTGCCAGAAGCCGCTGCACGGTCCCGGCCCCTTGCAGTCCACCGCTGCGCTGATCACGCCGTTGGAGCCCAGGCCTTCCCCGTCCACACGGAAGGCGCGGACGCGGTGGCGGTGGGTATGGCCCGCCACCCAGGCGATGAAGTTGGGGTAGCTGGCGAGCTCGGCGTTGAGCTCGGCCGCGGTGACTTCGATGTTCACGCCGTCGGCAAAGCTGCCGAACTCGACGAAGCTCAGGTCCGGGTGGTGCGAGAACAGCAGCACCAGCTGTTGGCGCTGCCGCGCGGCCTGTAACTGGGCCTTGAGCCATTCGAACTGCGTGGCTTCCAGGCCGCCGTCGGCGAGGCCGAAGGGGTTGCGCAGCTCGTTCAGCGGAATGCGCGCGTCCAGGCCGTCCACGATGGTGTTGAGCACGATCATGCGCAGCCGACCGGCGCCGGCGTCAAACGCGTAGTAGCCGTCGTTGCGCCCGTCGTCGTCTTCCCGGCGGGCCGGCTCGACAAAATTGAAGCCGTGGCCCACCGGGCCGGGCTGCGCGGTGGTCTGGAAGAACTCGTCGATGAACTCGTGCTGCTCCAGCATATAGCGGCGGCCGGTGAGCTGCGAGGCCTCGTTGAAGCCGAGCACCCCGGTGAGCGTGCCGCGGGCATAGGCGTCGTGATTGCCGAAGGCCACGTACCAGGGCATGTCCAGCGCCTGGTTGACGCAGCCCGCCTCGCCCCCGGTGCAGCGCAGTACCTGCGGCAGGCCCGGCGAGCGGGTCACGGTCTGCCGCTGCGGGTCGGTGCTGCCGTCCTCGGCCCGGCCGGAAGCAGCCGCGGCCTGGGTGGCCAGCAGCTGGCGCAGGGTGCGGGTGGGCAGGAACTGGAACTGCGGGTCGTTGATGTCCGGATCGGGCGAGTGGGTATCGGCCACGCCGCGCCCGGTGTAGCGGGTGCACTGCTCGACTGCCAGCGGTTCTGGTGTGCCCGTCGGCAGTGCGGCACGGCAGGCGAGCTCGAAGGCGCTCATCTGGTCAAAAGTGCCGTCGAGGTTGTCGATGAAACGGCGCGTCTCGGCGATGGTGGTGAGGTCGGCGCTGTCGCCGGTGACCAGCATGAACTCGGCGGGAAAGGCCTGATGACAGGCATTGACGCGGCCGATCAGGTCGTTGAGCACCTCGTCGGCGTACTCCTCCTGCAGGCGCATCGCCGATTCGAAGGTGGGGTGTACCGGATCGGTGGGCGAGGCGCCGTTGATGGCCTGGCCGT
>JBKHXN010000100.1:0-29735 GCA_046565985.1 Gammaproteobacteria bacterium
AGAAGCTGTTCGACCTTGATATCGAATCTGCCAGCCGCGAACAGAAAAAAGGCAACATCTACAAAGGCCGCATCACGCGGGTAGAACCCTCGCTGGAGGCCTGCTTCGTCGAATACGGCGCCGAGCGCCACGGCTTTCTGCCGATCAAGGAAGTGGCCCGCAGCTACTTCAAGGGCAACGACAAGCTCGAGGACGGCCAGGAAGTCATCATCCAGGTCGAGAAGGAAGAACGCGGCAACAAGGGCGCCGCCCTGACCACGTTCATCAGCCTCGCCGGCCGTTATCTGGTGCTCATGCCCAACAACCCGCGCGCCGGCGGCATCTCACGCCGCGCCGAGGGTGACGAGCGCGAGGAAGCCAAGGAAGCGCTGTCGCAGCTCAATCTGCCGGACGGCATGGGGCTCATCATCCGCTCCAACGGCGTCGGCCGCACGGTCGAGGAACTGCAGTGGGATCTTGACCACCGCATCGCCTACTGGAATGCGATCGTGGAAGAGGCCGCCAAGCGCAAGGCACCGTTCCTGATCTACCAGGAAAACAACATCGTGGTCCGCGCGCTGCGTGACTACCTGCGCGCCGACATCGGCGAGATCGTGGTGGACAACCCGGACATCTATCAGGCCGCGCGCGAGCAGATGCAGTACTCGATGCCGCAGGATCTGCCCAAGCTCAAGCTCTATACCGACGAGGTGCCGCTGTTCTCGCGCTACCAGATCGAGAGCCAGATCGAATCCGCCCACGATCGTGACGTGCGCCTGCCCTCCGGCGGCAGCATCGTCATCGACCGCACCGAGGCGCTGACCTCCATCGACATCAACTCCGCCAAGGCCACGGGCGGACGCGACATCGAGGAAACCGCGCTCAATACCAACCTGGAAGCGGCCGACGAAATCGCCCGCCAGCTGCGCCTGCGCGACCTCGGCGGCCTGGTGGTGATCGACTTCATCGACATGAACGGGCAGAAGAACCAGCGCGAAGTGGAAAAGCGGCTGGAAAAAGCCTGCGAGATCGATCGCGCGCGCATCCAGTTCGGCCGTCTCTCGCGCTTCGGCCTGATGGAGATGTCCCGCCAGCGGCTGCGCCCCAGCCTGGGCGAGCACACCCAGATCGCCTGCCCGCGCTGCTCCGGCGCCGGCCAGATCCGCAGCGTGGAATCCCTGTCGCTGTCCATCATCCGCCTGATCGAGGAAGAGGCGATGAAGGACCGTACCGCACGCGTCATCGCCCAGGTGCCGGTGGACGTGGGCACCTATCTGCTCAACGAAAAACGGCTGGCGGTGCGCGAGATCGAAGCCCGTTGCCGGGTGCAGATCACCCTGATCCCCAATCCCTCCCTGCACACGCCGCACTACGAGATCAAGCGCGTGCGCGGCGATCAGGTAGCGCAGGACAACAACAGCGCCAGCAGCTACCAGCTGAGCCAGAATTTCACCACACCGCCGGAAGATGTCCTGCCCGACAACGGCACGCCGCGCCCGGTCGCGCAGCCGGCGGTGCGCCAGATCGTCCCGGCCGCTCCGGCGCCGGCGCCGGTGGCGCCGGTGGCAGTCGCCAGTGCGCCCGTACCGATGCGCCCGCTTGCGCCCGCCGGCGAGAGTGTCTGGACCCGGTTGCTGCGCTGGCTGGGCTTCGGCCCCCGGCCGAGCGCGGAAACCCCCGCTGCACGGTCCGGCGACCATCGCCGCCCGGGCCAGCGCCCCGACTCGGCTCGCCCCAGCCGGGGCGGCCAGCGCCGTGACGGCGGACGCGACGGCGGCCGTGAAGGAGGCCGCCAGGGCCAGGCACGCGGTGAACGCGGCGGCCGTGATGGAAACGCCGGACGCAACAACGCGCCACGGCGCGAGGAGCGCAAACCGCAGAACGAACCGAAGCGGGGCGGCCAGCCGCAGGGCGGGCGCAACGAACGCAACGAGCGGGGCGAACGCCCGGCCGCCGCCGAGCGCGGACCGCGGCCCGGCGCCACGGCAGCAGAGACCCCGCTGCAGCTGGTGCCGGTGGGTGCGGCCGCCGAGGCCCAGGCCGGCCCCGCGCCGTCCTCCCCGCAGACCGAGCCGCGTGAACCGGGCGCTGCCCCCACCGGCGGCGGCCGCAGCCTGCGTGGCCGGCGCAACCGCCGCGGCCGCGGCGGGCGTGACCGTGCCGAGCGCGCCGGCAGCGTCGTCGCCGGCGCCCCGCCGGATGCCGATGAGACGGCAGATGCAAACCCGACGCCACCGCCGAGCACCGATCAGGCGCCTGCGGGCAACGCGGCAGAAACCGTGGCCGATACCCCGGCGCCGGTGCAAACGCCGGTGGCTGCCGGGACACGCGGCGATGCCGGTATCCCGGACGCAGTCCGGGAAGACAGCCCCCGTCCCGCCGCCCCGGTGGCCGGCGACGAAGCGGCCGGCGAGCCGGCTCCCGCAGCAACGGCGCCCGAGCCGGCCGCGCCGGTGAGCCCGCCGCCCGCGGCGCGCGCAGAACCCGCCGCTGAGCCTCGCCGCACGGATGATGGCCCGCTGTTCCGCGCCGTGGCGCCGGCCGACGAATACATCAAGCGCTTCGCTGACCCTGCTCCGGCACCCGCTGCCGAGCCGCCTGCCGCGGCGCCCGAGCCGGTACACGAAGATGTCACGGAAGCGTCGGTAAGCTCGGCGGATGATGACCCGCCCCGCCGCGACTGACCGGACGCCGCTCCGCGCATGAATGTTTCCATCTTCGGCTCCGGCTACGTCGGTCTGGTGACCGCCGCCTGCTTCGCCGATGCCGGCAACGACGTGCTGTGCGTGGACGTGAACGCCGGGCGCATCGCCAGCCTGTCGCGTGGCGAGGTGCCGTTCTACGAGCCGGGGCTGGCCGAGCTGGTGCAGAGCAACCACCGCGCCGGCCGGCTGCGCTTCAGTACCGATGCGGCCGAGGCCGTGGCACACGGGGATTTCCAGCTCATCGCCGTCGGCACCCCGCCGGGCGAGGACGGCTCGGCCGATCTCCAGTACGTGCTCGAAGTGGCGCGCAGCATCGGCCAGCACATGGACGGGTACCGGCTGGTGGTGGCCAAGTCCACGGTGCCGGTTGGCACCTGCGACCAGGTCCGTGAGGCCATCCAGGAGGTGCTCGCCCGGCGTGGCGTCAGCGTGCCGTTCGACGTGGTCTCCAATCCGGAATTTCTCAAGGAAGGCGCGGCGATCGCCGATTTCACCAAACCGGACCGGATCATCGTCGGCACCGATTCCGAGAAAGCCGCCACCCTGCTGCGCGCCCTGTACGCACCCTTCAACGTCAACCACGACCGCCTGATCCTGATGGACGTGCGGTCGGCCGAGCTGACCAAGTACGCGGCCAACGCCATGCTGGCGACCAAGATCAGCTTCATGAACGAGCTGGCCAACGTGGCGGAAAAGGTCGGCGCCGACATCGAGCGCGTGCGCCTGGGCATCGGTGCCGATCCGCGCATCGGCTATCACTTCATCTACGCCGGCTGCGGCTTCGGCGGCTCCTGCTTTCCCAAGGACGTGAAGGCGCTGGCGCGTACCGCCCAGGCCGCCGGTCATGACGCGGCGCTGCTGCGTGCGGTGGAATCGGTCAACGAGCGCCAGAAGCAGGTCCTGTTCCAGCGCATCCGGACACATTTTGGCGAGGCCCTGCGCGGCCGCACCATCGCGCTCTGGGGCCTGGCCTTCAAGCCGCGTACCGACGACATGCGCGAGGCCTCCAGCCGCGTGCTGATGGAAGCCTTGTGGGCCGCCGGCGCGCAGGTGCGGGCCTATGACCCGGTGGCCATGACGCAGACCGCCGAGCTCTACCCGGGGCAGGCCGGCCTGCAGCTCTGCGATTCCGCCGAGGCGGCCTGCGAAGGCGCCGACGCGCTCGCCATCGTCACCGAGTGGAAGCAGTTCCGCAGCCCCAACTTTGCCCGGATCGCCAAGCTGCTCGCCGAGCCGGTGATATTCGACGGCCGCAACCTCTACGAGCCGGAGCTGATGCAGAAGATGGGCTTTACCTATATCAGCATCGGCCGCCAGCCGGTCAGCGGCTGAGCCCCGGCCGGCAGCCTGGCCAGGCCCGCTGCGCGCGGGCCTTCTTCATTGCGGCGCGGCAAACAGGCGCTCCACGGCCTGCAGATCGGCCTCGGTGTCCACGCCCGGCGGCGGGGTCTCGGCGGCCACGCCCACCTTGATGCGCATGCCGTGGCTCAGGGCGCGCAGCTGCTCCAGGGCCTCACAGCTTTCCAGCGGGCTGGGCGGCAGCGCGCTGAACTCGGCCAGCGCCCCGGCACGGTAGGCGTACAGGCCGATGTGGCGGTAGGCCAGGCCCATCGGCAGCAGCGCCGGTCCGGCCTGGGCGCCGTTGCGCTTCCAGGGGATTGGCGCGCGGGAAAAGTACAGCGCGTAGCCGCGCCGATCCATCACCAGTTTCACCACGTTGGGGTTGCGGAAAGCCTCGGGCTCGTGCAGCGGATGGCAGAGGGTGGCGAGGTCGGCGGCGGGGTCGTCGGCCAGCAGCTGTGCGACCTGCCGCAGCAGCGCCGGGGGCATCAGCGGCTCGTCGCCCTGCAGGTTGACGATCAGGGTGTCGGCGGCCCAGCCGGCGGCGCGGGCCACTTCATTGATGCGATCGGTGCCGGAGGGGTGTGCCGAATCGGTCATGCGCACCCGGGCGCCAAAGCGCTCGCAGGCCTGCTGCACCTGCGCATCGTCGGTGGCGATCACGACCTCCTCCGCGCCGCTGCGGCCTGCCGCCTCCCAGACATGCTGCACCAGCGGCTTGCCGGCGACGCTGCGCAGCACCTTGGCCGGCAGACGCGTGGACCCCAGGCGCGCCGGAATGACGATCTTGAATGCCGGGCTCATGAGCGCGGCAGCTCGTCGAGCTCGGCCAGGCTCAGCGGGCGCGCTTCCTCTTCCAGCATCACCGGGATGCCGTCGCGCACCGGGTAGGCCAGCCGCGAGGCCTTGCACCAGAGTTCCTGCTGCTCCGGGCGCCAGATCAGCGGCGCCTGGGTCACGGGGCAAACCAGTATGTCGAGCAGACGTTTATCCATCACAGATCCTGAAGTCCTTGCAGCAGCCGGCGCAGCTCGTGCGCAGCCGTCTCGTCGGGCTGCGCGTCCACCGGCACATGATAGAAGTGTGGCGGCGCGAATGTGCGGCACTTGACCGCGTCCTTCTCCGTCATCAGCACCGGCCGGCCGTCGCCAAAATCCAGTTCCGCAGCACGGTAGGGGTGGTGATCGGGAAAGGCGTGCTCGACCAGGTCCAGCCCGGCCTCGCGCAGCAGGGCGAAGAAACGGCCCGGGCTGCCGATCCCGGCCACCGCGTGCACGGTCTGGCCGCGAAAATCCGCGAGCGGGCGCGAAGCGCCACCACGCAGGGGCTGCGCCGGGCCCGCTACCAGCCGGAAACGGTGGCCGGGCCCGCCTGCGGGCCGCCAGCCCGGGCCGTTGACCAGCACCAGATCCACGCTGGCCAGCCGCTGCGGCGGCTCGCGCAGCGGCCCGGCGGGCAGCAGGGCACCGTTGCCCAGACCGCGGGCGCCGTCCACCACGCAGATCTCCAGATCACGCGCCAGGCGGTAGTGCTGCAGCCCGTCATCGCTGACCAGCACGTCCACCGTGCCATCCCGCAACAGCGCCCGGGCAGCGGCGACCCGATCCGGCGCCACGCACAGCGGTACGCCGCTGCGCTGGACGATCAGCAGCGGCTCGTCGCCCGCGTGTGCCACCGGCGTCTGCGCGGTGACGCGCAGCGGGTACTGCGGCGCACGTCCGCCGTAGCCCCGGCTGATGACGCCGGGACGCAGGCCGAGCCGGCGCAGCTCGGCCACCAGCCACAGCACCAGCGGCGTCTTGCCGGTGCCGCCCACGCTGATGTTGCCGACCACGATGACCGGCACCGGCAGGCACACGGCACGGGCCTGCAGCCAGGCACGGCGGCGCGCGCCGATCCAGCCATGGAGCGCAGCCAGCGGACGCAGCAGCCAGGGCGCGGGAAGCGGTGCGTACCAGCGGCGCTCAAGCCGCCGAGCGAGGTTCATCGAACTGCATCTGGTAGAGCGCCGCGTACAGTCCGTTGCGGGCCAGCAGCTGCTCGTGGCGGCCGGACTCGATGATGCGGCCGTCCTGCAGGACCACGATCAGATCGGCGTGCTGCACGGTGGACAGCCGGTGCGCGATGACCAGGGTGGTGCGCCCCCTGACCAGGCGTTCCAGCGCCGCCTGGATGTAGCGCTCGGACTCGGTATCCAGCGCCGACGTGGCCTCGTCGAGGATCAGGATCGGCGCGTCCTTGAGCAGTGCGCGGGCGATGGCAATGCGCTGCCGCTGGCCGCCGGAGAGCGTCTGCCCGTTCTGACCGATCAGCGTGTCCAGGCCCTGCGGCAGCTTCTCGATGAATTCCCAGGCATAGGCATCGCGCGCGGCCTGGACGATGGCCTCGCGGCCAGGCTTGCGGGCCAGACCATAACTGATGTTGTCGGCCACGCTGGCGTTGAACAGCCGCACCTGCTGGTCCACCAGGGCGATCTGGTTGCGCAGCTGGTACAGCGGATACTCGCGGATGTCGTGGCCGTCCAGACGCACGGCCCCCTCGCTCACGTCGTAGAAGCGCGGCAGCAGCGACAGCAGCGTGGACTTGCCGCTGCCCGAGCGCCCGACGAAGGCCACCGTCTGGCCGGGCTCGATCTTCAGGCTGATGCCGCGCAGCGCGTCGGCCAGCTCGTCCCGGTAGCGGAACTGCACGCGGTCAAACTCGATGCGGCCCTGCGCCCGCTCCAGCGGGCGATCCCCGCCCTGCGGTTCCGGCGGCTCGTTGAGCAGCGCGAAGATTTCCGTGCCCGCCGCAATGCCCCGCTGCAGGCGCTCGTTGATGTTGCCCATGCTCTTGATCGGCTGCAGCAGCGACAGCATGGCCAGCATGAAGGAGGCGAAGGACCCCGGGGTCATCACCTCCAGCATCGCCGGCTGGGTGGCGTAGTAAACGATGGCGGCCACCGCCCAGGCGGCGATGAACTGGATCAGCGCCGCGCTGCCGGCCTGGGTGGCGACCACCTTCATGCTCAGCCAGCGGTTGTTCTCGTTGACCCGGGCAAAGCGCGTGCCTTCCAGCGCCTGGCCGTTGTAGATCTTGATGATGCGCTGGCCGGAGACCGCTTCCTCCGCGCTGTCGGTGACATCGCTGACGCTCTTCTGGATGCGCCCGCTGATCATGCGGAAGCGCCGGCTCACGTAGCGGATGATCAGCGCGATGAACGGCACCACCACGAAGGCGAAGCTGGTCAGCTGCCAGTTGAGGATGAACATCCAGGTCACCAGCGCGATCACGGTGAGCCCGTCCTTGAGCACCGTGGTGAGCACGCCGGTGACGGCGTCGGCCACCTGCTCCACGTGGTAGGTCAGGCGCGCGATCAGCTGGCCGGAGCTGATGCGGTCATAAAAGCGCGTGGGGAGCGTCAGCAGATGGTTGAACAGGGCGCCGCGCACGTCCTTGACCACGCGGCGCGCCACCCAGGCCATGCCGTAGGCCGAGGCAAAGGCGGCAAAGCCGCGCAGCAGGAACAGCCCGACGATGGCCAACGGCAGCCAGCGGATGTAGTCCTGGTTCTGCTCCACGAAGGCCTTGTCCAGCAGCGGCTTGACCAGCGCGGCAAAACTGGCGTCCACCGCGGCGAAGACACTGGTGGCCAGAAAGGCCAGCACCATGATGCGCCAGTGCGGCAGTGAATAGCCGAGCAGGCGCCGGTACACCTTCATCGGCTGGAGTTCGGGTTGGCTGGGCTCGGACATGCGCGCACGCTGGGAAACGGGTGCGCAATGTTAGCATCCGCTTCCACCTCCACCGCGCACTGCCATGGCCAAGACCCTGTTCGAGAAGATCATCGCCGGCGAACTGCCGGCCACCCTGCTGCACCAGGACGAGCACTGCGTGGCGCTGCGCGACATCAATCCGCAGGCGCCGCTGCACATCCTGCTGGTGCCGCGCAAACCCATCCCGCGGCTGATCGACGCCGGCGCCGAGGACCAGGCCCTGCTCGGCCACCTGATGCTGGTGGCCGGGCGGATCGCCGCCGAGCACGGCCACGGCGAGGCCTTCCGCCTGGTGGTCAACAACGGCGCCGAAGCCGGCCAGAGCGTGTTCCATCTGCACCTGCACCTGCTGGCCGGCCGCCCGCTGAGCTGGCCGCCGGGCTGACACTCCAGACGCACCGCCAGGCCGGGTTTGGGCTCAGTTCTGCTCAGGCATGGGCGGCACCAGCTTCTGCGCGTCCACGCGACGCCCGAACCAGTTGATGCGCCAGTCCAGGTGCGCGCCGGTAGCGCGGCCGGTGGCGCCGACCTCACCGATCAGGTCACCCTGCTTCACCGTCTGCCCGGCCTGCACGTGCAGGCGCGACAGGTGCAGGAAGGCCGACGACAGGCCGTGGCCGTGGTCGATCATGACGGTGCCGCCGGTGTAGTAGAGATCCGGCTCGGCGAGGCTGACGATGCCGCCGGCGGGCGCGACCACGGGCGTGCCGGTGGGCACCGCCACATCCACACCGTAGTGCGGCTGCTTGGGTTCGCCGTTGAGGATGCGCTGACTGCCGAACACGCCGGAGATGGGGCCCACCGTAGGCCAGATGAAGGACTCGGTGAAGGCCGTCAGGGCGCTGTCGCGCTCGCGCGCGGCGGTGATTTTCTGCTGTTCGCGGCGGATGCGCGCCAGGGTTTCCGGCGGCGGGTTGACCATGGACGGCGGCAGCTGCAGGCGCTGGATCAGGTACTGGCGCTTCCTGACCGGGTAGCGCCGTTCCAGCGGCGCCGGCGCGCCGGGCGGCTGCAGCCGCAGCGTGACCTCGGCCGGCTCGTCGCGGTCCAGGCCGAGAACGAACTCACCACCCGGCGTCACGCGCAGGGGCTGATCGTTGAGCCAGACCCGGGTGCCGGGCTGCACGCTCCCGAAGATCACCCCGCCCTGCTCCCACTCACCGCGCAGCTGCGGCTCGCTGGCGGCCGGTGCGCCGGCGCACAGCAGCAGGAACAGGGCAGCGGCCAGCCGCATCAGCGCAGCTCCCGCAGGCGGCTGATGGCCTGTGCCAGCGGCAGGGTGTCCTGCCGCTCCTCGCCGCGCAGGCGCAGGGTGACGGTACCCTCCTCGGCTTCCTTGCGGCCCACCACCGCGATGACCGGAATCTTCTGCAGCGCGTGCTCGCGGATCTTGTAGTTGATCTTCTCGTTGCGCAGGTCGGCCTCGCTGCGGATCCCGGCGGCCTTGAGCGCGGCGCAGACCTCGGTGGCATAGGCATCGGCATCGGAGACGATGGGCGCCACCACCGTCTGTACCGGCGCCAGCCAGAACGGCAGTGCGCCGGCGTACTGCTCGATGAGAATGCCCAGGAACCGCTCCATGGAACCGAGAATGGCCCGGTGCAGCATCACCGGGCGCTGGCGCGAGCCGTCCTCGGCGATGTATTCGGCGTCCAGCCGCTCGGGCAGCACGAAGTCCACCTGCAGCGTGCCGCACTGCCAGTCGCGGCCGATGGCGTCGCGCAGCACGAACTCCAGCTTGGGCCCGTAGAAGGCACCCTCGCCCGGGTTGAGGCTGTACGGCAGGCCGGCGGCTTCCACGGCGCGCTTGAGGGCATCCTCGGCCCGGTCCCAGACGGCGTCGCTGCCCGCGCGCTTGTCCGGGCGGGTGGAGAACTTCACCACCACCTCGGTGAAGCCGAAATCGCGGTACACGCTGCGCAGGAGGTCGCAGAAGGCCACGGTCTCGCTGTTGATCTGGTCTTCGGTGCAGAAGATGTGGGCGTCGTCCTGGGTGAAGGCGCGCACGCGCATCAGGCCGTGCAGGGCGCCGCTGGGCTCGTTGCGGTGGCAGGAGCCGAACTCGGCGATGCGCAGCGGCAGGTCGCGGTAGGAGGTGATGCCCTGCTTGTAGATCATCACGTGACCCGGGCAGTTCATCGGCTTGACCGCCAGGATGCGATCCTCGCTCTCGGCGATGAACATGTTCTGGCGGTAGTTTTCCCAGTGCCCGGTCTTTTCCCACAGCACACGGTCGATCAGCAGCGGGGTCTTGACCTCCTGATAGCCGGCCTCCTCCAGGCGGCGGCGGATGTAGTGCTCCACCGTGCGCCACAGCGTGTGCCCGCGCGCGTGCCAGAAGACGCTGCCCACCGCCTCTTCCTGCTGGTGGAACAGGTCCAGCTCGCGGCCCAGTCTGCGGTGGTCGCGCTTCTCGGCTTCCTCCAGCAGTTTCAGGTGCGCCTTGAGCTCGTCCTCGCTGGCAAAGGCCAGGCCATAGATGCGCTGCAGCTGCGCGTTGCCGGCGTCGCCGCGCCAGTAGGCGCCGGAGACCTTGGTGAGCTTGAACGCGGTGCCGAGCCTGCCGGTGGACGGCAGGTGCGGGCCCAGGCACATGTCCAGCCAGGACTCGCCCTGGCGGTAGATGCTGAGCTCCTCGTCGGGCGCGATGCCCTCGCGGATCCACTCGGCCTTGAAGGTCTCGCCGGCCTGCTCGAAGTGCTGCACCGCCCTGTCGTGCGGCCACACCTCGCGGGTGATCGGCAGGTCACGCCTGACGATCTCGCGCATGCGCTGCTCGATCTTCTCCAGATCGGCCTCGGTAAAGGGCTCGCTGCGGGCAAAGTCGTAATAGAAGCCGGTCTCGGTCGCCGGACCGAAGGTGATCTGTGTGCCGGGGAACAGCTCCTGCACCGCCTGCGCCAGCACGTGGGCGGCGTCGTGACGGATGACTTCCAGCGCCTCGGGCTGGTTGCGGGTGATGATGCTGATCTGCGCGTCGCGGTCGATCGGCCGGGTCAGGTCCCACAGCTCGCCGTTGACGCGCACCACCACCGCCTTCTTGGCCAGGCCCGGCGAAATGCCCTGGGCGATGGCGAGGCCGGTGACGGGGGCGTCGAAGGATTTCTTGTTGCCGTCCGGAAACGTGATTTCAACTGCCATAAATATCCTGATGAGTCGCTCTGCCCGCCGCGGTCGGCTGGCGCCTAATTCTGAGACTTCGCCACGAAATGCACAGCCGCTGCGAGCCGCTGCAGGGTTCGCTCGCGCCCGAGCAGGAACAGGGTCTGGTCGATCGGCGGCGAGATGGCCATGCCGGCCACCGCCACCCGGATCGGCTGCGCGATCTTGCCCAGGCCCAGGCCGCGCGCCTCGGCAAACTGGTGGATGGTGGCGTGCAGGGCCGGCGCGTTCCAGTCGGCCAGCGCGCCCAGCTGCCGGGCCAGCGCGCCCAGCAGCTCGACGGCCTCCGCGTTCAGGTGCTTGGCGGCGTCCTTATCGTTGTAGCCGTCGAGTTCGGCGTAGAAGAACTTCGATTTCTCCGCCATCTCCACCAGCGTCTTGCAGCGCTCGCGCTGCTGCTCGATGACGGCGGCAAGCGCCGGGCCCTGCGACGGGTCCACGCCCACTCGCCGCAGGTGCCAGTCGAACTCGGGCGCGATGAGCGCCGGATCGGTGACCTTCAGATACTGGTGATTGACCCAGTAGGCCTTCTCCATGTCGAAGCGCGCGGGGCTGGCCGAGACGTGGTCAAAGTCGAACAGGCGGCCCATTTCCTCGCGGGTGAACAGCTCCTGGTCGCCGTGGCTCCAGCCCAGGCGGACCAGGTAGTTGAGCAGCGCCTCCGGCAGAAAGCCCATGGCGCGGTACTCCATCACCCCGAGCGCGCCGTGGCGCTTGGACAGCTTCTGGCCATCGCTGCCGAGGATCATGGACACATGCGCGTAGCGCGGCGGCGTGGCGCCGAGCGCCTTGAGGATGTTGATCTGCCGCGGGGTGTTGTTGACGTGATCGTCACCGCGGATGACGTGGGTGATGCCCATGTCCATGTCGTCCACCACCACACAGAAGTTGTAGGTGGGTACGCCGTCGGCACGGGCGATGATGAGATCGTCCAGCTCCTCGCTGGCAAAGACGATGCGGCCCTTGATCAGATCGTCCAGCACCACCTCGCCGTCCTGCGGATTGCGGAAACGCACCACCGGCTTCGCCCCGGGCGGCGGCGGTGGCAGGGTCTTGCCCGGCTCCGGGCGCCAGCGGCCGTCGTAGCGCGGCTTTTCCTTGCGCGCCTGCTGTTCGGCACGCATCTGGTCCAGTTCTTCCTTGCTGGCGTAGCAGTGATAGGCCGTGCCGGCGGCGAGCATCTGTGCGATCACCTCGGCATAGCGGTCAAAGCGGCGGGTCTGGTAGATCTCGGGAAAGTCACTGTGCAGGCCCAGCCACTTCATGCCCTCGAAAATGGCGTCCACCGCCGCCTGGGTGCTGCGCTCGCGGTCGGTATCCTCGATGCGCAGCAGGAACTTGCCGCCGTGCTTCTGCGCATAGAGCCAGGAAAACAACGCCGTACGCGCACCGCCGATGTGGAGGAATCCGGTGGGGCTGGGGGCAAAGCGGGTGACGACGGACATGGCAGCATCAGCAGAAAGTGAGCGTGGATTCTAAACTATCGTCATGAGCCGCCTCTTCGTGGAACACCTGACCGTGATCGACTGCGCCAGCCTGGATACGCGGCGCGGCCTGGTGGGTCAGAGCTGGATCGTGGACCTGGAGCTGGAGGGCGAGCTGGACGATCAGTCCATGGTGCTGGACTTTGGGCTGGTCAAGAAGCAGCTCAAGCGCGCCATTGACGATGGCCCGGACCATAGCCTGATCGTCCCCGCGCGCCATCCGGGCCTGCGCCTGGAGAGCAGCCAGAGCCAGGTGCAGGTGCGGTTTGACTGTGCGGTCGGCCCCATCGTCCACCATTCGCCCCCGGCGGCGGTGACGCTGCTGGATGCCGCCGAGGTCACGCCCGGGGCACTGGCCATGGAGCTGGAAACCAGCCTGCTGCGTGCGGTGCCTGCCAACGTGCGCCGGCTGCGCGTGCAGCTGCGCGAGGAGCTGATCGCGGGCGCCTGCTACCACTACACCCACGGCCTCAAGAAGCACGACGGCCACTGCCAGCGCATTGCCCACGGCCACCGTTCGCGCATCGAGATCCGCGTGGACGGCGCGCGCGACCCGCAACTGGAACAGCTGTGGGCCAGCCGCTGGGCCGACGTCTACCTGGCCACGCGTGAGGATGTCGTGCGGCAGCGCGACGGCCGGCTGTGCACCGAATACCAGTCCCGCGAGGGGCACTTCCGCCTGGAACTGCCCGCCACGCGCTGCGCGCTGCTGGAAACCGACAGCACCGTGGAGCGCATCGCCGAGCATATTGCCGGGCAGATCGCTGCCCTGCGGCCGGGGCGCGTGGTCGAGGTACGCGCCTACGAGGGCGTGCACAAGGGCGCCGTCGCGGCATTCCCTGTCAGGTAATCGCGCCGTGGACGGTTGGCTGGCAGGCTGGGCCTGAAACGGAGTCCCCATGAGTGCCCTGATCTACCGCAAACCCTGGCTGTTCAAGTGTGTGATGAACCTCTGGCCACCCTACTGGGGTACCGGCATCCGCATCGCCGAGCTGACGCCGGACTACCGGCGCATGCGGGTGGAGATGCACAAGCGCTTCTACAACTCCAACGCCTTTGGCACCCACTTTGGCGGCAGCCTGTACGCCATGTGCGATCCGCATTACGTGCTGCTGCTGGTGGCGCTGCTGGGGCCGGAATACCGGGTGTGGGACAAGGCCGCGAGCATTGAATTCCTCAAGCCCGGGCGCGGCACCGTGAGCGCGGTCTTCGAGTGGACCGGGGACCAGCTCGACGATATCCGCCGGCAGACCGCCAACGGGCAGAAGTACGAGCCGCTGCGGGTGGTGGAAGTGCGCGACGCCGCCGGCGAGGCGGTGGCCCGGATACACAAGACCCTCTACGTGCGGCGCAAGCCGCGGGCGGCTCAGTAGCCGGTGTCGTCGTCGGCTTCCTGGAGCTTGCGGTTGCGCTCCTCGCTGGCGTCCAG
Organism: Gammaproteobacteria bacterium; assembly: GCA_046565985.1. Taxonomy (GTDB): domain Bacteria; phylum Pseudomonadota; class Gammaproteobacteria; order Nevskiales; family Nevskiaceae; genus Polycyclovorans. The sequence goes on from JBKHXN010000100.1 coordinate 13,856, forward strand.
GGTCTGGTCCACACGGTCGGCGATGGCCTCCCCGGAATAGCCCACCGCGCCGGTATTGCGGATGTTGCGCGTTTCCTCGCGGCCCTCGGTCTGACGCGCCGTTTCCTCGGGCGGCGGGCTGCCGCAGGCGACAAGGACAAGGGACAGGCCCAGGGCGCAGATACGGGGCTTCATCGCGGTTCTCCTCAACTGCACTTCTCGCAGGTGCCCTGCAGCTCCACCACCTGCTTGCGGGGCTTGAAGTGGCTCTTGCGCGCGCGCTGCTGCAGCAGGCCGCCGATCTGGTGATCGTCGAGTTCCTGCGTGGTGCCGCACTCGGTGCAGACCAGGTACAGGCTCTGGTGGTCCTCGCCCGGGTGGGCGCAGGTGAGATAGGCGTGCGTGGATTCCACGCGATGGATCAGGCCCTGCTCCAGCAGGAACTCCAGCGCGCGGTACACGGTGGGCGGCGCCAGCGGTTTGCCCAGGTGCCGCTTCAGGCCATCCAGCAGGTCATAGGCCGACAGCGGCGCGGCCGCAGCCAGCATGTGGGCATAGACCTCGCGGCGCATGGGCGTGAAGCGTGCGCCGCTGGCCCGGCACAGGGCCTCTGCGGCCTGCAGGCGCTGGGTGACGGTGGGGGTGCGGAACGTCGCCATGACAGGCGTATGGTATTACACTGCGCGCCCCCTGATACCCGCTAGCCGCGGGCCGAGCCTGCCATGTCTGACGATATCCGCTTCTTTCCGCGCCTGAGCATCGAACAGGTCGAGGAAGGCCACGAACTCGCCCCCAAGTTCGACGAACACGGCCTGATCCCCTGCGTGACCACCGCCGCCCACAACGGCGAGGTGCTGATGCTGGGCTACATGAACGCCGAGGCACTGAAAAAGACCATCCTCACCGGCGAGGCGCATTACTGGTCGCGCTCGCGCCAGGTGATCTGGCACAAGGGCGCCACCAGCGGGCTGACGCAGAAAGTGGTGGATCTGCGCATAGACGACGACCAGGACGCGATCTGGCTCAGCGTCAACGTGATCGGTGACGCGTCCTGCCACGTCGGCTATCGGTCCTGCTTCTACCGCTCGGTGCCGGTCGGCGAGGGCGAGGCGGTCCGCGTGCTGAAGTTCGAGGAACGGGAAAAGACCTTCGACCCCAAGGCGGTCTACGGCGACGCCCCCAACCCCACCAAGCTCTGAGCGCGCGCCACCCGGCCCTCAGGGTTCCGGCGGCGCGTTCCACCAGCGCCCAGCCTCGCGCCGCCATTCGCTGACCCGGATGGCTCCCCCTTCCTGGGTGACGCGCAGGGCCCCGCTGACGCCACTGACCCACTGGCGCGCGCCCAGCTCCGCGTAGCGTGCCGTGACTTCCGGTCGCGGGTGGCGGTAGTGGTGGCGCCAGCCCGCGCCGTAGAGCACCACCTGCGGCCGTACCGCCGCCACGAAAGCCGGCGTGGAAGAGGTCTTGCTGCCATGGTGCGGGGCCACCAGCACGTCGGCGCGCAGGGCCTGTGCGTCCCGGGCCAGCAGCTGGCGCTCGGCCCGGGCCTCGATATCGCCGGCCAGCAGCACGGTCCAGCGGCCCTGCACGCGCAGCACGCAGGACTGGTCATTACGGCTGCCGTCTCCGCCCTCCGGGTGGAGGATCTCGAATCGCACCCCGTCCCACTCCCACTGCTCGCCCCGCCGGCAGGGCCGCCCCTGCTCGGTGCCGATCTCCTCAGTGATGGGCAGCCGCGCCCGCACCGCGTCCACACCGCCGGCATGGTCATTGTCGCGGTGGGAGAGCACCAGCCGGTCGATGTGGCGCACCTGCTCGTGCAGCAGGTAGGGCAGCACGATCGAGCGGCCGGCGTCGAAGCCGTCCTCGAACGCCGGCCCGGCGTCGTACAGCAGTGTGTGATTGGCGGTGCGCACCACCACCGCCAGCCCCTGCCCCACGTCGAGCATGGCAAGGCTGAAGTCTGCGCGCGGTGCGCTCGACGGCGGCAACAGCAGCGGCAGCAGGCACAGCAGCCCGGGCAGCCGCGTAGGCAGACCGCGCGGGGCGAACAGCAGCACCGCCCCCGCCAGCGCCAGGGCCAGGGCCGCCCAGGACGGGCTGGCATCCCACCAGCCGCCGGGCGCGTGCAGGGCCAGCCAGCCCAGCGCGGTCTGGAAATGGGCCAGGCCCTCGGCGCAGGCCCAGAGCAGCGCCGCTCCCGCGTCCGGCCACGCCAGCGCCAGCAGGGTGGCCACGAACAGCACCGGCGTGAACAGGCCGAACAGCGGCACCGCCACCAGATTCACCGGTAGCGCCAGCCAGGTGGCGCCCTTGAAAAAGCCCAGCGTCAGCGGCATCAGCATCAGGCCCAGCATGAGCTGGATCAGCAGCGCCAGCCGCCAGGCGGCAGGGGTGCGCAGGCGGCGCGTGCTGACATAAATGATCGCCCCCACCGCGCCGAAGGACAGCCACAGCCCCGGGCTGGTGATGGCCAGCGGCTGGAACAGCAGGATGCCGACCCAGGCCAGCGCCAGCACCCGCAGCGGCTGGTGCAGGCGCCCGGCGAACGCGGCCAGCAGTACCAGCCACAGCATCAGCAGGGCGCGCTGGACCGGCGCCTCGAAGCCCGCGATCAGGGCGTACAGGGCGGCGACCAGGGCGGCGCCGATCAGCCCGGCGCGCTGTGCGGGCAGGCGCAGGCAGAGCGCCGGCACCAGGCTCCACAGGCCCCGCAGCAGCAGGTAGGCAAAGCCGGCGACGATGGCCAGGTGCAGCCCGGAGATCACCACCAGATGGCTGGTGCCGGTGACGCGGAACAGGTCCCAGTCGCTGTTGCCGAGGGCGTCCTGATCCCCGATGGTCAGCGCCGCCAGCAGCGGCCGACCCGGATGCTCCGGCAGCCACAGCGCCAACTGGTCGCGCCAGGCCTGGCGCAGGCGCAGCAACGGGTAGCGCGGCGGCAGATCACAGCGCTCGGCACGGCGCACGCTGGCGGTGGCGTCCAGCCGCTCGCGGAACAGCCAGCCCTCGTAGTCGAAAGCGCCCGGATTGAGCGAACCGTGCGGGCTGCGCAGGCGCAGCTCGAAACGCCAGCACTCGCCCGCGCGCACGCTCTGCTCGGCGCGGTACCAGCTCGCACGGATACGGCGCGGCAGCTCCGGCGACTGCCAGGGCTCGAACACGAAACGCGTGGCGCGCGGACTCTCGTCGGGCAGGCTGGCGATATGGCCCTGCACCCAGTGATCCTCGCCGTGGCGCTCGGCCGGCCAGCGCGCATCCAGCCCGTCCTGGGCGTGCCACACGGTCAGCGCCACGCCCGCGGCAGCGGGCAGCAGCCAGGCGCGGCCGCGCCAGGGCCAGGCGCAGGCCAGCAGCAGCAGCGCCAGCAGCCAGAACGGCGGCAGCTGGGGCAGCGCGTGCACGCCCAGGATGCCGAGGGTGAAGGCCAGGACCTGGGTCAGGCGCATCCCTGCGCGGCCGGTGCGATCAGCTGCTGACGAGCTGCCCGGCCTGCAGGGTGCAGACGCGGTCCATGCGCGCGGCCAGCTGCAGATCGTGGGTGACCACGACCAGGCTGGTGCCCAGCTCCCGGTTGAGCTCCAGCATCAGCTCGAAGACCTGCGCGGCGGTGCGGGCGTCGAGGTTGCCGGTGGGCTCGTCGGCCAGCACGCAGTCCGGCCGCGTCACCAGCGCCCGCGCCACCGCCGCGCGCTGGCGCTCGCCACCGGAGAGCTCACCCGGCTTGTGCTGCAGGCGCTCGCCCAGCCCCACGCGGCCGAGCAGCGCGGCGGCCTGTTCGCGTGCCTGGGCCGCCGGCATGCGGCGGATCAGCAGCGGCAGCGCCACGTTCTCCAGCGCACTGAACTCCGGCAGCAGGTGGTGGAACTGGTACACGAAGCCCAGCCGCTCGTTGCGCAGGCGGCCACGCTCGGCGTCCGACAGCGCCGCCATGTTGCGGCCCGAGACCAGCACCTCGCCGCGGCTGGGGGCATCCAGCCCGCCCAGACAGTGCAGCAGGGTGGACTTGCCGCTGCCGGAGCTGCCGACGATGGCCAGGCGTTCGCCCCGGTGCAGCAGCAGGTTGACGTTGTCGAGCACGTTCAGCCGCAGCCGTCCGTCGTCGAAGGTCTTGCCCAGACCGCGTGCCTGGAGAATGGGCTGCGCGCTGTTGATGGCCTGCTCATTCATAGCGCAGCGCCTCGGCCGGCTGCACGCGCGAGGCGCGCCAGGCCGGATACAGGGTGGAGAGCAGGCCCAGTGCCAGCGACAGCAGGCTGATGCGCAGCACGTCGCCACGCTTGAGCTCCGAGGGCAGATCGGAGATGTAATAGACATCCGGCGACAGGAAAGGCTGGCCCATCAGCATTTCCAGCAGCGGCACGATGCGCTCCACGTTGAGCGCCAGCGCCACCCCGCCGGCCACGCCGAGCAGCGTGCCGATGATGCCGATCACCGAGCCCTGCACCATGAAGATCGCCATCACCGAGCGCGGGCTGGCGCCCAGGGTGCGGAGGATGGCGATGTCGGACTGCTTGTCCTGCACCACCATCACCAGGGTGGAGACGATGTTGAACGCGGCCACGCCCACGATCAGCGAGAGGATGATGAACATCACCATCTTCTCGGTGCGCACGGCGCGGAAAAAATTGGCGTGGCTGCGCGTCCAGTCGCTGACGTAATAGACGCCGCTCATCGTCTCGGCCAGCTCGCGGGAGACGCGCGGCGCCTGGAACAGGTCGTGCAGCTTCAGGCGCACGCCGGTGACGCTGTCTCCCATGCGCAGCAGGGCCTGGGCATCGGCGAGGTGGATGAACACCATGCCGCGGTCAAACTCGTACATGCCGACCTGGAAGATGCCGCTCACCGTAAAGCGGCGGAACCGCGGCAGCACGCCGGCCGGGGTGACGCTGGCCTGCGGGATCATCAGGTCCACCTTGTCGCCCACGCCCACACCGAGGCTGCGTGCCAGCTCGTAGCCCATCACCAGGTTGTAGGCGCCGGGGGCCAGGTCCCTGAGCGTGCCGGCCTTGAGGTGTGCGCCGATCTCCGACACCCCCGGCTCCTCGTCCGGCAGGATGCCGCGCAGCAGCGTGCCCGACAGCTCGCCGCCCACCCGCACCATGCCCTCGCCCTCGATATACGGCGCCACGCCGCTGATCTCGGGGTGATCGAGCGCCTGTGCGGCGGCACGTGGCCAGTCTTCCAGGCCGCCGCGCACCGCGGAAATGGTGGCGTGGGAGGCCATGCCCAGGATGCGGGTCCGCAGCTCGCGCTCGAAGCCGTTCATCACCGACAGCACGGTGATCAGCGCCGTCACGCCGATGGCGATGCCGAGCATGGACGCCAGCGAGATGAACGAGATGAAATGATTGCGCCGCTTGGCTCGCGTATAACGCAGGCCGGCAAAGAGTTCGTAAGGGTTTTGCATTGCGATTATTAGAGCACAAACCCTGCCGGTCTCAGCGGCCCGCACGCGGGGGAAGCACCGCGCACGCCCGGTTTGGCAAGAGGGAAACCCCCACTTGGCAGCGGGCGCCAGGCTGCTAATCTGCCGGCCAAGGCGCGCGCCAGACGCGCAACCACAATGATCAGAGGAGCGGCAGTGAAACAACCCGATCCCGCCACGGTCAGCACCGTGGCCCGTTTTGAGATCCAGCTCACCCGGTTTCTGGACGCGCAGGGCCAGGCGCTGGGCGAGCTGCCGGACTTCGCCCGCAACCCGGACAGCCTGCGCCACATGTATCAGGTGATGGTGCGCACCCGCGCCTTCGACAAGAAAGCCGTGGCCCTGCAGCGCACCGGCCAGCTCGGCACCTATGCCGCCTGCCTGGGTCAGGAGGCCATCGGCACCGCCATCGGCCTGGCGCTCAAGGCCGAGGATGTCTTCATCCCCGCCTACCGCGAATACGCGGCGCAGTTCCTGCGCGGCGTGCCGATGAGCAAGATCCTGCTCTACTGGGGCGGCGACGAGCGCGGCATGGCCTACCCCGAGGGCACGCCGGCCTATCACGATTTTCCGCTGTCGGTGCCGATTGCCACCCACATCCCGCACGCCATCGGCGTGGCGTATGCCTTCAAGCTGCGCGGCGAAAAGCGCGTGGTGCTCGCCTCCTGCGGTGACGGCGCCACCTCCAAGGGGGATTTCTACGAGGCCGTGAGTTCAGCCAAGGTCTGGAATCTGCCGATCGTGTTCCTGGTCTCCAACAATCAGTGGGCCATCTCCCTGCCCCGCTCGCGCCAGACCGGCGCCGAGACCATCGCGCAGAAGGCCTTTGCCGGCGGCCTGCCCGGCGAGCAGTCCGACGGCAACGACGTGATCGCTACCCGCTTCGTGCTGGAGCGCGCCATCGAGCGCGCCCGCAGCGGCGGCGGTCCCAGCCTGGTGGAAGCCGTCACCTACCGCCTGCACGACCACACCACGGCCGATGATGCGCGCCGCTACCGCTCGGAAGAGGAAGTCAAAGCCGCCTGGGAGCGCTGCCCGGTCAAGCGCCTCAAGGCCTACCTGGAAGCCCAGAAACTGTGGAGCGCCGCCGACGAGGAGGCCCTGCAGAAGGAAGGCACCGAGCTTGCCGAGGCCGCCGCGCAGGAATTCCTGCACATCAGCCCCGACCACCCGGAAGCGATCTTCGATCACCTCTACGCCCAGTTGCCCAAACAATACGAGTGGCAGCGCGACGAAGTGCGCGCCGCCGGCCGCAAGGAAGCGCACTGATGCCCAACATCACCACCATTGAAGCGATCAATCTGGCGCTCAAGTCCGAGATGGCGCGCGACCCCGATGTGGTCGTGCTGGGCGAGGATATCGGCCGCAACGGCGGCGTGTTCCGCGCCACCGTGGGCCTGCTCGACGAGTTCGGCGAAGGCCGCGTGATCGACACCCCGCTGGCGGAAACGCTGGTGGCGGCCATGGCCATCGGCCTGTCCACCCAGGGCATGCGGCCGGTGGCGGAGATCCAGTTCAGCGGTTTTCTCTATCCCTGCGTGGACCAGGTGGTGAACCACGCCACCCGCTACCGCAACCGCACGCGCGGCCGGCTGTCCTGCCCGATGGTGATCCGCGCACCCAACGGCGGCGGCATCCACGCGCCGGAGCACCACTCGGAATCGCTGGAGACCACGTTCGCGCACATGCCCGGCCTGCGGGTGGTGTGCCCGTCCAGCCCGGCGCGCGCCTACGGCCTGCTGCTGGCGGCGATCCGCGACCCGGACCCGGTAATCTTCCTCGAACCCACCCGCTGCTACCGCCTGTTCAAGCAGCCGGTGGAAGACAACGGCGAGGCCCTGCCGCTGGACAGCTGCTTCGTGGAGCGCGAAGGGCGCGACATCACCCTGGTCTCCTGGGGCGCGATGATGCACGAGACCCGCCTGGCGGCGGACGCACTGGCCGAGGAAGGCATCGACGCCGAAGTGGTGGACGTGGCCACGCTCAAGCCGCTGGACCTGGACACCATCCTCGAATCGGTGGCCAAGACCGGCCGCTGCGTGATCGTGCAGGAAGCCCCGCGCGCCGGCGGCTGGGCCAGCGAGATCGCCGCCGGACTGGCCGAGCACGGCCTGTTGTCGCTGTTCGCGCCGGTGATGCGCGTATCGGGTTACGACGCGATCATGCCGCTGGCCCGCAACGAACGCAGCTACATCCCCGACGTGGACCGCATCCTCAAGGAAGTCCGCAAGGTTTTCGACATTGCGCCCAAGGGCTGAGCCCGGCCCCACAAGGAAACGTACATGAGCATCTTCAAACTCCCCGATCTCGGCGAAGGCCTGCAGGAAGCCGACATCCGCGAATGGCTGGTCAAGGAAGGCGACACGGTCAAGGTGGACCAGCCCCTGGTCTCGGTGGAGACCGCCAAGGCGGTGGTCGAAGTCCCCAGCCCGTTCAGCGGCCGCATCGCCAAGCTGCACGGAAAGAACGGCGACACCATCGAGGTCGGCAAGCCGCTGGTCACTTTCGAGGGCACGCAGGAAGCTGCCAAGCCTGCCGCAGCGGCCAAGCCGGAGGCCGCCGAGGCCATCCGCGATACCGGCGTGGTGGTCGGCGCCATGAAGCAGGGCCACGAGGTGGTGGCGGAAAAAGCCACCACCGTCGGTACCGCCGCCGGGCTCAAGGTCACGCCCGCGGTGCGTGCGCTGGCCCATCGCCTCAACGTGGATCTGACCATCATCACCCCCACCGGCCCGGACGGCATGATCACCGCCGCCGACGTGCAGCGCGTGCACAAGATCCTCACCGAGGTCGGCCCGCTGGAAAAGCTCAAGGGCAACCGCAAGGCCATGGCGCAGGCCATGGCGCAATCGCGCGACGAGGTGATGCACACCACCGTCACCGACGACGCCGTGCTGCACGCCTGGGGCGATGCCAAGCAGGACCTCACCCTGCGCCTGATCCGCGCCCTGGTGGCCGGCGTCAAGGCCGAGCCGGCCGTCAATGCCTGGTTTGACCACGCCGAGATCGGCCGCCGCGTGCTGCCCAAGATCCATCTCGGCATGGCGGTGGATACGCCAGACGGCCTGTTCGTGGCGGTGCTGCAGGACGTGGCCTCGCGCAGCGAGGACAGCCTGCGCGCCGGGCTGATGAAGATGAAGACCGAAGTCGGCAACCGCACCGCGCCCGCCGAAGAACTGCGCGGCTACACCATCACCCTGTCCAATTTCGGCAAGTTCGGCGGCAAGTACGCCACGCCGGTCATCGTCCCGCCCACGGTCGCCATCGTGGCCGCCGGCGCCACCCGTGATGCGGTGGTGCCCATCAACGGCGAGATCAAGATCAGCAAGGTGCTGCCGCTGTCGGTCACCTTCGACCACCGCGCGGTCACCGGCGGCGAGGCCACGCGCTTCCTCTCCGCGATGATCGCGGACCTGCAGCAGGCGCGCTGAACCGGCACGGTGTTATATTCGCGCCATGAACCCCCTGGTGAGGCTCATGCGTAATCTGATCGGCCTGGGCGCGGCGCTGCTCTGTCTGGCGGCTGCCGCCGAAACACTGCAAATGCCTGAGGCGGGCCAGGCGGATCGCCCGCTCCTGCCGCAACGGGGCGAGACCGTCCTGCAGGTGGAAGAACGCTATGGCCTGCCGGCGGTCCAGTATCCCCCGGTGGGCGGCGACAAACCCCAGCACCCGCCCATCACCCGCTGGGATTACGCCGGGTTCTCGGTATTCTTCGAGAACGGCCACGTGATCCACGCCGTGGTGCAGGGCCAGCCCGCCAGGCTGCACAATACCGAACAGCTCAGCAGCAGCCCCTGACCACTCTTACTGCGGGCCGGGGGCGCTGCGGCGCCCCTTTTCGTTTCCGGAGTCCGATCCATGTCCGTTGTCCTTCCCGCCGAGTGGGCGCCGCAGCGCGCCGTGCAGCTGACCTGGCCGCGGCCCGGAGGCGACTTCACACGCTGGTTTGCACGGGTGGAGGACAACTTCGTTCGCATCGCCTGCGCCATCAGCCGCTTCGAGGACGTGCTGATCGCCTGCGGGCCCGACGTGGCCGGGCTGCGCGCGCGGCTGCTCGCGGCCGGGGCGGTGGCCGGGCGCCTGCACCTGTACCCGGTGCCGGCCAATGACGTCTGGGCGCGCGACCACGGGCCCATCACGGTGTTCCGCGCTGGCCAGCCGGTACATCTGGACTTTGTCTTCAACGGCTGGGGCAACAAGTTCGACGCCACGCTCGACAACCAGGTCACCCGCGCGCTCGCCGCCCAGGGCGCGCTGACGGCGCCGGTGGAGTCGCTCGACTTCGTGCTGGAGGGTGGCGGCATCGAATCCGACGGCGCCGGCACCCTGCTGACCACCGAGCGCTGTCTGCTGGCGACCACGCGCAATCCGCAGCTGGGCCGCGAGGCGATCGAACAGCGGCTCCAGCGCTGGCTGGGGGTCTCGCGAGTGCTGTGGCTGCGCCACGGCGATCTGCTGGGCGATGACACCGACGGTCATATCGACACCATCGCCCGCTTCTGCGACGCGGGCACCATCGCCTACCAGGCCTGCGACGAGCGCGCGGACCCGCACTACGAAGACCTCAAGGCCCTGGAAGCCGAGCTGCAGGCCCTGCGGACCATCGAGGGCCGGCCCTACCGCCTGGTCCCGCTGCCGCTGCCCGGCGCCGTGCTGGACGAGGACGGCAAGCGCCTGCCAGCCGGCTATGCCAACTTCCTCATCCTCAACGGCGCGGTGCTGGTTCCCACCTACGGTGATGTCCGGTACGACACGCTGGCGCTGGAACGGCTGCGGCCCTGCTTCCCGGGGCGCGAGGTCATCGGCATTGATTGCACGGCGCTGATTCACCAATATGGCAGCCTGCATTGCGTCAGCATGCAGTTACCCAAGGCCCCCGCATGAACGTCAAGACCCTCCGTGTCGCCCTGGTACAGCAGCCCTGCACCGACCGGCGGCCGGCCAACCTGAAGATGAGCGAAGACGGCATCCGCGCCGCGGCAGCCGGCGGTGCGCGGCTGGTGCTGCTGCAGGAGCTGCACACCTCGCTGTACTTCTGCCAGCATGAATCCACCGACCTGTTCGACCTGGCCGAGCCGATCCCCGGCCCCTCCACCGCATGGCTGGGCAAGCTCGCCCGGGAGCTCAAGATCGTCATCGTGGGCAGCCTGTTCGAGCGCCGTGCGCCTGGGCTCTACCACAACACTGCTGTGGTGCTGGAAAGCAACGGCCAGCTTGCTGGTGTGTACCGCAAGATGCATATCCCGGACGATCCGGGCTACTTTGAAAAATTCTATTTCACCCCCGGCGACCTGGGCTTTACGCCGATCCAGACCAGCGTAGGCCGGCTGGGTGTACTGGTGTGCTGGGACCAGTGGTACCCCGAGGCCGCGCGCCTGATGGCCCTGGCCGGGGCCGACCTGCTGCTCTACCCCACCGCCATCGGCTGGAACCCAGCCGATGCGCCCGCCGAGCAGGCGCGCCAGCGCGAGGCCTGGATCACCATCCAGCGTGCACACGCCATCGCCAACGGCCTGCCGGTGCTGGTGGCCAATCGGGTGGGCTTCGAGCCCGACCCCAGCGGCCAGACCCCGGGCGCCCGGTTCTGGGGCCACAGCTTCGTGGCCGGGCCGCAGGGCGAGTTCATCGCCCAGGCCGGCGAAACCGCCGACGTGCTGCTGGCCGACCTCGACCTGGCCCGCAGCGAGAACGTACGCCGCTGGTGGCCGTTCCTGCGCGACCGCCGCATCGACGCCTACGGTGAGCTCACCCGCCGCTATCGCGACTGATTCCTTTCCACCTTTTCTGCCAGGGCCCTCATGCAAGCCGAACTCGAGCTGTTCCGCGACAACGTCCGCCGCTTCTTCACCGAGCAGGTCGAACCCCACTACGCGCAATGGGAAAAAGACGGCATCTTCCCCAGGGAACTGTATCTGCAGATGGGCAAGAACGGCCTGCTGTGCGTGGACCAGCCCGAGGAATACGGCGGCATGGGCGCGCCCTTCGAGTTTTCCTGCCTGATCGTGGAGGAGGCCGCGCGCATGGGCTATTTGGCGCTGGCCTCCAACCTCACGGTGCACTCCGACATCGCCGCGCCCTACATCCTGCACCTGGGGACCGAGGAGCAGAAACGCCAGTGGCTGCCGAAAATGGCCAGCGGCGAGTGCATCGGCGCCATCGCCATGACCGAGCCCGGCGCGGGTTCCGACCTGCAGGGCATGAAGACCAGCGCGCTCACCGATGGCGATGACTACGTGATCAACGGCTCCAAGACCTTCATCACCAACGGTCAGCACGCCAGCGTGGTGGTGCTCGCGGCCAAGACCGACCCGCGTGCCGGCGCCAAAGGCACCACCCTGCTGCTGGTGGACACCACCCTCCCCGGCTTCAAGCGCGGCCGCAATCTGGAGAAGATCGGCCTGCACTCGGCGGACACTTCCGAGCTGTTCTTCGACAACCTGCGCGTACCGCAGTCGGCGGTTCTGGGGCGCGTGGGCAACGGCTTCGGGCATCTCATAGACGAGCTGCCGCGCGAGCGGCTGGTGCTGGCGGTCTCGGCCATCGGGCACGCCCAGGGCGCGCTGGAAAAGACCATCGAGTACGTCACCAGCCGCAAGGCCTTCGGCAGCCCCATCGCCAGCTTCCAGAACACCCGCTTCGAGCTGGCGCGGATGAAGACCGAGCTGGAGATCCACCGCGCCTTCACCGAAAAATGCGTGCGCCTGTACGCCGAGAGCAAGCTGGACGTACCCACCGCGGCCATGGTCAAGCTCGCCACCACCGAGATGGAAGGCCGCGTCACCGACGGCTGCCTGCAACTCTTTGGCGGCTACGGCTACATGGCGGAGTATCCGATCTCGCGCTACTACGTGGACGCGCGCATCCAGCGCATCTACGGCGGCACGTCCGAGATCATGAAGGAAGTCATCGCCCGCTCCATCGTCGGGCGCTGAGGCCCCGGCGGCTCCTCAGAGGCTGAGGTTGTCGCCGCCGTGACGCACCGTGTAACCGACCGCGCGCAGGTCATCCATGATCTGCTGCGCGTGCGCCTCGTCCTGGGTCTCCACCAGCACTTCGAGCGTGGCGCTCTTGGCGTGCAGGCCGCGGTGCAGGCGCTCGTGGTGCACCTGCACGATGTTGCCTCCGGATTCGCCGATGCGCCCGGCCAGCCGCGCCAGGAAGCCCGGCTGGTCCTCGATGTCCACCGACAGGCTGACCAGCCGCTGCTCGTGCACCAGCTGGCGCAGCAGCACCGAGGCCAGCAGGCGGGTATCGATGTTGCCGCCGCAGATCACCAGCCCCACGCGGCGGCCCTTGAAGCGCGCCGGGTCGCTGAGCAGCGCGGCCAGGCCCGCCGCGCCGGCGCCCTCGGCGATGACTTTTTCCACGCTGGCGAGCAGGCCGATGGCACGCTCGATGGTGCTTTCCTCCACCCGCACCAGCTCGGCCACGTGCTCGCGGATGATGGCCAGCGGCAGCTCGCCGATGAACTTCACGGCAATGCCCTCGGCGATGGTCGGCCCGCCCGTGACCAGGGAGAGATCGTTCTGCAGGGCGGCGTAAGCCGAGGGGTAGCCGACGGATTCCACGCCCACCATCTGAATCTCGGAATTGATGCTGTGGGCCGCCAGCGCCATGCCGGAGATCAGCCCGCCGCCGCCGATCGGCACCACCAGCATCTCCAGCCCGGGGGCGGCGGCCAGCATTTCCAGCGCCACCGTGCCCTGCCCGGCGATCACCTGCGGATCATCAAAGGGATGCACCAGTGTCATGCCGCGCCGCTCGATCAGTTCTTCCTGCAGATAGGCCGCGGCATCGGCCAGCGTCTCGCCATGCAGGATCACCTCACCACCCAGCTCGCGGGTGTTGCGCACCTTGGTGAACGGCGTGTTGCGCGGCATCACGATCACACTGCGAATACCCAGACGGCTGGCGTGATAGGCCACGCCCTGCGCGTGGTTGCCGGCCGAGACCGCCGCCACCCCTGCGGCCCGCTCCGCGGCACTCAGCGTGAGCAGCTTGTTCAGCGCGCCGCGCTCCTTGAACGAGGCGGTGAACTGGAAGTTCTCGAACTTCAGCCAGACCTCGGCGCCGGTGATGGACGACAGCACCCGCGAATGCGAGCAGCGCGTATTGAGGACCTGCTGGCCCAGCCGCGCGGCGGCGGCCCGGATATCGGCAAAGCTCACGGGCAGGCTCATGGGGTCTTGCTCCTGCGGGTGGCGGTGACACGGATGACGATACCGTCTTCCAGCGTCACCGTCTGCGCCGGCTGCTGGTAAGTCCAGCGCTCGATGCGCTGGCCCTTCTTGTTCTCCTGCGTCACCACCCGCTGCGGCTCACCGAGCAGGCGCCGCACCTCGGTGGCGTCCATGCCGGAGGTGACGCGCCGCTCCACCCGGGCCTCGCGCAGGCGCCGGGCCTCGGCCTCGCGGGCATCGTGCTCGCGCACCCAGCGGGCGTCTTCCTCGCGACGGATCTGCCCGGCCTCGCGTTCGCGCCGCTGGCGCTCGGCAAAGGAACGTTCCAGCCCGCGGTTGTCGGCCGGCTCGTCGATGATGGAAATGGGCGGCAGGTCCTGCCGCTCCGCCTGGGCCGCGCAGGGACGGTCGGAATACTCGGTGACGCCGTTGACCTCGCAGCGGTACACCTGGGCCGTGGCGGCCAGCGGCAGGCTCAGGCATCCGGCCCACCAGACTGCATGCTTCATGACCCCCTCCTGCTGTTCTTGTGCCCGGGATTATAAGGCCGGCGTGCATGACAAGCCGGGCGCGCTCGCGGATAATCCGCGGCCTTTCCGGAGGCCTGTCTCGCCATGAGCCAATACGTTTTCACCATGAACCGCTGCGGCAAGATCGTGCCGCCGAAAAAGCAGATCCTGCGCGACATCTCGCTGTCGTTCTTCCCCGGCGCCAAGATCGGCGTGCTGGGCTACAACGGCGCGGGCAAATCCACCCTGCTGCGCATCATGGCCGGCGTGGACAAGGACTTTCAGGGCGAGGCGCGGCCCATGCCGGGCCTGAAGATCGGCTATCTGCCCCAGGAACCGCAGCTGGACCCGAAGAAAAACGTGCGCGAGAACGTGATGGAAGCGCTCTCCCACATCCAGGACGTGCAGGCCGAGCTGGAAAAGGTCTACGCCGCCTACGCCGAGGACGGCGCGGACTTCGACAAGCTCGCCGCCCGCCAGCAGGAGCTGGAGAACATCCTCGCCGCCGGGGACGGCCACAACCTGGAAGTGGTGCTCGACAAGGCCGCCGAGGCCCTCAACCTGCCGCCCTGGGAAGCCGACGTCACCACGCTCTCAGGCGGTGAGCGCCGCCGCGTGGCGCTGTGCCGGCTGCTGCTGTCCAAGCCCGACATGATCCTGCTCGACGAGCCGACCAACCATCTCGACGCCGAATCCGTCGCCTGGCTGGAAAAATTCCTCAAGGATTTTCCCGGCACCATCATCGCAGTCACGCATGACCGCTACTTCCTCGACAACGTCGCCGGCTGGATTCTGGAACTCGACCGCGGCCACGGCATCCCCTGGCAGGGCAACTACTCGAGCTGGCTGGAGCAGAAGGAAAAACGCCTCGAGACCGAGCAGAAACAGGAAGACGCCCGCACCAAGGCCATGAAGGAAGAGCTGGAATGGGTGCGCAAGAACCCCAAGGGCCGCCAGGCCAAGTCCAAGGCCCGCATCAAGGCCTTCGAGGAACTGGCCAGCCAGGAATACCAGAAGCGCAGCGAGACCAAGGAACTCTACATCCCGCCCGGCCCGCGCCTGGGCGATCTGGTGATCGAGGTCAATGATCTGGGCAAGCAGTACGGCGGCCGCTGGCTCTACCAGGGCCTGAGCTTCAGCGTGCCGCGCGGCGCCATCGTCGGCATCGTCGGCGCCAACGGCCGGGGCAAGACCACGCTGTTCCGCATGCTCACCGGGCAGGAGCAGCCGGACGCCGGCACCATCCGCATCGGCGAGACGGTCAAGCTCGCCAGCGTGGACCAGAGCCGCGACGCGCTCAACGGCGAGCAGACGGTGTTCCAGGAAATCTCCGGCGGCAACGACCTGCTGCGCGTCGGCAACTTCGAGATGCCGTCCCGCGCCTACATCGGCCGCTTCAACTTCAAGGGCGAATCGCAGCAGAAGCGCGTCAAGGAACTCTCTGGCGGCGAGCGCAACCGCGTGCACCTGGCCAAGATGCTGCTCACCGGCGGCAACGTGCTGCTGCTGGACGAGCCCACCAACGATCTGGACGTGGAAACCCTGCGCGCCCTCGAAGAAGCCCTGCTCGACTTCCCCGGCTGCGCCTTGGTCATCTCGCATGACCGCTGGTTCCTGGACCGCGTGGCGACCCACATCCTCGCCTTCGAGGACTCCGGCGAGATCGTCTATCACGAAGGCAACTACCGCGAGTACGAGGACGACTTCCGCCGCCGCACCGGCAGCGAGCCCGGCGTGAACCGCCGCAACCGCCACAAGAAGCTGGGCTGATCCAGACCCCG
>JBKHXN010000101.1:0-3650 GCA_046565985.1 Gammaproteobacteria bacterium
CGCCGGCGCCAGCGCCAGGTGCAGGATGCAGGCGCTCATCCCCGCCGCGCCCAGCGGCACCAGCCCGATCTCCACCGTGCGCGAGGACAGCTTCTCGCACAGCAGCGAGCCCACGCCCACGCCCACCGAGAACACCGCCAGCGCGAACACGTACAGCGTCGGCGTGCCGCCCAGGTGGGTTTCCGCGTACACCGGCAGGTTGCCGGTCAGGATCGTGCCGGTGAACCAGAACCAGCTCACCCCCAGCACCGAGTTGCGCACCGCCAATTGCTTGCGCGTGAGCAGCCAGACCTTGAGCGACTCGGTCAGCGGGTTCCAGCTGACCTTGAGGTGGGGCGCGGCCGCCTCTACCTGCGGCACGAAGCGGGCGGTGATGTTGCCGGCCACCGCCAGCGCGATCACCGAAACGCCCGCCACCAGCGCCCCGTGCTCGCCCGCCACCGCGAAGATCAGCCCGCCGAAGATCATCCCCAGCAGGATCGAGATCGACGTGCCCATCTCCACCAGGCCGTTGCCGCCGGTCAGCTCCTCGGGCCGCAGCACCGCGGGCAGGATCGAATACTTCACCGGCCCGAACAGCGCGCTCTGCAGCCCGGTGGCGAACAGCGCCGCCAGCAGGATGCGCACGTCCTGCAGCCAGAAGCCCAGCGCCGCCACCGACATGATGGCGATCTCCATCAGCGTGACGATGCGGATCAGCCGCGCCTTCTCCAGCTTCTCGGCGATCTGCCCCGCGGTGGCCGAGAACAGGAAGTACGGCAGGATGAACACCGCCGGCGCCAGCTGCGTGTAGATGCCGCGGGTGGAGCTGTCCATCGCCCCGGCCAGCACCATCACCCCCAGCAGGCCGATGATCGCCTGCCGGAACACGTTGTCGTTGAACGCCCCGAACAGCGTGACGATGAAGTAGGGCGCGAAGCGCCGCTGCGCCAGCAGCTGGAACTGGTTGTGGGTCTGGCGGCCCTGCTGGGATGGCGGGTGGTCCATGGGGCCTGCTCGGGGTGGCGGGGGAAGGCTAGCAGAGGGCGTGATGGCCGCTTTCCGGCATTATCGATCCAAATTAACTTGATTTTCCGGGCGGGATATGTAATTTAATCTCGTATGGCAAAGAGGACGCCCCCTACGCATCCCAAGGCCCAGCGCCAGATCAAGGCACTGGGCCTGCGTCTGCGTGCGGCACGCATGCGCCGCCAGATGACGCAGGAGGTGCTGGCTGAGCGGGTCGGCGTAAGCATCCCGACAATCGGAAAGCTGGAAAACGGAGACCCGTCCACCAGCTTGGCCACGGTGCTACGGACGCTGACGGTGCTCGGACTCGCTGAAGACATCGACCTGATTGCCGCTGAAGACACCCTCGGACGCCAATTGCAGGACAGCGCGCTCAAGCGTCCCAGCACACCAACACCCCGCCCGCCGCCAGGTCCCAGGCCACAAGGGCGCGGGAAATGAACCAAGTCGAAGTCTGGATTGACGACGAGACCCTCGGCGGCTCGTCACTGGTCGGACGGCTGACGAAGGCGCCCAGCAGAACGGGCGATACGGTCAGCTTCGAGTACGACGTCCAGTGGTTGAGCGGCGTCGGACCTGTCCCCCCGTTTCCCATCGATCCGGAACTGGTGCTGGCTGCCGGTGTGCACTACTCGCGCCAGGGCGCCAATGCGCTTACAGGCGCCTTTGTCGACTGCTCTCCGGATCGTTGGGGCAAGCGGCTGATGGACCGCCGCGAGGCCATTGAAGCACGGGAACTGGGCCGGGAGACGCGCAACCTGCGCGCGTGGGACTACCTGCTCGGGGTCAACGATGAGTCCCGAATGGGAGCGCTTCGGTTGCGGGACCCGGATTCCGGGCGGTTCATCGACGACCGGGCCCTGGGTGTTCCCCCGATCACCGAACTGCGACAGCTCGAGGCGGTCGCCTTCCGGGTCGAGCGAGGCGAGGCGGAGGATTCCGATCAGGAGGTCCGTTGGATCAAGCAATTGGTGGTACCAGGGGCCTCATTGGGCGGTGCCCGGCCGAAAGCCAGCTTCAGGGATCCGTCCGGACAACTGTGGCTCGCCAAGTTCCCATCGAATGACGACCGCCACGACGTGGGTCTGTGGGAGTTCCTGACTTACCAGCTTTCACTCGCAGCCGGCATCGGGATGCCAGAGGCCAAGCTGATGTCGCTCTCCGATCGGGGTCACACGTACGCGGTAAAGCGATTCGACCGCACGTCCACCTCGCGGCGAGCTTTTTCATCAGCCATGACCCAGCTGGATGCAACCCAGAGTGAGGGTCACAGTTATCTGGATCTCGTCCAGGCAATCGAGAGCAACGGCACCTCGAAACAGATTGCGCGTGACCTGGAGCAGCTCTTCCGGCGCGTGCTCTTCAACATCCTCATCGGAAACCGGGACGATCACCTGAGGAACCACGGGTTCCTGCGGGTCGAGGACGGCTGGCAGCTTACACCTGCGTTCGACGTGAACCCGAACCCGGACAAGGACCACCACGTCCTTGCCATCGATGGAGATGATCCGTCGCCGGACTCCGGTCTCCTGCTGGCCGTGGCGGACTACTACCGGGTCACGAGGAAGGAGGTCGGACGCGTCGTCGAGCAGGTACGTGCTGCGGTGCGCGGCTGGGAGGAGCGAGCGCGCGCGTTGGGGGCGCAACGCAGCGAGATCGCAAGCATGCGAGCTGTCATCGACGCGGAGCGTTGAGCAGGCACCAGCTGCGTGTAGATGCCGCGGGTGGAACTGTCCATCGCCCGGCCAGCACCATCACCCTCAGCAGCGAAACTGGTTGTGGGTCTGGCGGCCCTGCTGCGCTGGCGGGTGGTCCATGGGGCCGGCTCGGGGGAGGCGGGGGCAGGCTAGCAGTCCGCGGCCGCGCCCGATGCCCCGACCCGCCGCCGCGCAGGTCAGGGGAGCGGGCTTGCAGCCGCGACAGCATATGTAGTAACGTAACTACATCCCTGCCGGAGCCCTGCCATGACCACTCTCACCAGCCGCGAACTCAACCAGGACATCGGCCGCGCCAAGCGCGAGGCCAAGCAGGGCCCGGTGTTCATCACCGACCGCGGCAGGCCCGCGCACGTGCTGCTGTCGATCGAGGACTACCGGCGCCTGACCGGCAGGGGCCGCACCCTGGCCGAGGCGCTGGCCATGCCGGGCGTGGCCGACATCGACTTCGATCCGTCCCGGTTGCGCGACCTGCCGCGCATTCCCGACCTCGACGCCTGACCGGCGCATCCGGTGTACCTGCTCGACACCAATGTCGTCTCCGAACTGCGCAAGGTCGCCGAGGGCAAGGCCAATGCGAACGTGGCCGCCTGGCAGGCAGGACTGGACGAACTGGCCTGCTACCTGTCGGTGATCACCCTGCTGGAACTGGAAGCCGGCGTGCTGCGCGTGGAGCGCCGCGACGCCACGCAGGGCGCGTTGCTGCGCGCATGGCTGGAGCAGCGGATCGTCCCCGGATTCGCCGGGCGCATCCTGCCGGTGGACGAGGCGGTCGCACGGCGCTGCGCCGGGCTGCACGTGCCCGACCCCCGGTCCACGCACGATGCGCTGATCGCCGCCACCGCCCTGGTCCACGGCCTGACCGTGGTCACCCGCAACACCGCCGATTTCGCCGCCACCGGCGTGGCGCTGCTGGATCCCTGGCAG
>JBKHXN010000102.1:0-15247 GCA_046565985.1 Gammaproteobacteria bacterium
GGCATGTTCTCCTCGCGCGGCTACAACATCGACTCCCTGTCGGTGGCGCCGACCCATGATCCCGCCGTATCGCGCCTGACCCTGGTTACCAGCGGCTCGGACAGCGTCATCCACCAGATCATCCAGCAGACCCGCAAGCTGGTGGACGTGGTGGAAATCACCGATCTGTCCAGCCGCGATCATCTGGAATACGAGCTGCTGCTGCTCAAGGTGGGCGTCACCCCCGCCAGTGCCCGCCCGGTGGTGGATTGCGTGCGCCAGCACCACGGCCTGATCCTGGACGAGACCGACGACACCCGCACCGTGCAGATCACCGGCACCGCGCCCGAGCTGGACGCGTTCCTGCGCGAGCTGGGCGGCATCGCCCCGGTGCTGGAACTGGTGCGCAGCGGCGTGGCGGCCCTGGAACGTGGCCACGCCATCCTGGGCGTCCCCGCGGCGGCGACCTGACCCCTTCTTGACAGTCCCTGGAGTTAGCAAGTGAGCATCACGGTTTATTACGACAAAGACGCCGACCTCTCCCTCATCCGGTCCAGGAAGGTCACCATCCTCGGCTACGGCTCGCAGGGCCACGCCCACGCGCTCAACCTCAAGGATTCCGGCGTGGACGTGACCGTCGCCCTGCGCAAGGGCTCCAAGAGCTGGGCCAAGGCCGAGACCGCCGGTCTCAAGGTCAAGGAAGTGGCCGACGCAGTGAAGGGCGCCGATCTAGTGATGATCCTCGCGCCCGACCAGGACCAGAAAAAGATCTACGAGGAGTCGGTGGCGCCCAACCTCAAGCAGGGCGGCGTGCTGGCCTTCGCGCACGGCTTCAATATCCACTTCCAGCTCATCGAGCCGCGCCCGGATCTGGACGTGATCATGGTCGCGCCCAAGGGCCCCGGCCACACGGTCCGCAGCACCTTTACCCAGGGCGGCGGCGTGCCGTCGCTGATCGCGATCCACCAGGACGCGAGCGGCAAGGCCAAGCAGATCGCGCTGTCCTATGCCTCGGCCAACGGCGGGGGCCGCGCCGGCATCATCGAAACCAACTTCCGCGAAGAGACCGAGACCGATCTGTTCGGCGAGCAGGCGGTCCTCTGCGGCGGCGCCAGTGCGCTGGTGCAGGCTGGCTTCGAGACCCTGGTGGAAGCGGGCTACGCGCCGGAGATGGCCTACTTCGAGTGCCTGCACGAGCTCAAGCTGATCGTGGACCTCATGTACGAGGGCGGACTGGCCACCATGCGCTACTCCATCTCCAACACCGCCGAGTACGGCGATTACGTCACCGGCCCGCGCATCATCACCGAGGAAACCAAGAAGGAGATGAAGCGCGTCCTCACCGACATCCAGACCGGCAAGTTCGCGCGCGACTTCGTGCTGGAGAACCAGGCCGGACAGCCCACGCTCAAGGCCATGCGCCGCCTCGGCGCCGAGCACCCGATCGAACAGGTCGGCGCCAAGCTGCGGGCGATGATGCCGTGGATCGCCAAGAACAAGCTGGTGGACAAGACCAAGAACTGAGGTTCCCGGCCGCAGACTGAAAAAGGCGCAGCGATGCGCCTTTTTTGTGCCCGTCTGCGGCACTGGCGTTAAGATGTTGAAAAACCCGGACCCGATCCATGCCAGACCTCATCACGCCCAAGACGCGCCGCAAGGGGATTTATCTGCTCCCCAACCTGTTCACCACGGGCACCCTGTTCGGTGGCTTCTACGCCATCGTCTCCAGCATGAACGGCGATTTCGCCGGCGCCGCGCTGGGCATCCTGCTGGCCATGATCTGCGACGGGCTGGACGGCCGCATCGCCCGTCTGACCAACACGCAGAGCGACTTCGGCAAGGAATTCGATTCCCTCTGCGACATGGTGGCCTTCGGCATCGCCAGTGCCATCGTGGTCTATGCCTTCAGCCTGCAGTACCTGGCCGAGTACCGCTGGCTGGGCGGCAAGCTGGGCTGGGTGGCGGCGTTCCTCTACACCGCCTGCGCGGCCCTGCGCCTGGCGCGGTTCAACGTGCTGTCGGCGCTTTCGGGCAGCAACAAGGATTTCTTCGGGCTCCCCAGCCCGGCGGCGTCCGCGGTGGTGGTGTTCTTCGTCTGGGCGGCCCACAGCTGGGGGTTCCGCGGGCCGGAGCTGGTGGTGCCGGCGACCCTGGTGACGGTGATCATCGCCCTGCTGATGGTCAGCAGCTTCCGCTACAACAGCTTCAAGCAGATCAAGCTCGCCGAGCGTGTGCCCTTCTTCAAGATGCTGATGATGCTGGGGGTGATCGTGCTGGTCTCCTTCAACCCGCCGGTGGTGCTGTTCCTGGGCTTCTTTGCCTACGCCCTGTCCGGGCCGGCCGTGGCGATCTGGCGGCGTGCCCGCAAGACCGAGGCCCAGAGCCCGGTCTGAAGCGCTTTTGCAATCGCCCCGGCTGGTTTATGATGCGCTCATGCAGACCTCCATCGGCCCTTGCGTGATCCGTTTTCAGGCGCCCTCCCGCGCCCGGGTCCCGGCTGCCCGTCTGCTGCTGCTCCTTCTGCCGTAAGGCAGACCAGAGCGCGCGCCCGCACGGGGCCTACACCGTGCAAACCCCACAAGCCAGTCACCTGATCCCTCGCACCAGCGCCTGCGCTGGTTCGGCTGTACGCCGGAGCCCACCATGCCTTTAGTCCAGAACCCCGCCACCAAATACCGCGCCTTCCAGCCGGTGCATCTGCGCGACCGCAGCTGGCCCGATGCGGTCCTGAGCCGCCCGCCCATCTGGTGCAGCGTGGACCTGCGCGACGGCAACCAGGCCCTGATCGAGCCCATGAACCGCGAGCGCAAGCTGCGCATGTTCCGCATGCTGGTGCAGCTCGGCTTCAAGGAGATCGAAGTGGGCTTTCCTTCGGCCAGCCAGACCGAGTTCGACTTCATCCGCCAGCTGATCGAAGAGGACCTGATCCCTGAGGACGTCACCATCCAGGTGCTGACGCAGGCGCGCGAGCACCTGATCCGCCGCACTTTCGAATCGCTCAAGGGCGCGCGCCGCGCCATCCTGCATTACTACAACGCCACGGCGCCGGTGATGCGCCGCGTGGTATTCGGCATGAGCGAGGACCAGGTGATCGCCGAGCTCGCGGTCAGGCACGCCGTGCTGATCCGCGAACTGGCCGCCGCACAGCCGGAAACCGACTGGGTGTTCCAGTACTCGCCCGAGATGTTCTCCGGCACCGAGCTGCCGTTTGCCAAGCGCATCATCGACGCCGTCACCGAAGTCTGGCAGCCCACGCCAGAGCGGCCGTGCATCATCAATCTGCCGGCCACGGTGGAGCACTCCACGCCCAACATCTTTGCCGACATGGTGGAGTGGACGCACCGCAACCTGGCACGGCGCGAGGCGATCGTGCTCTCGGTGCACCCCCACAATGACCGCGGCACCGGCACGGCGGCGGCCGAGTTTGCGCTGATGGCCGGCGCCGACCGCGTCGAGGGCTGCCTGTTCGGCAACGGCGAGCGCACCGGCAACGTGGATGTGGTCAACATCGCGCTCAATCTCTACACCCAGGGCGTGCACCCGGGGCTGGATTTCTCCGACATCGACGAGGTCCGCGCCTGTGTCGAGTACTGCAACCAGCTGCCGGTCTCGCCGCGCCACCCGTATGTGGGCGATCTGGTCTTCACCAGCTTTTCCGGCAGCCATCAGGACGCGATCCGCAAGGCCTTCTCCAAGCGCCGTCCGGACGAGATCTGGGACATGCCCTACCTGCCGATCGACCCGATGGACCTGGGCCGCTCCTACGAGGCGGTGATCCGCGTCAATTCGCAGTCCGGCAAGGGCGGCATCACCTACCTGCTGGAGTCCGAATACGGGCTGATACTGCCGCGCCGTCTGCAGATCGAATTCAGCAGCGTGGTGCAGGCCGTGACCGACGCCAGCGGCAAGGAAGTCAGTGCCGCCGACATCTGGCAGCTGTTCAACCACGAATACCTGCGCCGCGACGAGCCCTACGGCTATGTTTCCCACCATCTGGTGGAGGATTCCACGCGCCAGTCGGTGGAGCTGGCCACGCAGATCCGTGCGCAGGGCAAGACCGTGGATCTCCGGGGCCAGGGCAACGGGCCCATCGACGCCTTCGTGCGCGCGCTCGGCGAGCGCG
This sequence comes from Gammaproteobacteria bacterium, assembly GCA_046565985.1. Lineage (GTDB taxonomy): Bacteria > Pseudomonadota > Gammaproteobacteria > Nevskiales > Nevskiaceae > Polycyclovorans. The sequence goes on from JBKHXN010000102.1 coordinate 4,103, forward strand.
TCGGCCAGCCGCTTCGCGTGGTGGACTACCACGAGCACGCGCTCAGCGGCGGGGCGGACGCCAAGGCCGCCACCTACATCGAGCTCAAGCTGGGTGAGGGCAAGGCGCTGTTCGGCGTGGGCGTGGACGGCAACATCGTCACCGCCTCGCTCAAGGCCATCCTCTCGGCCCTCAACCGGGCGCTGGCGGCGGCCTGAATGCGCTACGCTTCGGGTCCCGCCTTGCGCCAATCCCTGCCGCACCGGACCCGAGCCCCATGAGCACACGCCGCCAGCAAGCCCTCAGCCGTCTGGGGATCGACCTCTGGCGCCGGCGTGCCGCCGGCGAAAGCCCGGCAGAGCCCGCCGTGCAGCCCGTCCCCGTCGCAGCGGCAGCGACAGCCGCGCCGCCAGCGGAGCCGCCGCGTCCGCGCGGACGCCCGCCGCGGGCTCCGGCCGTTGCGGCTCCGGCCTCCGCTACCGTCGCGCCGCCGCTCGACCTGCCGCAGGACTGGGATGCCCTGCAGGCTATGGTGCAATCCTGCACCCGCTGCAAGCTCTGCGAGACCCGCACCCAGACCGTGTTCGGCGTCGGCCCGCACACGGCGCCGTTGATGGTGGTCGGCGAGGGCCCCGGCGCCGACGAGGACGCCCAGGGCGAACCCTTCGTCGGCCGTGCGGGCAAGCTGCTGGACGAGATGCTCAAGGCCATCGGCCGTTCGCGGCGCGATAACGTCTTCATCGCCAACGTCGTCAAGTGCCGCCCGCCGGGCAACCGCGATCCGCAGCCCGACGAGGCCGAGGCCTGCCGGCCTTATCTCGAAACCCAGATCCGCCTGCTCAGGCCGCGTCTGATCGTGGCGCTGGGCCGCGTGGCCGCGCAGCGGCTGCTGCAGACCGACGAGGCCCTGGCCCGGTTGCGTGGCCCCCTGCATCACTACGGCCCGGAACGGACTCCGCTGTTCATCACCTACCATCCCGCCTACCTGCTGCGCAGCCCACGGGAGAAGGCCAAGAGCTGGGAAGACCTGAAGAAAGTCGCCCGCTTCCTGCAGGACGCTGCATGAGCGCCAATCCCGAGCCGTGGTGGCGGCTGCACCCCTTGCATCCCAGCCATCTGCCGCAGGTGCTGGCGATCGAACGCCGCGCCTATGCCCACCCCTGGAGCGAGGGCATCTTCAACGACTGCTGCCGAGCCGGCTACAGCAGCTGGGTGCTGACCAATACCCTGGGTGAGGTCCTGGCCTATGCGCTGATGAGCATGGCGGTCGGCGAGGCCCACATCCTCAACCTCTGCGTGGCGCCCGAACACCGGCGCCAGGGGCTGGCGCGCGTGCTGCTCGATCATCTCCTGCGCCTGGCGCGCAATGCCAACACCACCCTGGTGCTGCTGGAAGTGCGCAAGTCCAACAAGGCCGCGCAGCAGCTCTACGAGGGCTACGGCTTCCAGCGCCTGCACGTACGCAAGGCTTACTACCCCGGCTCAGGGGCGCGCGAGGACGCCATCGTCATGGGGCTGGACCTGTGAACCCGCAGCGCCGGGCGCAGGTCAGCTGGGCGCTCTACGACTGGGGCAACTCCGCCTTCGCCACCACGGTGATGGCCGGGTTCTTCCCGATCTTCTTCAACCTCTACTGGGCCGCCGACGTCGCACCGCAGACGCAGACCCTGTACCAGGGCCTGACCTCCACCCTCGCCAGCCTGGTGGTGATGCTCACCGCCCCCTGGCTGGGCGCGGTCGCCGACCGGCGCGGCGCCAAGAAGCGTTTCCTGTTCAGCTTCACCCTGGTGGGGGTGATCGCCACCGCCGCGCTGTTCCTGGTGGGCAAGGGGCAGTGGCCCTGGGCGGTGGCGCTGTCGGTGGTGGGGCGCATCGCCTTCTTCGGCGGCCTGTCGTTCTACGACGCACTGCTGGTCAATGTGGCGCAGCCGCGGGAAATGGACCGCGTCTCCGCGCTCGGCTACGCCATGGGGTATCTCGGCGGCGGCCTGCTGTTTGCGCTCAACGTGGCCATGGCGCTCAAGCCCGAGCTGTTCGGTCTGGCCGACGCGGCGCTCGCCACCCGGCTGTCGTTCGTGATGGTCGCCATCTGGTGGCTGGTGTTCGCCATGCCGCTGTTTGGCTTCGTCCCGGAATCGGCGCCGCGCGCGGGGGCGGGCTCCGGCTGGAGCGATCTGCTGCGCACGCTCAAGGCCCTGCGCGGCCACCGGCCGGTATGGATGTTCCTGCTCGCCTACTGGCTGTACATCGACGGGGTGGACACCATCATCGTCATGGCCGTGGACTTCGGCATGAAGCTCGGCTTTGCCTCCGACAGCCTGATCGTGGCCCTGCTGATGGTGCAGTTCATCGGCTTTCCCGCCGCGCTGCTGTTTGGCTGGCTGGGCGACCGGCTGGGCACCCGCCGGGCGCTGTTCATCGCCATCGGCGTGTATCTGGGCGTCACCGTCTGGGCCTATTTCCTGCAGACCGTCACCCAGTTCTACCTCATGGCCGCCGCCATCGGCTGCGTGCAGGGGGGCATCCAGTCGCTGTCACGCTCCTACTTTGCGCGGCTGATTCCGCCCGAACAGGCGGGCCAGTTCTTCGGCTTCTACAACATGCTCGGCAAGTTCGCCGCCGTGCTCGGTCCGGCGGTGGTGGGCGTGACCGCCCAGCTCACCGGCGATCCACGTCAGGCCATCCTCTCGCTGGTCTTCTTCTTCATCGCCGGCGCCTGGCTGCTCTCGCGCGTGGCCGAGCCCCGCCGCGGCTAGTCGTTGTCCATGCCGAAGAGTTCGGGACGCCGGGCGGTGATGCCGCGGTAGTAGGCAAACACCGGTGCCATGTCGGCGTCCCAGTCCCCGGTGGGCACGAACACCGGCCCGGTACCGCACACCCGTCGGCCGTAGTCCAGGCAGGCGGTTACCACCGGCACGCCGGCGGCGCGGGCCATGTGGTAGAAACCGCGCTTCCACCTGGCCACATGGCGGCGGGTGCCCTCCGGCGCCAGGGCGATGATCAGCTGCTCGTGCTCGGCGAAGATGCGCGTGGTCTGTGCCACCAGCTGGCCGGCCGCGCTGCGGTCCACGGGCAGCCCGCCGAGCGCCCGGAAGAAGCCGCCCCAGACGCCCTGGAACAGGGTGTGCTTGGCGTACCAGTGGATGTCCAGATCGAGCGCCAGGATGGCCGCCATGCCAAAGACGAAATCCCAGTTCGAAGTATGCGGCGCGGCGATGATGATGAACTTGGGCGTATCCGGCAGATTCAGTTCCAGCCGCCAGCCCGACACCCGCAGGATGGCCTTGCCAAGCCAGCGCAGCAGGTAACGCCGTTTGCGGGGGATTTGCGCAGGCACGTCCATGGCGCCCTTCCGGAGTGGTTGTTCGAGAGGATTCTACCTGCCCAGGGCACGCACGGCGGCGTCGAGCTGCCGCTGCAGCTGCGGGCTCGGGTCGTGCAGGTAGCGGGCGGCCAGATAGGCGTCGAGCAGCACCTGCAGCGGTGCCCGCAGATCCGGGTATTCCAGGCTGGCGCGGCGGACGAAATCCTGCGGCCCCTCGTGCGGCCGGCGGATCAGGCTGCGCCGCGCCAGGTAGCGCTCCGCGCGGCGCCAGGCACGCTGCGCGGCGTCGCGCGGGCGGTCGCTGCGCAGCGAGTAGAGCAGCCACAGGCTGAGCAGGCCGAGCAGGCCGGTGATCAGCCCGGTGAGCCACAGCACCATGCGGGTCCAGTCCTGGATGCCCAGACGCGACAGCACCTCGCGCTGCACGTCTGGCCCGTAGGCCAGTACCCAGCGGTTCCACTGGGTGTTGACCCAGTCCCAGCGCGCCGTGAGGCTCTCCAGCAGGTCAAAGCTGCCGCGCCGCATCAGGTAATCGGGCAGGGTGCCGCTCTCGCGCAGCGCGCGGGTCAGGCCCTGCTCGATGCGTTCGGGCGATACCGCCGCCGTGGGGTCCACGCGCACCCAGCCCTCGGCCGGCAGCCAGACTTCCGTCCAGGCGTGGGCATCGGCCTGGTGGATCACGTAGTAGTCGCCGAATTCGTTTTTCTCGCCGCCCATGTAGCCGGCCACGATGCGGGCCGGGATCCCGGCCGCGCGCATCAGCACCGTGAAGCTGCTGGCGTAGTGCTCGCAGAAGCCGCTGCGGGTCTCGAACAGGAATTCGTCCACCGAGTCGCGCCCGAGCGCGGGCGCCTGCAGGGTGTACTCGAAGGGCTCGTTGCGGAAATAGGCCAGCGCGCGCTGGATCAGCGCGGCGTCGTCCAGCCCCTGGGCCCGCCAGCGCTGCGCCAGCTCCAGGCTGCGGGGATTGAAGCCGGGCGGCAGGCGCAGCGCGCCGGCGCGCTGCCAGGGCGGCAGCTCGCCGCTCTGCACCTTGTACTGGGGGTGGGAGTACAGCTCGTAGAGCAGGCGCTCGCGCACCGGCTGTGCGGCCAGCAACTGGAAGGCCCAGCCCATTCGCACCTGCGGGGGCAGGGCGCGCGGATCGGGCATCTCCAGCGCAAACAGCCAGCGCGCGCGGTGCGGTTCCATGGCGATCTCGTAACGCAGCCCGTCGCCGCGGAAGCTGGTCTCGCTGCGCAGCTCCGGCGCCGGATCGGGGCGAAAGCCGGCCTGCCAGGTGCGGCCATCAAAGCTGTCGAACACGGTGGCGCGCCAGTAGCGCTGGCGCATGGGCGGCGCCTCGCCGTTGAGGAAGCGCACGCGGAATGCGGCGGCGTCGGACAGGATCAGGTCGGAGATGTCGCCGGGCGCCATCGAATCGGGAATGCCGCTGCGCGCGGCGCCGGAGTCCGAGGGCAGCCCCCAGAGCGGGCCGGGGATGCGCGGGAACAGCACGAACAGCACCAGCATCACCGGCAGCGCCTGCGCCACCATCACCGCGCCCATGCGCAGGGTCCGCCGCGGCGCCAGCGGCTCGGCGGGGTGGTGGCACTCGATCAGCAGCGCCGTGATCGCCACCGTGCAGGCCAGCAGCCACAGCAGGGTCCACAGTTCCTGCGCGTAGAGGAAGTGGGTGAGCAGCAGGAAGTACATCAGGAAGACCACCACCATCACGTCGCGCCGGGCGCGCATCTCCAGCAGCTTGAGGGCGGTCATCAGGACCAGCAGGGCGGTGCCGGGCTGCTGGCCGTTGAAGCGGCCATAGGTCAGGAACACGCAGGCGGCGGCGAGCAGAGTGAGCAGGCCACGCAGCAGGGGCGGCGGCAGCGGCCATTCGCGCAGGGCGGTACCGGCGCGCCAGCCGATCAGCGCCGCCACCAGCAGGCTTTCCCAGGCCGGCAGGTGCAGCACGTGCGGCAGCAGCACCAGGCCGAGCACGCCCAGCAGGCGCAGCAGGGTGACGCGCGGCAGGTAGTCGTTCATGCCGGCAGGCCGTGCAGGGCCAGCGCACGCAGACAGGCGAGCCGGTGTGCCTCGCCGCGTGCGGGCGGCAGCACGGTACCGGGCAGGCGCAGGCCGTAGGCGGCGTCCTCGGCCTCGGCATCGAGCACCCAGCGGGTGAGCTGCGACAGCCGCGCCTCGGCTTCCAGCATCGGCAGGCTGTCCCAGTCCAGCCAGCGCTCGGCGCTGAGCGTGTCGCTGAACTGCTTCACCATCGGGCTTTGCAGCTTGGGCAGGCTTTTCCAGTGGATGGCGTGCAGGGCATCGCCACGCTGGTAGCTGCGCAGGCCGGCAAATTCATCCTGCCCGGCGCGTCCGCCGGCGGTTTCGCCCCCGCTGCCGAGGGCGGTGGCCGGCATCAGTCCGGGTGGGGCCGGGCGCGGGTACACCAGACAGGCCATGTCCAGTTCTGCCCAGGTCCAGGCGTGGAACAGGCCCAGCGGGAATTCGGTGGAGACGCTGAATACGCCGGCCCTGAGCCAGCCGCGCCGCGCGGCTGGCGCCGTGAGCCGCAGCCGGGTCCCGCCGCCGGCCGGGGCATCGCCGGTCTGCGCCACCTCGCCGTGCGGCCAGCTGATCTGCAGGCTCAGCCGCTCGCGCGGGACGGGGTTGTCGAGCTGGATTTCAAAGTGCGCCACGCCGCCGCAGAACACCGGCGTGGTGCTGCCCGCGCGCAGTTGCAGGCCCAGCAGGTTGGCATGGGTGTGGTGCATGCAGACCAGTCCCAGGGCGGCGAGCAGGAAGCTCAGGGCAAAGGCCATGGAGTTGGAGTAGTTCATCGCGCCCAGTAGCATCACCAGTGTCATCAGCGCAAAGCCGTAGCCAAAGCGTGTCGGCAGGATGTAGATGCGGCGGCGCTCGATGCGGATCGGCCCCGGCTGGCGCTTGACCCGCGCCAGCACCCACTGGTCAATGCGTTCCTGCGCCCAGCGCAGGGGGTGCAGGAGGATCTTCAGCAGCAGCCAGGGGCGCATCAGGGTACGGCGACCTTGCCCAGGATCTCTTCGGCGCTGGGTGCGCCGGATTCCGCGTCCAGCGCCGCCAGCCGGTGGCCGACCACGCAGGCGAATACCGCCTGCACGTCCTCCGGGATCACGCCCGGGCGCCCGTTGAGATAGGCCCAGGCCTGGGCTGCGCGGCGCAACCCCAGGCCGGCGCGCGGGGAGAGTCCGTGGCGCAGGCCGTTGTGGCGGCGGGTGTAGTGGATCAGGGCCAGCAGATAATCCAGCAGCGCCGCGCTGGTCTTGACCTCGCGCACCTCGCGCTGCAGGGCGACCAGTCCGGCCGCGGTGAGCACCGGCGTGAGGCTGTCGAGCAGGTCGCGGCGGTCGCGTTCCAGCAGCAGGACGCGCTCGGCTTCCAGCGAGGGGTAGCCGAGCGAAATCCGCATCAGGAAGCGGTCCAGCTGCGATTCCGGCAGCGGAAAGACGCCCACCTGGGTCGCCGGATTCTGGGTGGCGACGACGAAGAACGGCTCCGGCAGCGGCCGGGTCAGGCCCTCGGCCGTGACCTGGCGTTCCTCCATGGCCTCCAGCAGCGCCGACTGGGTCTTGGGGCTGGCGCGGTTGATCTCATCGGCGAGCACCAGCTGCGAGAAGATCGGCCCCGGATGGAAGCGGAACGCCGCCTGCTGCTGTTCGTAGATCGACACGCCGAGGATGTCGGCCGGCAGCAGGTCGGAGGTGAACTGCACGCGCTGGAAATCCAGGCCCAGGACGCGCGCCAGCGCCAGTGCCAGCGTGGTCTTGCCCACGCCGGGAACGTCCTCGATCAGCAGATGGCCGCGTGCCAGCAGGCAGGCCACCGCCAGCTTGATCTGCTGGGGCTTGCCCAGGACGATGTGATTCAGCCGCTCGAGCGCAGCCTGGAGTTGGTTTTTCATGGAGCACAGAATGGGAGACGAGCCCGCAGTCTAACGGCCCGCGCGGACAGACGGTACGGATCAGCCTCCGGTCGGCTCCGGCTTGCATTGCGGGTGCGTGGCGCATCGGCCACCATAGGGCCATCGGATTCACTGGGACCCCGAATGGACCGGATTGCGCGGGAGCTGAAGCGGGAGCTGCAAAACGCGGTGGATTACCGCAGCTGGCGCGAAGCCGCCGGCGAACTCGACAGCCGCACCGGGCTGAACGACTGGAAGGAAGACGACACCTCCGACCACTATGACTGGCGCCTGATCCGTTCCCGTCTGCGGCAGATCCGCCAGATGCGCGAAGACGGGCAGTACCCCAAGCTCTTCTACCATCTGCGCCAGGGCCTGCACTGGAACCTGGGCAACCTCGGCAATCCCGAGCTCTACGGCGTGGCGCTGCTGGGCACCAAGCAGCTGGTCGCCGAATACGTCAACGAGGTCAGTGCGGCGCTCGAAGCCCTGGTGGAACTCGACCATCCGGAGATTCCACACCACGAGAAGCTGCGTTTCTTCCATGAACTGGCGCAGTCCTACGGCCGCTCGGCGCTGATGCTCTCGGGCGGCGCCACCCTGGGTCTGTTCCATGTGGGCGTGGTCAAGGCGCTGTACCGCGAGGGCGTGCTGCCCTCGGTCATGTCGGGCTCCAGCGCCGGTTCGGTGGTGGCGGCCACGGTCGGTACGCGCAGTACCGACGAGGTGGAAGAGCTGCTCGACCCGGAAAACGCCTACTACAGCTTCTGGCGCATCCTGCCGCTGCGGCACATCCTGCGTCGCGGCGGGCTGATGGATCAGGGCCAGCTCAAGCGCGCCATCGCCAAGAACGTCAAGGACCTGACTTTCGAGGAGGCACACCAGCTGTCCGGGCGCATCGTCAACATCACCGTCTCGCCCGCCGGCCTCAACCAGCCGCCGCGCCTGCTGAACCACCTCACGTTTCCCTACCTCTACCTGCGCGAAGCGGTGCTGGCGTCCTGCGCGGTGCCGCTGCTGTTCCCGCCGGTGATGCTGATGACGCGCGACGAGAACAGCGCCCGCGTGCCCTACATGCCGCTGCTGCGCTGGAACGACGGATCGCTCAAGTCCGACCTGCCCACCCTGCGCATGCGCCGCCTGCACAACGTCAACCACTTCATCGTCAGCCAGACCAATCCGCATGTGCTGCCCTTCATCAGCAAGAGCGAGCCGGGCCGGCGCGGCCTGCTCAACTCGGCGCGGGAATTCGCCCGTTCCAGCGCACTGGGCAGCGCCAAGAACGTGGTGGATCTGGTGCGCGGCACCACACCCTTCGGCGGTCTGCGCAAGACGCTGGATACCGCCAGCGCCATCCTCGACCAGGATTACCGCGGCAATATCAACATCTTCCCCGAGGTGAGCCTGTGGCGGTACGCCAACGTCACCACCAATCCCAGCATGGAATCCATCAAGCGCTTCATGCTGGAAGGGGAGCGCGCCACCTGGCCGCGGATCGAGATGATCCGCAACCAGACGCTGATCAGCCAGACGCTGGATGCCTGCGTGGAACGCCTGGAACGCCTGACCGAACCGGCGGCCCCGTCACGCCAGGCCTCGCCCAAGGCGCGCCTGCGGGTAGTGCGCCAGCGGACCTGAGCCGCTTCGCTCAGGGTTTGTGCCGGTACTCGCCTTCCAGGGTGACCGGCTGGCGCAGGTCCGGGCGCGAGCGCGCCATTCCGGCGTAGAGCCGCGCGCCCAGGCGCCGGCGCAGGCCCCAGGACAACAGCAGCCCCAGCGCCACCGCGTCCAGCAGCAGGCCGGGCAGGACCAGCAGCAGGCCGGCCGCGAACAGCAGCAGGCCTTCCAGCCACTCGCGCGCCGGCAGCTCGCCGCGGGTGGTGGCCTGCTGGATCAGGCGCAGCGTCGCCAGCCCCTGACGGCGGATCACGTACAGCCCCAGGGCCGCGGTCAGCAGCGTCCAGAGCGCTACCGGCCAGCCACCGAGGGCTTGCACGGCCCGTGCCAACAGCCAGCCCTCCAGCAGCAGGAACCCGGCGACCAGCAGCAGGCGCATCAAAGGGCCTCGATCCGCGCCCGCTGCTCGGCCAGGCGCTGCAGATCCTGCTGTTGGCGGGCCAGCAGCTCGCGGGCCTGGTTCTGCACCGCCTCGGGCGCCTTGCCGAAATTGGGATTGCTCACGCGTGCCTCGGTCTTGAGCCGATCGCCCTCCAGCCTGGCCATCTGGCGGTCCAGGCGCGCCAGTTCGGCGTCCTTGTCGATCAGGCCGGCCATGGGCACGAGCAGGCGCATGTCGCCGAGCAGCGCGACGGCGGATTCCGGCGCCTCTGCTTCCACCCACTGCGGTGCTTCCACCCGGGCCAGGAACTGGATGCTGGCGCCCAGGCGCTGCACCCGCGCGCGGTCTTCACTGCCGGCGTTCTGCAGCAGCAGCGGCAGCAGCTTGCCGGGCGGGATGTCCATCTCGCCGCGGATCTGCCGCACGCCCAGGATCAGGGCCTTGAGCCACTCGATATCGGCCTCGGCCGCCGGGTCCAGCTTCTCCGGCTGCGCCTGCGGGTAGGGCTGGCGCATGATGCTGTCGCCGCTGCGGCCCGCCAGCGGCGCCACGCGTTGCCAGATGTCTTCGGTGATGAAGGGCATCAGCGGGTGCAGCAGCCGCAGGGCCGCTTCCAGCACCCGCACCAGGGTACGGCGGGTGCCACGCTGCTCACTGGCGCTGCCGCTCTGCAGGGCGGGCTTGGAGAGCTCCAGGTACCAGTCGCAGTACTCGTTCCAGATGAACTGGTACAGCGCCTGTGCCAGCAGGTCGAAGCGGTAGGCAGCGATGTGCGCCTGCGCTTCTGCCTCGACTTTTTGCAGACGCGAGATGATCCAGCGGTCGGCGACGGAGAGTTCAAAGCCCCTCTCTCCCTGACCCTCTCCCGCAAGGGGAGAGGGAATGAATGCTCCTCCCCCCTCGTGGGGGAGGGGTTGGGCAGAGGGGGCGCACTGCATCAGCACATAGCGCGCCGCATTCCAGATCTTGTTGCAGAAGTTGCGGTAGCCCTCGGCGCGGCCGGCGTCGAAGCGGATGTCGCGGCCGTTGGTGGCCAGCGCGGCAAAGGTGAAGCGCAGCGCGTCCACGCCCACCGGCGCGATGCCCTTGGGGTAATCCTTGCGCGTCTTGGCTTCGATCCTGGGCGCGGTCTCCGGTTTCATCAGCCCGGTGGTGCGTTTCTTCACCAGCTCGTCCAGCGAGATGCCGTCCACCACGTCCAGCGGATCCAGCACATTGCCCTTGGACTTGGACATCTTGTTGCCTTCCGGGTCACGCACCAGGCCGGTGATGTACACCTCGCGGAACGGCACGTCCTGCATGAAATACTGGCCCATCATCACCATGCGGGCCACCCAGAAGAAGATGATGTCGAAGCCCGTCACCAGCACGCTGCTGGGGTAGTACTTCTTCAGCGCTTCGGTATTCGCCGGCCAGCCCTGTGTGGCCAGGGGCCAGATATCGGACGAGAACCAGGTGTCGAAGACATCCTCGTCCTGCCTGAGCGGCAGATCGGCGGAGAGCTGGTGCTTGTGCCTTACCTCGGTCTCGCTGCGGCCCACGTAAATCCGGCCCGCCTCGTCGTACCAGGCCGGGATGCGATGGCCCCACCACAGCTGGCGGCTGATGCACCAGTCCTGGATGTTGTTGAGCCAGTGGAAGTAAGTGGTCTTCCAGTTGTCCGGCACAAACTGGATGCGGCCGGATGCCACCGCGTCCAGCGCCGGCTTGACGATCTGGGTCCAGCCCCCCTTCTCGTCCTTGCGGGTGAGGTCCACGAACCACTGGTCGGTGAGGTAGGGCTCCACCACCGCGCCGCTGCGGTCGCCGCGCGGCACCTTGAGCTTGTGGTCTTCGATTTTCTCAATCAGGCCGTCG
>JBKHXN010000103.1:0-10856 GCA_046565985.1 Gammaproteobacteria bacterium
ACCTTGCCCTCGGCCATCAGCGGGATGATCTGGTCCACGTGCGGGTAGGGATAGACGTAGTGCAGGCGCGTCCATACGCCCAGCTCGCCCAGGCCCTTGCACAGGTCGTACAGGCGCGTGTCGTACGCCTGCCCGCGCCAGTGGCCGCCCTGGTATTTGAGATCGGCGCCGTAGGCGCTGGTGTCTTGCGAGATCACCAGCAGTTCCTTCACCCCGGCCCTGACCAGCTTCTCGGCCTCGGTCAGCACCTCGGCCACGGGCCTTGAGACCAGCTTGCCGCGCATGCTGGGGATGATGCAGAAGCTGCACTTGTGGTTGCAGCCCTCGGAAATCTTCAGGTAGGCGTAATGCCGGGGCGTGAGCTTGATGCCCTGCGGCGGCAGCAGGTCAAAGCGCGGGTCGTGCTGCGGCGGTACCGCCTGGTGCAGGGCGTGCATCACTGAGGTGTAATCCTGCGGGCCGCTGATGGAGAGCACGTCCGGGAATTTCTCGCGGATCAGATCGCGCTTGGCGCCCACCCCCATGCAGCCGGTGACGATGACCTTGCCGTTTTCCGCCATCGCCTCGCCGATCGCGTCCAGCGATTCCGCCACGGCCGAATCAATGAAGCCGCAGGTGTTGACGATCACCACGTCGGCCTTGTTGTAGCTGGCGGCGGTGGCGTAACCCTCGGCCCGCAGCTGGGTGAGGATGCGCTCGGAATCCACCAGGGCCTTGGGACAGCCCAGGGAGACGAAGCCGATCTTGGGAGGCGTGACGCGGGAAGCGGGCATGACGGAGGACGAAAACGCGGGGATTCGCTAGTGTAGCCCGCCTGCCCCCTGCCGGAGACCCCCATGAGCCACTATTACGAATCGGACGATCTCAAGAAATTCAGCAAGATCGGTGAACACGGCAAGGCGCTGGCCGACGAATTCTTCAAGTACTACGGCCAGGTCACGGCCGCCGACGGCGCGCTGACCAAGCGCGAGAAGGCCCTGATCGCGCTCGCCATCTCGCATTCCGAGAAATGCCCCTACTGCATAGACGCCTACACCACCGCCTGCCTGGAGGCCGGCGCCAACCCGGAACAGATGATGGAGGCCGTGCACGTGGCGGCGGCGATGAAGGCCGGCATCACCCTGGTGCACGCGGTGCAGATGCAGAACCAGCTCAAAAAGCTGGTGCTGTAGCGCTCAGGGCTCTTCCGGCTCGCTGCCCGTATCACCGCCCAGCAGCTGGGCGGTCTCGGCCTGGGGCAGTTCCTGCACCGTGCGCAGGCGCCGCTCGATGGCGCGCGTGCGCACGCCGGTCTGGTCGATGTGGTTGGACGCCTCGTCGAGCTTCTTCTTGACCTTCTCCAACACCTCGCCGAAGCGGCTGAACTCGGTCTTGACCGCGCCCAGGATTTGCCAGACCTCGCTGGAGCGCTTCTCGATGGTCAGCGTGCGGAAGCCCATCTGCAGGCTGTTGAGCAGGGCCAGCAGGGTGGTGGGCCCGGCCACGGTCACGCGGTGCTCCCGCTGCAGGGCCTCGAACAGCCCCGGTCGCCGCAGGATCTCGGCGTACAGGCCCTCGGTGGGGACGAACAGGAGGCCGAAATCCGTGGTGTGCGGCGGGCTCAGGTACTTCTCCGCGATGCTCTTGGCCTCCAGCCGGATGCGCTTTTCCAGCGCCGCCGCCGCCTCGGCCGCGGCCGGTGCGTCGGCACGTTCCTGCGCTTCCAGCAGGCGCTCGTAATCCTCGCGCGGGAACTTGGCGTCGATCGGCAGCCACACCGGGGAGTCGTCCCCGCCACGACCCGGCAGACGGATGGCAAATTCCACGCGCTCGTTCCCCCCCGGCCGGGTGGCGATGTTGGCGGCGTACTGGTCCACCGTGAGCACCTGCTCCAGCAGCGCCGCCAGCTGGGTCTCGCCGAAGATGCCGCGCGCCTTGACGTTGGTGAGCACGCGCTTGAGGTCCCCCACGCCGGTGGCGAGGCTCTGCATCTCCCCCAGCCCCTTGTGCACCAGTTCCAGGCGCTCGCTCACCAGCTTGAACGATTCGCCCAGGCGCCGTTCCAGCGTGGCATGCAGCTTCTCGTCCACCGTGCGCCGCATCTCCTCGAGCTTGGCGCTGTTCTCGGCCTGCAACTCCTTCAGCCGGGTTTCCAGTGTCTGCCGCAACTCGTTGAGGCGTTCGGTGTTGGAATCGGTGAGCCGCTCCACCGGCCGCGTCAGCGCCTGGGCAAACTGGCTGAGGCTCTGCGCCAGCTCGGCGCGCTGCTGACGGTGTAGCTCGGCCTGCTCCTGACGCAGCCGCGAGAATTCATCCCGCAGCTGCGTCTGGGCCGACGCCAGGTGCTCCGTCAGCAGCCCGCCGCCACGACGCCGGGACAGCAGCAGCACGATCAGGCCGATCAACCCCATGCCAAGCACGGCCAGCAGCAGGCTCAGGACAAGCGTCAGGGACATCGGATCGGATCGTCGGTTGGGGTCTGCAGCCTCGCGCGGAACACGGCATTACGCAAGTCTGGGCACGGTGCACCCGCGCAGGCACCGGGTCCGGAGGCGGGGAGGCCCATACAGATGGGGGACAGATGGTGGCCAAGGACGGAATCGAACCGCCGACACGGGGATTTTCAATCCCCTGCTCTACCGACTGAGCTACTTGGCCGCGTGCTGCGCGAAAGGGCGCGTATTAAAGCTGTGCGAGGGGTCGCCGTCAAGGAAAAGGCGCGGCTCAGTGGCTGCCGGACGGGGGGACGTAGCTGGTCTGCGCCAGCTCGCCGCCGAAGAAGTATTTCTCCATCTCGGCGGCGAGGAACTGGCGTGCCTTGGCGTCGGCCAGGGCCAGCCGGTATTCGTTGATGAGGCGGGTCTGGTGCTCGATCCAGCCCTGCCAGGCCTGTTTGGAGACCTGCTCGTAGATACGCTGGCCGAGCGCGCCGGGGTAGGGTGGCCGGTCGAGGCCTTCGGCGTCGATCCCCAGTTTTATGCAGTGAACGGTTCGGGGCATGTGGCGGGTTCCGGGGCCAGGGTGGAGGTTTCCAGCAATCGGCGCAGCGGCGCGGGCAGGCCCAGCGCCAGCGCCTGCGGGATTGTAAGCCATGCGGTGGCGCTGTCCTGCAGGGCGGTCGCGGTGCGTGTCTGTACGCAGAGCGGGTCCAGGCGCAGGTCGAAGTGGGTGAAGGCGTGCTGCACGGGGGTGAGGGCGCGATCGCCGGTGATCTCCAGACCCCGCTCGGCGCAGGCTTGCCGCCAGTCCCCGCCGGTGGCCACCAGGGGCGCGCACCACAGGCCGCCCCAGATGCCGGCGGGCGGGCGGCGCTCCAGCAGCAGGCGTTGCTGCGGGTCCTGGATCAGCAGCAGCAGCGCCTGCTGCGTGCCGCGCGCGCGCCGGGGCCGGGGGCTGGGGAATTCCGCCACCCGGTTCTGCGCGTGCGCGGCGCAGCCCGCAGCCACCGGGCAGGCGGTGCAGTGCGGCTGGCGCGCGGTGCAGACGCGGTTGCCCAGGTCCATGAGGGCCTGGGTGTAATCGGCCAGGCGTGTGTCCGGCAGCCGGGTCTCGGCTTCGGCCCACAGGGTTTTCTGTACGGCGGGCAGGCCGGGGTGGCCGGCCACGGCGGCGTGGCGGGCGAGCACGCGGCGCACGTTGCCGTCGAGGATGGCGGCGCGCAGCCCCCAGGCCTGGGCGAGGATGGCGCCGGCAGTGGAGCGCCCGATGCCCGGCAGCGCGGTCAGCGCGTCCAGGGTCTGCGGCAGCTCGCCGCCGTGGGCAGCCATGATCTGCCGTGCGGCCCGGTGCAGGTTGCGCGCGCGGGCGTAGTAGCCCAGGCCCGACCAGTGCGCGAGCACGTCGTCGGCCGGCGCGGCGGCCAGCGTCGCCACGTCGGGAAAGCGCTGCAGGAAGCGCTGGAAGTAGGGGATGACCGTCGCCACCTGCGTCTGCTGCAGCATGATCTCCGACACCCACACGCGGTACGGGGTGCGCGGGTGCTGCCAGGGCAGGTCATGCCGGCCGTGGCGGTCAAACCAGTCGAGCAGGGCGGCGGCGAAGTCCGCCATCAGCTGCTGCCGGCGGCGTCCTGCTGCGGTGCGGACTCGGCGGGCGGCGGCGAAGGCTGCGGTTTCTTGCGCAGGCCGCGGAACAGGTCGCTGACGCCGGGGCCGATCTTTTCCTCGATCTTCTCGCGCACCTGATCCTTGACCTTCTCTTTCTCGGTGTCCAGCCGTGCACCGGCGGCGTCGCGCGCCTGCGCCTTGAGCACGTCCTGCAGGTTGATCCGCACCTTGGGATCAAACAGGTTGCCGGTGAGCTGGATGGGGATGGCCAGCCCGCGCAGCTGCTCCAGCCCCTTGCTGCCGGTGCTGCCGGTATCGAGCACCGTGGGCTTGGCGAGGAAGTTGATGGTTTCCTTGAACAGGTCGATCTCGCCACTGCCGCTGAGGCGGAACTGCGGGTTGGCGCCGGTGAGGGTTTCGGTGCGCAGCACGCCCTGGGCGATGCGCGCGGTGCCACTGAGGTTGCCGAACTCGGTCTGGCGCGGCGCGTCCTCGCTGTAGTTGAGATTGCCGGCGAGCGCCGCCTGGGCCTTGCGCAGCGACTGCCCGAGGTTGAAGCCCTTGATCGCGCCATTCTCCACCTTGAAGCCCGCCTCTCCGCCCAGCGCGCGGCGCAGGTCGCCCACCGTGGCGCCGCTGCCGCTCAGGTCCAGCCGTACATTGGCCAGGCCGCTGACGTAATCCTTGCCCAGCAGGTCGCGCAGGAAGCCGGCGGCCTCCAGCGCCTTGAGCTCGGTGCTCAGGGCGTAGCTGCCGGTGTTCCGCTGGCCCGGGGTAAAGCGGTTGTTGAGCGTGATGCTGCCGCCGTAGAGCCGCGCCGCAATCTCCTGGCGCTTGATCTCGCCCTTGCCGCCGGCGAGCTTCACCTGCGCATCGGTGAGCGTGAGGCCGCTTACCTTGAGCTGGGCGAGGTTGAGCGTGCCTTCCACGTTGAGTGCGTCGAGCACCGCGTTGGGCAGCGGCAGCTCGTTGATGGGGGTGCTGCTGCCGGAGGTTTCGCCAGCGGGTGCGGCCTGGGCGCCCTTGGGCGGCAGGTAGCGGTCGGCGTCAAATGCATCCACCTTGAGCGCAAACTGCACTGCCTGGCTGGCAAAGTCGCGCACGTTGAGGCTGCCGCTGGCGCTGCTCTGGTCGAGCTGGATCTTCAGATCATCCAGCTTGAGGCTGGTGGGGGTGGCGCCCAGCCGGGCCTGCAGCGCCAGGCCGGTCAGCGCCTGCGGATCGGCGGTGGCGGGGGCTTCCTGGCCCAGCGCCTTGAGCAGCTGCTTGGGGTTGAAGCGCGCAATCTGCAGCGGGCCCTGTACCCGCATCTGCTCGCTGCCAATGCCGCTCACGGCGAGATCAGCGCCAATGTCCACACCGGCGGCGCTGAGGGCGAGCCCGGCCAGCTGGGCGGTGCCGGCGGCGAGGTCGGCCGCAAGATCCCCCGACAGGGTGAGCGTGGTATTGAGGTCCTGCCCGGCCAGCAGCTGCTTGCCGTTGGCCTTGACCGTCAGCTTGAGGCCGCGCAGCGCATGGCGCTGCGTGTCCATATCCAGCGCCACGCCGCTCTGCAGATCCACGTCCAGGTTCAGGGCGGGTTCCTGGATGCGTGCCAGGAAGCGGGTCTGCAGGTCAAAGGGCTGGCCGATGGCGAGCGCTCCGGTGCGCAGCGAGAACTGCTCCACCTGGTAGCGGTTGCCGGCGGCGGCGTCCTTGAAGTCGATGGCTGCATCCTCGATGCGTACCCCTTCCACGTTGAGGCTGGCAAAGGGCAGGCCGGGCGCCGTGTCTTCGGCTTTGGGCTCCGGGGCGGGCGGGGTCTTGCCCTCGGCCGGCTGTGCCAGGTCATCCCAGTTGGTCTTGCCGTTTGCGTCGCGGGCCAGGTTCAGGCGCAGGCCGCGCAGGGTGACGGTGGAGATTTCCAGCTGGCGGTCCAGCAGCAGCGGCAGCAGCTTGATGCCCACATCCAGCTCGCTGATGGCGGCAAAGGGCGCTTCGCCGAAACCCTCGGCGTTGCCCAGCGCGGCGTCTTCCACCCGTACCTTGATCCAGGGAAACACCTTGAGTCCGATCTGCCCCAGGCGGAAATCGCGCCCGGTGGCCTTCTTCACCTGTGTGGCGATCTGCTCGCGGTAGTCGTTGGGGTCGAACAGCAGGGGCAGCGCCACCGCGGTGGCCACCACCAGCAGCAACAGGCTGCCCAGTGCGATGAGGAGGATCTTCAGGGGTCTGGCCATGTGAATTGTCCGGGGAGTCAGAATGAAAGGATTGGCAGGGTGGTGCAGGGACCGCGGTCCGCAGGCTAAATTCCGTTCAGCCGCCGCCCACGGCGTGGATGATTTCCAGCCGGTCGCCGTCGGCCAGGCGGGTCTGGCCGTGCTGTGAGCGGGCCAGGATGGTGCCGTTGAGCTCCACCGCCAGGCGCCGGCCGTCCAGCTGCAGCGCCTGCAGCAGATCCAGCAGGGTCTGGCCCGGTGGCAGGGGGCGGGTTTCGCCGTTGACGATGATCTGCATTAAACTTTGTCTCCACATCCCGAAGCGGGTGTAGTTCAATGGTAGAACTTCGGCTTCCCAAGCCGATAGCGTGGGTTCGATTCCCATCACCCGCTCCATTATCGCGCCTTTGTGTGATCGCACGTCGGTGCGACGGCCCACCCAGACCATGAAAAACTCCGATGCGCTCGTGATCGCGGGCCGCCCGTACCGTTCGCGGCTGCTGGTCGGTACCGGCAAATACCGAGATATGGAACAGACCCGCGCGGCCATCGAGGCCAGCGGCGCCGAGATCGTCACCGTGGCGATCCGCCGCACCAACATCGGCCAGATGCCGGGCGAGCCCAACCTGCTCGACGTGATCCCGCCCTCGCGCTACACCCTGCTGCCCAACACCGCCGGCTGCTACACCGCCGACGACGCGGTGCGGACCTGCCAGCTGGCGCGCGAGCTGCTGGACGGCCACCGCCTGGTCAAGCTCGAAGTGCTGGGCGACGCGCGCACCCTCTACCCCGACATGCCCGCCACCCTGGAGGCCGCGCGGCGCCTGGTCGCCGACGGTTTCGAGGTGATGGTGTACTGCAGCGATGATCCCATCGCCTGCAAGCGGCTGGAAGAGCTGGGCTGCGTGGCGGTGATGCCGCTGGCCGCGCCCATCGGCTCGGGCCTGGGCATCCAGAACCGCTACAACATTCTCAGCATCGTGGAAAACGCGCAGGTACCGATCATCGTGGACGCCGGCGTGGGGACCGCCTCCGACGCGGCCATCGCCATGGAACTGGGCTGCAGCGGCGTGCTGATGAACACCGCCATCGCCGAGGCGCGCGATCCGGTATTGATGGCCAGCGCCATGCGCAAGGGCATCGAGGCAGGACGTGAGGCCTTTCTCGCCGGGCGCATGCCGCGCCGCCGCTACGCCAGCGCCTCCTCTCCGCTGGAAGGTCTGAGCACATGAGCGAGGCGGCCGCGCCGCTGCGCCGCATCCGCTCCTTCGTGCGGCGTGAAGGGCGGATGACCGACGGCCAGAAGCGCGCCCTCGATGCGCTCTGGCCGCGCTACGGGCTGGAGCCCGGCGCACCCATCGAGCCCCGCCAGTATTTCGGCCGCGAGGCGCCGCTGGTGCTGGAGATCGGCTTCGGCAGTGGCGACTACCTGCTGGCACGCGCCAGCACCGAGCCGGATCGTGATTTCATCGGCGTGGAAGTGCACCGCCCCGGAGTCGGCCGCCTGCTGATCCGCGCGGAAGCGGCCGGCCTTTCCAACCTGCGTGTCGCCGCGCACGACGCGGTGAGCCTGCTCCAGGAGCAGCTCGGCGATGCCGTGCTGGACGAGCTGGTGATCCAGTTCCCCGATCCCTGGCACAAGAAGCGCCATCACAAGCGGCGGCTGATCCAGCCGGAATTCGCCCACCTGGCGGCGCGCCGGCTCAAGGTTGGCGGCTGTCTGCTGCTGGCCACCGACTGGGCCGACTATGCCGAGCAGATGCTCGACGTGCTCAACGCCTGCCCCGATCTGCGCAACCTCGCGCCCGGCAACGGCTACGCCCCGCGCCCGGCCACCCGGCCCAGGACGCGCTTCGAGGCGCGCGGCGAGCGCCTGGGCCACGCGGTATTCGATCTGGCCTACGTCAGGGTCTAGTCATGAGCGCACGCCATCCCATCGTCGGCGTCACCGGCTCCAGCGGGGCCGGTACCAGCACGGCGCTGCGCGTGTTCGCCGATATCAGCGCAGGCCTGGGCCTGCGCCCGGTGATCGTGGAGGGCGACGCCTTTCACGCGCTCGACCGCGAGCAGCTGCGCGCGGCCGTGGAGCGGGCGCGCATCCGCGGTGAGAACTTCTCCCTGTTCGGCCCGGCCGGCAACCTGCTGCAACGCCTGGAAGCCTTCCTGCGCGAGTACGGCGAGTACGGGACCGGCATGCTGCGCCGCTATCTGCACACCGAAGCCGAGGCACGCGAGGCCGGCCAGGCGCCCGGCACATTCACGCCCTGGGAGCGGCTGGCGCCCGGCACCGATCTGCTGTTCTACGAGGGCCTGCACGGCGGCTTCGTCGGCGACGAGGTGAACATCGCCCGTCACATGGATCTGCTGATCGGCGTGGTGCCGGTGATCAATCTGGAGTGGATCCAGAAGGTCAAGCGCGATACCGACGAGCGCGGCTACCGCCCGGAGGAGGTGATGAAAACCATCCTGCGGCGCATGCCCGACTACGTGAATCACATCACCCCGCAGTTCTCGCGCACCGACATCAACTTCCAGCGCGTGCCGCTGGTGGATACCTCCAATCCCTTCATGGTGCGCGAGATTCCCACCCTGGAGGAAAGCCTGGTGGTGATCCACTTCAACGACCACTGCCGTGTCTCGCCGGACTTCGACCTGCTGCTGCGCGAGATCGGTGGCGCCTACCAGTCCCGGCCGCAGACCCTGGTGGTGCCGGGCCCGATGATGGGCCTGGCCATGGAGCTGATCCTCAAGCCCGCCGTGGAACAATTGATGCTGGCGCGCGCCAACGCACTCTGAGGAGGCCGCATGCACTACCGCCCGCTGGGACAGACCGGATTGGAGATCAGCCTCATCGGCCTGGGCACCATGACCTGGGGCGAGCAGAACAGCGAGGCCGAAGCCCACGCACAGATGGACTACGCCCTGGCACAGGGCGTGAATTTCTTCGACACCGCCGAGATGTACCCGGTGCCGCCCCGGGCGCAGACCCAGGGCCGCACCGAGCAGTACATCGGCAGCTGGTTCAAGCGCAGTGGCCGACGCCCGGAGGTGATCCTCGCCAGCAAGGTCACCGGGCCGGGCGATTTTTCCTATCTGCGCGGGGGTACCCGGCTGGACCGCGCCAGCATCCTCGCCGCCTGTGAAGCCAGCCTGCGCCGTCTGCAGACCGATTACATCGATCTCTACCAGGTGCACTGGCCGGAACGGGGCACCAATTACTTCGGCCGCCTGGGCTACCAGCACGAGGACGAGGCCGCCACACCCATCGCCGAGACCCTGGCGGCGCTGGCCGAGCTGCAGCAGGCGGGCAAGGTGCGGCACATCGGCATCTCCAACGAAACGCCCTGGGGCGTCGCCGAATACCTGCGCCTGTCACGGGCGCTGGGGCTGCCGCGCGTGGCCTGTATCCAGAACCCCTACAGCCTGCTCAACCGCAGCTTCGAGGTGGGCCTGGCGGAATTTGCCCACCGCGAGCAGGTCGGCCTGCTGGCCTACTCGCCGCTGGCCTTCGGCATGCTCAGCGGCAAGTACCTCGACGGTGCCCGGCCGGAGGGCACGCGGCTGACGCTGTTCAGCCGCTTCCAGCGCTACAACCGGCCGCAGGGCCTGGCCGCCACCGCGGAATATGTGGCGCTGGCCCGCCAGCACGGGCTGGATCCGGCGCAGATGGCGCTGGCTTTCGTCAACACCCGGCCGTTTGTCAGCAGCACGCTGATCGGTGCGACCACGCTGGAGCAGCTGGCCGCCAACATCGCCAGCGTGGAGGTGCAGCTGGACGCGCCGGTGCTGGCGGGCATCGAGGCCATCCACCAGCGCTACACCATTCCCTGCCCCTGACAGTTTCCCGCGATTCAACCGCTTGGCGGTCACAGTTCGCGCGCGGGGCTTGAACCCGTCCGGCAACCGGCGTAGAACAAAGACATCGTCCAATCAAACGCGCTGCGCGCGGGGAGTGATGGCGATGGCGGAATGGCTCAGGGAAGTATCGGTCGGGGAGTGGTACACGGCGGGCGGCGATCCCTTCGAGATCGTCGGTGTGGATCCCGAGAACGAGCTGGTGCTGGTGCAGCACTTCGACGGTGCCCTGGAGGAATTCGATTTCGACAGCTGGCTGGAACTCAGCGCCCGGCCCTGCGCACCGCCCGAGGACTATTCCGGCGCGCTCGACATCGAGCCCGTGGACTACGGGCTGGACAACGACACGGCCGGCGGGCCGTACCGCGAGAATCCGCTGGATCTGCTCGACATCCACCCCGATCACTGAGGGCGTCCTGCGCCCGTTGCCCGGAGACCCCGATGTTTTTCGATGCCTGGAAGACCCCCAAGCTGCGCGAGGCCTTTCATTTCCGGCTGGACGACGGCACGCCGGTGCTGGCCCGTCCGCTGCGGCCGGAGGACGGCCCGCGCCTGCGCGAGGGATTTGCCCGGCTCTCGCAGCTCGCGCGCCGGCGTCGCGGATTCCATGACGTGACCCAGCTCAGCGACGAACAGCTGCACCAGCTCACTCGCCTGGACCAGAAACAGCATGCCGCCTGGGGCTGCGTGAATCTGGAAAAGCCCGAGGAGCCCGGCGTGGGGGTGGCGCGCTACAGCGTGCTCAACGGCGACGCACGCGCCGCCGAGGTCGCCATCA
>JBKHXN010000104.1:0-21272 GCA_046565985.1 Gammaproteobacteria bacterium
TCAGCGCACGCCGGCCGGGAATCCGGGCACCTGTCCCCTTGTAGACATGGAGCCTGAAGACGCGGCCACGGACGGGGGCGAAGCCGGGGCGGCCGGGGGGTGCCGGTGAGGGGGCGGCAGCAGGGCCCCTGTCCGAGCTCCCGCAGGGGGCTCCCCCGGGGTCGGTTGCGGCGGTGCAGCATGGCCCCCGGAGCCCTGTTTCATGCAGGGAATGGGGGGGTGTTCTGTCCCGTTGTTGATATAGAGACAAGCCCAGTGCCCGGGCCGCTCGCTTCGCTCGCTGGCCCGGGCACTCGAAGGGGGTCCCTGCCATGCCCCCCATGAAACGTCCCCGAGGCGCGGGCATGGGTGGCAGGAGCTGGGGGGCCGGTGGTCGCGCCCGGGCCTCCGGCAGGCCCGCCAGACGCGCCGGTGAGCGCGGGGGCCCTGCCCCCGCCCCCCGGTGCCATCGTCGAACCTGCGCCCCTGTAGGAGTGTTTTCTTGAACCGGCGGCAGCAGCTGGCCGCCAAGCGGCGGACGGCGGCCCTAGAACGGCAGCGGATGGCCGCTGCGCGGATTTGCGCTATCGCCCTCGACCAGGCGAAGGCAAAAACCGGGTCAGACTGGAAAACCGCACAGGTAACGGGCGTCTCCCCCGGTTACGTGTGCCATGTCCGCAAGGGCCGCCGTCCAATGTCCCCGTTTTTCGCGATGAAACTGTCTTTACTGCTGAATGAAGGGGCTTTCCAGTGGGTTCTGCTGGCACTGGCCCACGGGGCAAGAAATCAAAAGAAACGGGATGCTTTCCTTGATTTTCGGGCGGGTGTCTCTGAACTCAGAAAAGCACGCTATGAAAGATGGGCCAAGAGCCCTTCGCAGCGTGTTTATACCGCTGGTATTCAGTAGAAACGTGGAAACTGCGGCAAGATCACGTTTTATACATTATGAACTTTCTACGTAGATGGACTGCGACACGTGGTCGAGTAAAGTCATTGGTGCGAGCCTGGACCTCAAACCTCAACCGGTACTGTCTTCGACCTTGACTTGAGTCCGGACTTGGCCCTGAGGCCTGGTGGTGAGCGCGCTGGGCCAAGACAATCCGCGGGCGCATTGCATACCATGCAGCACTCATACGCATTGATCGAGGAGCCGCATGAGCAGCAGTGCCACCCTGGACGCACCCGGCAAGGTCCGTGATGAGAATGCCTTTGATCCGGGGGCGATTCTGCCGTTTCTGCGGTCGCAGGTGTCGGATCTGCCGGACGGACCGGCGGAGCTGCAGCAGTTCGCGGGAGGCGCCAGCAACCTGACCTACCTGCTGAAGGTGGGTGGCCGCGAGATGATCCTGCGCCGTCCGCCGGCCGGGACCAAGGCCAAGAGCGCGCACGACATGGGGCGCGAGTTCCGCGTCCTGCAGCGGCTGCATCCGCACTTCCCCTGCCCGCGTCCGCTGGCGTACTGCGAAGACACTTCGCTGATCGGTTCCGATTTCTACGTGATGGAAAAGATCGCCGGGGTGATCCTGCGCCGTGACCCGCCGGCCGGGCTGAGCTACACCCCCGAGCAGGCGCGCCAGCTGTGCCTGAACCTGCTGGACACCCAGATCCGGCTGCATACGCTGGATTACGAAGCGGCGGGGCTGGCCGACATGGGCAAGCCGCAGGGCTACGTGGCGCGCCAGATCAGCGGCTGGTGCGAGCGCTTCGAGAAAGCCTGGACCGATGACGTGCCGCGCTGCGAGCAGATCATGGCCTGGCTCAAGGCCCAGCAACCGGCCGACAGCGCACGGGCCGGCATCATCCACAACGATTACCGTTTCGACAACGTGGTGCTCTCCCCCACCGACCACCAGCGCATCATCGGCGTGCTGGACTGGGAGATGGCGACGCTGGGCGATCCGCTCATGGACCTGGGTTCGTCGCTGGCCTACTGGGTACAGCCGGGTGACGAGCCGCGCATGCAGGCGGTGCGCATGCAGCCTTCCAATCTGCCGGGCATGCTCACGCGCGAACAGATCGTTGACTACTATGCGGAAAGGACCGGCACGGCGGTCCCCAACCCGGACTACTATTACGTGTTTGGCCTGTTCCGTCTGGGCGTGATCGCGCAGCAGATCTACTACCGCTTCAAGCTGGGCCAGACGCGCAATCCCAGATTCCAGATGTTCGGCATGTTCGTCACGGTGCTGTCCGAGGTGGCCAGCCGGGTCATTGAGCGCAGCCGCTGAGCGGTATCCATAAAACCATACGGGGAGAGGCATGGAACAAAGTCCAATGATCGCGATCGGGCTGCCGATTGCGCTGTTCATCATCATGATCGGCATGGGGCTGACGCTCACGCCGGCCGATTTCCAGCGGGAGGCGCGTGCGCCCCGCGGCATGATCCTGGGCACGGTGCTGCAGCTGGTGGGCATGCCGCTGATCGGGTTTCTGCTGATCTACCTGCTGGGGCTGACGCCGGCCATCGCCATCGGCCTGATCATCATCGCCGCCTGCCCCGGCGGCACCACCTCCAACCTGGTGGCGTTCATGGCGCGCGGCAACGTGGCGCTGTCGATCATGCTCACGGTCATCGCCAGTCTGGCCACCATCCTCACCCTGCCCGTCTCGGTGAACCTGGCGCTGGACCTGCTCACCGATAACGCCGTGGCCGTGCGCCTGCCCGTGGGCCAGACGGTCCTCATGCTGTCGGTGCTGATCCTGATCCCGGTCGCCATCGGCATGGCGGTGCGTGGTCACAATCCAGCCCTGGCAGCCAAGGCTGACCGCTGGGTGGGCCTGTTCGGCGCAGTGGTGCTGCTGCTGCTGATCATCGGCATCTCCATCGCCAACCGCGACCGCCTGGGTGGGCTGCTCATCGAATCCGGTCCGGCCTGTGCGCTGCTCAACATCGGCGGCGTCCTTCTGGGTCTGGCGGGCGCGCGGCTGGCGGGGTTGGCCCGTCGGGATGGCCTGACCATCGCCACCGAGCTGGGCATCAAGAACGGCACGCTGGGCATGCTGGTGGCGATGACCCTGCTCGGCGATACCGAGATGGCGGTGCCGTCGGCGGTTTACGGCATTCTCATGTACCTGTTCGGCTTTGGCCTCATCTATTACGGACGCCGGCTGCATGCGTCCGTCCCCTCCCCCGCTTGAACGGAGCGCGTCATGGCTACCCGATTGTTCGATCTCAACGGCCGCGTGGCCCTGATCACGGGCGCCTCACGCGGTATTGGTGAGGCCACCGCCCGGCTGCTCGCCGAGCAGGGTGCGCACGTAGTGGTCTCCAGCCGCAAGCAGGCAGACCTGGATCAGGTGGCGGCGTCCATCCAGGCGGCCGGCGGTCAGGCCACGGCCATCGCTGCGCACCAGGGCGATTCTGCGGCGCTGAAGCATCTGATGACGGAAGTCGAAACCCGTCTGGGGCGGCTGGATATCCTGGTCAACAATGCCGCCACCAATCCCTACTTCGGCCCCATCACCGATACCGACATGGCGATGGTGGACAAGACCCTGCAGGTGAACATCAAGGGCTATTTCGAGCTCAGCTCGCTGGCGGCGCGGCTGATGAAAAAGACCGGCGGCGGGGCCATCGTCAACATCGCCAGCATCAACGGCATCCGGCCAGGGCCGTATCAGGGCATCTATTCCATCACCAAGGCCGCGGTCATCAACATGACACAGGCCTTTGCCCGTGAATGCGCGCCCTGGGGGGTGAGGGTCAATGCGGTACTGCCGGGCCTGACCGATACCCGGTTTGCCTCGGCGCTGACCCGCAACGAGGAGATGCTGAAGCACTTCCTGCCGCAGATTCCGCTCAGGCGCATGGCCCAGCCGGCCGAGATCGCGCCGGCGGTGCTGTTCCTGGTGGCGGATGCCTCCAGCTACGTCACCGGCAGCTGCATCACCGTGGACGGCGGCTTCCTGGCCTGAGCGGTGCCGCCAGCGCGGATCAGGCCGTGGCGCCGCCGCCGCGTCTGCCGACACCGCTGACGGGCGCTTTCAGCGTGGCCAGAAAGGCGCTGATCTGCGGCCACAGCCGGTCGGCGCACAGCATTATCTGCAGAACACAAAGTAGACATTAAAAAATGTTCACGTAACCATTAGGCTCTGGAAAGTATGCCGCCATGAATATGGCAGCATGATCGAACTTTCCCCGACTGCAGGCTTGCCCTCCGAGTCAAATTCCTTCAATTCAGCCCACCTCGCTGCATCGAGGAAACCTCTACGGCAACTGGCCCGCTTTTCAGCAGCGGCGCTGCTGATGTGGATGATCGCGCGATGCTTGCTGATCGCGATGCACTTCGACCGCCTGCAGGCAGTGGATGGCGTCCAGGATGCATTCTGGCTCGGCATCAGGGTTGATCTGATCACTTTGGGCTGGGCCCTGGCAGCCCCGATCCTATTGTTGCCGATCACCGCGTTCGAGCGCGGGCATCGTGTCTGGGATCTGGCGACCAGAACATGGTTCACCGGCCTGCTCGCGCTGGCGCTGATGCTCGAAATCGCCACGCCGGCGTTCCTCGACGAGTATCAGATGCGGCCCAACCGCCTCGCGCTGGACTACCTGGGTCGGCCACAGGAAGTGCTGCCTATGCTGTGGAGCGCGTTCCGCCTTTCGCTGATTGCCGGCATTACCGCGCTCGGCGGCGGCCTGTGGTCCGGCTGGCGCCTGTTCTCATACGCCGCCGGCACATCACGGCACAACCGCCGGCTGCTCTGGCTATGGCCGTTGCTGATCGTGCTGTGCGTGCTGATGATCCGCTCCAGCCTGCAGCATCGCCCGGCCAACCCCTCAACCTTCGCCCGTTGGGACGACACCACCGCCAACCAGATCGTGCTCAACAGCACGTATACCATCGGCTATGCGCTCTATGCGACACGCTACGAGGCCGATATCGACGCCATTTACGGCCACATGAGCAGCGACGAGCTGCTGACGCTGGTCCGCGCCAACCCGGCATTCGCGGCGGCGCCGCCGGACCGACCGACCTTGCACACTTTGGTACCGGTCGCGGCACGCGACAAGCCCTTAAATCTGATCATCGTCGTTCAGGAGAGTATGGGTGCTGGCTTCTCGAAGAAGCTTGGCGGCGACCATGACGACACGCCGCAACTGGATCGTTGGAGCCGGCGTGGCTGGTGGTTCGAGAACCTGTACGCGACCGGTACGCGCTCGGCCCGCGGCCTGGAGGCGATCGTCGCCGGCTTCCCGCCGTCACCCGCGCAAAGCGTGCTCAAGCGCCAGAAGTCACAGAAGCACTTCGCAACGATCGCAAGCGTGCTGCGCGACCAGGGATACACCAGCGAGTTCATCTACGGAGGCGAGTCGCATTTCGACAACATGCGAAGTTTCTTCCTCGGCAACGGTTTCAGTACCGTTTTCGACCAAGACGACTACGACGATCCGATATTTTCCGGAAGCTGGGGCGTGTCCGACGAAGATCTGCTCGCTAAGGCTCAGCATCGGGCGAGCGCGCTATATGACGAGGGCACGCCGTTCTTCAGTCTGGTCTTCACCTCCTCCAACCACACGCCTTTCGAATACCCGGAAGGCCGCATCGTCCCCGATGGTGATCCTCGAACCGCACGCAACGCCGTGCGCTACGCCGACTATGCGGTCGGCGCCTTCCTGGATCAGGCGGCGCGATCGGCCTACTTCAAAGACACGCTGATCCTGGTCGTCGCCGACCACGATGTCCGCATCTACGGCGAGGATATCGTGCCGCTGTCGCGGTTCCGAATTCCCGGCCTGCTTGTCGGCGCCGACGTGCAGCCAGCCACAATCACGAGCATCGCCAGCCAAGTGGATCTTGCGCCTACGCTGCTCTCGCTGATGGGCATCACCGCTGAAGTGCCGTTCGTGGGTCGTGACCTCAATCGCAGCCTGCCGGAGTTTGGAGGCACCGATTCGCCGCGCGCGTGGATGCAGTTCAACGACATCTTCGCCCATTACGAGAGCGACTTCCTGAGCGTGCTGCTGCCTGGCGGCGAAGCGCGTCGCTACCAAGTCGCGCCGCAAAGCCGGGCACTTATGCTGTCGACACCACCCGACACCGCGGCGCACCGGCGCCTGCTCGCCGATGTCCAGCTGCCAGCCTGGCTTTACGAGAACCGCGCCTATAACGCGCATCGCGCGTCCGCTGAATAAGTCAGCGTTTATTCAACCGTACACTGGCGCTTGGACTACCATGGACAACATGCGCATCCTGTTGATCGAAGACGACGCCGAGCAGGCCCAGTATGTACTCAAGGGACTGCGCGAGCATGGACATACGACGGACCACGCGGCCACCGGTCGTGACGGCCTGTTCATGGCGGTGTCCGAGCACTACGATCTGTTGCTCGTCGATCGCATGTTGCCGCAGATGGACGGCCTGGCTGTGATCACCGCACTGCGCGCAGCAGGCAAGCGGATGCCGGCAATTATCCTCAGTGCCCTCGGGCAGATCGACGATCGAGTGCATGGCCTGAAGGCCGGCGGCGACGACTACGTCGTAAAGCCCTTTGCGTTTGTCGAGTTGCTCGCCCGTATCGAGGCCGTGACTCGGCGCACAACCGTAGGCATGGAAAATGGCGTGCTGCGCATCGCTGATCTCGAAATGGACCGGATGTCGCATAGCGTCCGCCGCAGCGGCAGGCTGTTGGATCTAAAGCCGCAAGAGTACCGTCTGCTCGAATACCTGTTGCGCCACGCCGGGCAGGTCGTCACCCGCACGATGCTGTTCGAGGGCGTCTGGGACTATCACTTTGATCCGCAGACAAACGTGATTGACGTACACATCTCCCG
Organism: Gammaproteobacteria bacterium; assembly: GCA_046565985.1. Lineage (GTDB taxonomy): Bacteria > Pseudomonadota > Gammaproteobacteria > Nevskiales > Nevskiaceae > Polycyclovorans. Next base: position 6,752 of record JBKHXN010000104.1, read on the forward strand.
TCTGCGCTCCAAGGTTGACCCACCAGGCTCCAGAGCGCTGATCCACACCGTTCGTGGCGCCGGCTACTGCCTGCGCGAAAGCGAGGGGTCTTGAGCCGCCTGCTGCCCAGTCGGCTTGCCACGCGGCTGAGCCTGCTCAACGCGCTGGTGTTCGGCATGTGTTCGATCGGCGTCGTTGTGCTCGTGGTGACGCTCGCGGATCGCTCAATGGGCGACGATCTCGCCAAGGATCTCGATGCCGAGATTGATGTCATGCGCAAGGACTTCGAGATCGACGGCCTCGAAGGCGTTCGCGGCCTGATCGAGTTGCGTGAGGAGTTCGACAGCGAAAGTCAGGCGCGCGTCTACCGGCTCGAAGCCCCGGACGGCACTTTGCTCGCCGGCCATTGGCCGAACTGGCCCGAGGCGCTAAAGATCGACAACGGTGAGATCCGACTACCCTACACCGCGCGCAGCAAGGATGCCGAATGGCTGATGCGCGCGGTCACGTTATCGGACGGAAGCCGCCTGCTGATCGGGCTCGACAACTACGAGCAGGTGCATCTACGCGAGATACTTCAGCGCGCTGCTGGCTGGGGCCTTGCACTCGCCCTCGTACTCGCAATCACTGGCGGCGCATTGGTCAACCGTGCTGCACTGCGACAGGTCTCCATCATCAACCGCAGCGCGCGCCGGATCATCGAGGGCGACCTGAGCTACCGCATCCCGACTGCTGTCGACTCGCGTGATGAGTTTGGTGACTTGAGCCGAACGCTTAACCAGATGCTAGATCGCATCAACGAACTGATCGCCGCGATCCGCAGCGCTACTGACGCCATCGCCCACGATCTGCGCTCACCGCTCACGCGCCTGCGCGCGGCACTGGAAGATGCGCTGAGCACGCCGCCTCCGCCAGCAGAGTTGCCGGACTTTCTTGCTACCAGTATCCGCCACCTGGATCAGGTCCTAAACAGCTTCAGTGCGCTCCTACAACTGGCGACTGTCGAGTCCGGCGTGCTGAAGGCACGCTTCGGGCCGGTCGCGCTCAACCGGGTGCTCGACGACGCGGTGTCCTACTGCGAGGCAATCGCAGTAGAGGGCGATCAGCGTATCGAGGTTCAGATGCCATCCAAGAACATCACCGTTAACGGTGATCGTCATCTGCTATTCCAGAGCACGACCAACCTGCTTGATAACGCTCTCAAGTTCAGTCCGCAGGGTGGCGTCATCCACCTGTCTCTGCGCGAGCACTCCGGGCAGGTCACGATCGAAGTCCAGGACGAGGGGCCGGGCATCATCAGTGCCGATAGAGAAAGGGTCTTCGAGCGACTGTTTCGTGGCGATCTTTCGCGCAACACGCCGGGATTCGGCCTCGGCCTGAGTCTTGTCCGCGCAAGTGCGCGCCTTCACGGCGGCGACTGCATCGTCGCCGACAGCGTGCGCGGCGCACGTCTGCTTTTGACCCTTCCGGTCCCGCACGAGACATCACCACGAAGCTGAGTTAAAACCGCATTAAAGAGCGTTCACGATGACTGCGAACGTCATTTGTGGCTAGGACACTCACGGCAGACAAGTTCACGGCAATGCGTGGGCAGATGTCCTCCTCGGCCCGTACTCACGAACCCACCGATAAATCGTGACGCAAGATCTGATGCCACATTAAAAATATATAACTAGACCGCAAGCTGCTGTTGAAGTTGAAGGCCTGAACATGGCGCCATGCTCTACGCCCTTCGCAATCGCATGCCACGCAGCGCTGTCCGCCGTCGCGGACCACAATTGGCCCTCGGTGAGACTGCGCTGGTATTGGCGGTATCCCTATACATCGCTCTGTTCCAGAACGATGCGCTGTGGCGGCTGGCGAGCACTAACATCGAGTACCCATTTCGTCCCGCAGGGCTGATGCTGTTCGCGACGCTTGCCGCGATTCTCGTCGCCGGCACCTTCACAGTCGCCGCCGTGCTGTGCGTCGGTCGAACCCTGCGCCTCGGGCTCATCGCCATCGTTTTGATCGCGGCGGTCTGCAACTACTTCATGAGCCACTACGGCGTACTCATTGACGTGCAGATGCTGGTCAACGCGACGAAGACCAATGCCCGCGAAGCAAGCGAGTTGCTCACCACCCACTTGCTACTGCAGACGCTGATCTTCGCCGGCTCTCCAGCGATCGTGGTCCTGCTCGCGCCAATCGCGCAACGGCCGCTGTGTCAGCAAATGCTGCAACGCGGTGTCGTCACAATGCTTCTGTGGTCGCTGGCGGCGGCGTTGCTCTCCGTCAACTACAAGGAGGCATCGCTATGGGCGCGCACGCACTCGGAAGTGCGCAAGTTCCCCAACCCAGTGTTCCCGATGATTTCCGCCTACAAGCTGCTGCGCGGCAGCCTGATCCCTACCGCGTCTGCCGCAGAGATTCGCGAGCTCGCGAATCACGTCGAGCCGCGCGTACCAGCGGGCCGCCGCCGCGTCGTGGTGATGGTTGTCGGCGAGACCGCGCGCGCTGATCACTTCTCGCTCTACGGATATCCACGAACGACCAATCCAGAACTCATGGCGACTCCTGGGCTGCTACGCTTCGCCGACGTCAGTTCCTGCGGAACCGCAACCGCGGTGTCGGTGCCCTGCATGTTCTCCCGGCAAGACCGTCTCGAGTTCGAGCATAACCAAGCACAAGTCACCGAGAACCTGCTGGACGTCCTGCTCCGTGCCGGTGTGCAGGTGCAATGGCGAGACAACAACACCGGCTGTCAGGGCGTCTGCGCGCGGGTTGAATCAGCGAACACCTCGGCCACCGACACACCCGAGTTGTGTCGTGAAGGCGAATGCCTGGACGAGGCGCTGCTGAACGGGCTGCCGCAGTTGATCGGTGATGGCGAGGGAGATCAGCTGATCGTGCTGCATCAACTCGGCAGCCACGGGCCCTCGTACTACAGGCGCTATCCGCCGGCGTTCGCCCGTTTCTCTCCGGAGTGTGCAATCGACGATGCCTACCGGTGCACGCAGGAGGCACTGGTCAACAGTTACGACAACACACTCCTCTATACAGACCACCTGCTTGCTGCCCTGATCCGGATTCTCGCCTCCGCGAGTGCCGATGCGGACACGACGATGCTCTACGTGTCCGATCACGGGGAAAGCTTAGGAGAGAACGGCGTCTACTTGCATGGGTTTCCCTACGCGCTTGCACCGGCGTCGCAGACCCACGTGCCGATGCTGATGTGGTTTTCCCCAGGGTTTTCCGCATCGACCGAACTGTCCGCCGACTGTCTCGTGCAGCAGGCACAACGCAAACTGAGCCACGACAACGTCTTCGACATTGTGCTCGGCCTGTTCGGAGTCCAGACCGACATCTACAGACCGCAAGCCGACGTCATCGGCGCCTGCAGCAGCGTATCGTGAGCGTACCGCGATGGATAGCCTGGACAGCGGCTCTCAGCCCAATTCTGCTGCTGGCATGCTCCGCGGTGCAGGCCGCCGTACCGCGGGTCGTCGAGATCCTCTTCGAGGGCAACGACAAGACACGCGGCGTACCTGTGCGGGTGTCCGCACAGCCTACTTCAGTTCGGCGGAGGATTTCCCGAGCAGGCGCCGTGCCACGATCAGCTGCTGGATCTGCTGGGTGCCCTCGAAGATGTCGAGGATCTTGGCGTCACGCGCCCATTTTTCCAGCAGCGAGGTTTCGCTGTAGCCCAGGCTGCCGCACAGCTCCACGCATTTGAGCGCAATCTCCACGCAGCTGCGGCCCGCCTTGGCCTTGGCCATGGATGCCTGCAGGGAGTTGGGCTGACGATTGTCAGCCATCCAGCTCGCCTCCAGGGTGAGCAGACGCGCGGCCTCGTAGTCAGCCTCCATCTGGATGAAGCAGGCCACGGCGGCGGGCAGTTGTGCCGTGGGCAGGTCGTAGTCGATGGTCCAGCCGGCCTGCTCGAACTGGGCGCGGGTCTCGTCCAGGCAGGCGCGTGCCAGCCCCACCGCCATGCCGGCCACCAGCGGCCGGGTGTTGTCGAAGGTCTGCATGACGCCGGCGAAGCCCTTGGAGACGTCCACCTCGGGAGAGCCCAGCAGGTTCTCGCGCGGCACACGACAGTCCTTGAGCACGAAGGCGGCGGTATCGCTGGCGCGGATGCCCAGCTTGTGCTCCAGACGCACCAGTTCGAAGCCGGGCGTGCCCTTCTCCACCACGAAGCTCTTGATCGCCGCGCGCCCGACGCTGCGGTCCAGTGTGGCCCAGACCACCACCAGATCGGCGCGCTCGCCGCTGGTGACGTAGATCTTCTCGCCGTTGAGCACGTAGTGATCGCCGTCGAGCACCGCGGTGGTGCGGATGGCGGCCGAGTCCGATCCACAGCCGGGCTCGGTGATGGCCATGGCCGCCCACTTGCCCTCGAAGCGCTTGAGCTGCTCCTCGGTGGCAACCGAGGCGATGGCGGAGTTGCCCAGCCCCTGGCGTGGCATGGACAGCAGCAGGCCCACGTCGCCCCAGCACAGTTCCATCACGCCGAGTACGGTGCTCATGTTGGAACCATTGCGGTTGCCGGTATCGGTGCCGGTGTCACGCCGCACGCCGCCGGCACCTGCACCACTGTTGGCACCGGCCTGGTTCATGCCGTCGAGCAGCGCGGCCAGCATGTCCAGTTCCTTCGGGTAGGCGTGCTCGGCGCGGTCGTACTTGCGGGAGATGGGGCGGAAGACCTCGCGCGCCACCTGCTGCGCCTGGTTGACCAGCAGCTTGAACTTCCTGGGAGTTTCGAGATTGATCATGGGTCCATTCCTACATCAGTACCGCACCGTGCATCACGCCCACCGCGCGCAGGTCGCGGTACCAGCGTTCCACCGGGTATTCCTTGGTGAAGCCGTGACCGCCGAGCAATTGCACGCCGTCGGAGCCGATCTGCATGCCCTTGTCCACGCACAGGCGATGCGCCAGCGCCACTTCCCGTGCACAGGGCTTGTCCTGCTCGGCCAGGCTGGCAGCGCGCCAGGTGGCCAGGCGCATGCCTTCGAGCTCGATCCCGATGTTGGCCACCGCAAACGCCACCGACTGGCGGTGACTGATCGGCTCGCCAAACGCCACCCGTTCATTCACGTAGGGAATCACGAAATCCATGACCGACTGCGCCGTGCCCACGGCCAGCGCGCACCAGCCCAGCCGGGACAGGCGCAGGCATTCGGCCAGGGTATCGGCCCCCTGCCCCAGCCGGTTGGCGGCCGGCACGCGGACGCGGTTGAGGCGCACCCGCGCGGTGGCGGCGGCGCGCAGGCCCATGGCCGGTTCCGGTTCCACGTCCAGGCCCTGCGAGGCGGATTCGACGATGAACAGCGCCGGCCCCTCGCCTTCGACCTGGGCGGAGACCACCAGCAGCTCGGCCTGCGCCGCACGCGGGACCAGGCACTTGGTGCCGCTGAGTTCATAGCCGCCCGCGCTGCGCCGGGCCAGGGTCTGAGGCTGAAGCGGATTGAAGGCCAGCCCCGGCTCGTTGAGCGCCAGCGCCGCGACCGGCGCGTTGTCGGTGAGGAAGGCGGACAGGTAGGTCGCCTGCTGGACTTCGTCCCCCCACAGCACCAGCGCGTTGCTCACCGCGCTGGGCGCCAGACAGGCCACCGCCAGGCCCATGTCTCCGTGGGCCAGCGCTTCGGTGACCAGCACATGGGTGAGCACGCTGCGCTCCTGGCCTGCCCCGCCGAGGGCCTCGGGGATGCCCATGAGGCCGATGCCCAGCTCCGCGGCGGCCTGCAGCAGCTCCGGCGGCGCGGCGCCGGCTTCGTTGGCCGCGGCGGCGGCCGGGCGCAGTTCGCCCTGGGCGAAGCCCTGCACCGCCTCACGCAGCATCTGCTGCTCTTCGGTGGGCTGCAGATCAAACAGATCGCTGCCCGCGGCACGGCGCAGCCGCTGCGGCTGCAGCTGGGTCTGCACCGCCTTGAAGCTGCGGCTCGCCGCCGCGGCGGTACGGAAACCGGCGCGGGTAAAGCGTGTCAGCAGGCGCTCGGCCGGCTTGCGCAGATGCAGCTGGTCCACCAACCTGAGGCTGGCAAAGCGGCTGAGCAGCGCAAGGCCCAGGCCAGCGGCGTCGCGGCGTGCGGGGGCGTTCATGGTGCGTGGCTTCCTGTGTTGGAGATACGTGCAGGCTAGAGCCGGACGCCGCATCCGGCATTGGCCGTCAGCGCCTGGGTGCAGGCGCGCAGGCCAATCCGGCGGGCGCCCACAAAAAAGCCACCACGGAGGGTGGCTTGGGATACCGCGGGCAGCGGCTCAGAAGTTGGCGGCTTCCAGGGCCATCAGCGTGGTCGAGCCGGCGCGGATCTGCTTCAGGTTCATCGCCGTTTCCGGCAGCATCTTGGCGAAGTAGAAACGCGCGGTATGGAGCTTGGTCTGGTAGAACTCGCCCTGATCCTGCTTGTCCAGCGCGATCCGGGCCATGCGCGCCCACAGGTAGGCGTACACGAAGTGGCCCACCAGGTGCATGTACGGCACCGATGCCGCGCCCACCTCGTCCGGATTCTTCATCGCCTTCTGGCCGATCTCCATGGTCACCTTCTGCACCTCGGTGCCCAGCTCGGCGAGGGGCGCGAGGAATTCCTTCATCGCCTCGTTGCCAGATTCAGCCTTGACGAAATCGGTCACGATCTTGCCGAACTTGGTCAGCTTGGCGCCCATGTCGCCGAGCACCTTGCGGCCGAGCAGATCCAGCGCCTGGATGCCGTTGGTGCCTTCATAGATCATGTTGATGCGGGCGTCGCGCACGTACTGCTCCACCCCCCATTCGCGGATGTAGCCGTGGCCGCCGAAGATCTGCATGCCCAGGGTGGTGCTGACATAGCTCTGCTCGGTGATGAAGCCCTTGACGATGGGCGTGAGCAGCGCAACCAGATCGGCCATTTCCTTGCGGACTTTCTCGTCCGGGTGGCCGTGCTCCTTGTCGATCATCAGCCCGGTCCAGTAGGTGAAGGCGCGTGCGCCTTCCACGTGGGCCTTCTGCGTCAGCAGCATGCGCCGCACGTCCGGGTGGACGATGATCGGGTCGGCCGGTTTGTCCGGCGCCTTCTTGCCGGTGAGGCTGCGCATCTGCAGGCGGTCCTTGGCGTAGGCCAGGGAGTTCTGGAAGGCCACATCGGCCAGGCCCAGCGACTGCATGCCCACGCCCAGCCGCGCGCCGTTCATCATCACGAACATCGCGTTCAGGCCCTTGTGCGGCTCACCCACCAGCCAGCCGGCGGCGCCATCGAGGTTCATCACGCAGGTGGCGTTGCCGTGGATGCCCATCTTGTGCTCGATGGAGCCGCACTTGATGCCGTTGCGCTCCCCGATGCTGCCGTCGGCCTTGGGCACGAACTTGGGCACGATGAAGAGCGAGATGCCCTTGGTGCCGGCCGGTGCGTCAGGCAGGCGCGCCAGCACCAGATGGATGATGTTCTCGGCCAGGTCGTGCTCGCCGGAAGAGATGAAGATCTTCTGGCCGGTCAGTGCGTAAGAGCCGTCGCCGCGCGGCTCGGCCTTGGTGCGCAGCAGACCCAGGTCAGTGCCGCAATGGGCTTCGGTCAGGCACATGGTGCCGGTCCACTGGCCGGAAACGATCCTGGGCAGGTACAGCGCCTTCTGCTCGGGCGTGCCGTGCACGCGCAGCGCGGCGTAGGCGCCGTGCGTCAGGCCGGGGTACATGGTCCAGGCCTGGTTGGCGGCATTGAGCATTTCGTAGAGCACGTTGTTGACCACTTCCGGCAGGCCCTGGCCGCCGTATTCGGGATCACAGGCCAGCGCCGGCCAGCCGGCTTCCACGTACTGGGCGTAGGCTTCCTTGAAGCCCTTGGGCGCCTTGACCTCGCCCGTGGCCTTGTCGTGCGTGCAGCCCTGTTCGTCGCCGATCTGGTTGAGCGGGAAGGTCACGTTCTGCGCGAACTTGGCCGCTTCCTCGGCAATGGAATTGATCGTGTCGGCGTCCAGCTCGGCGTACTGGCTCATGCTCTTGAGCTCGGACTCCACATCGAGCAGCTCGTGCAGCACAAACTGCATGTCACGCAGGGGGGCGGTGTACTGACCCATCAGATATTCTCCAAAGTAATAAGCAAGAAAAAGCTACACAAACCAGAAACTTCGCCCATACGCAGGGGTATGGTTCCTAGCCTAACCGATTCTTTGGCATTTTTGTGCAGTGCCGCATCCGGACTCACGTAAACTCCGGTTTTTTCTACGCAAAGGGGCTGTTCGTGAGTCACGCTTATCCGCGCCTGCTGGCGCCGCTGGATCTGGGCTTCACCACGCTGCGCAACCGCGTGCTCATGGGCTCCATGCATACCGGGCTGGAAGACCGCAGCAAGCATTTCCCGCGCCTGGCGGCCTATTTTGCGGAGCGCGCGCGCGGCGGCGTGGGCCTGATCGTCACCGGCGGCTTTGCGCCCAACATTGAAGGCTGGCTGGCACCGTTTGCCTCCAAGCTCTCCACCTCGGCAGCGGCACGTGCCCACCGGCCGATCACCGACGCGGTGCACGCCGAGGGCGGCAAGATCGCCCTGCAGATCCTGCACGCCGGCCGCTACGGTTATCACCCCCTGTCGGTGAGCAGCTCGCGGATCAAGTCGCCGATCACCCCGTTCACGCCCCGGGCGCTGAGCAGCCGTGGGGTGGAGCGCCAGATCCGCGCCTTCGTGCGTTGCGCACGGCTGGCCCGCGAGGCGGGCTACGACGGCGTGGAGGTGATGGGATCGGAGGGCTATTTCATCAACCAGTTCCTGGTCAGCCACACCAACCAGCGCAGCGACGAATGGGGCGGCGAATACGCCAACCGCATGCGCCTGCCGGTGGAGATCGTCTCCCGCGTGCGGGAGGCGGTGGGGCGGGATTTCATCATCGTTTACCGTCTGTCCATGCTCGATCTGATCCCCGACGGCCAGACCTGGGACGAGGTGGTGCAGCTCGCCAGAGGCGTGGAACAGGCGGGCGCGACGATCCTCAACACCGGCATCGGCTGGCACGAGGCGCGGGTGCCGACCATCGCCACCAGCGTGCCGCGCGGCGCCTTTGCCTGGGTGACGCAGAAGCTCAAGCCGCACGTGAGCATCCCGCTGTGCACCACCAACAGGATCAATACCCCGGAGGTGGCGGAAAAGATCCTCGCCGACGGCTGCGCCGACATGGTGAGCATGGCGCGTCCGCTGCTGGCGGACCCGGATTTCGTCAACAAGGCGCGCGCCGGCAAACCGGAAAGCATCAACACCTGCATCGCCTGCAACCAGGCCTGCCTGGACCACACCTTCCAGCTCAAGACCGCCTCCTGCCTGGTCAATCCGCGTGCCTGCTTCGAGACCGAGCTGGTCTATACCCCGGCAGCGCAGAAGAAGCGCATTGCCGTGGTCGGCGCCGGCCCCGCGGGGCTGGCAGCCGCCACCGTGGCCGCCGAACGCGGACACGCCGTGGACCTGTTCGACGGGGCCGGCGAGATCGGTGGCCAGTTCAACATGGCCCGGCGCATCCCCGGCAAGGAGGAGTTTTCCGAGACCCTGCGCTATTTCCGCCACAAGCTCGCCGAGACCGGCGTCAGCGTAAAGCTCAACCGGCGCGTGGACGCCGCTGCGCTGCTGGCCGGCGGGTATGACGACATCATCCTCGCCACCGGCGTGCGGCCGCGGGACCCGCGCATCCCCGGCCAGGACCATCCCAAGGTGCTGTCCTACGTGGACGTGCTGCACGGCCAGAAGCCGGTGGGCCCGCGGGTGGCGGTCGTGGGCGCCGGCGGCATCGGCTTCGACGTGGCGGAATACCTGGTCCACGCCGGGCACTCCCCCAGCCTGGACCTGGCCCTGTGGCAGAAGGAATGGGGCGTGGCCGACCCGGCAGAGCGACGTGGCGGCGTTACCCGGCCCGAGATCACGCCGCCGGCGCGGCAGGTTTTCCTGCTCCAGCGCAAGGCCTCCAAGCCGGGTGCAGGCCTGGGCAAGACCACGGGCTGGATCCACCGCGCGGCGCTGAAGATGAAGAACGTGGAGATGCTCGGCGGCGTCAACTACGAGGCCATAGACGAGCGGGGACTGCTGATCAGCTTCGGCGAGAAGCGCGAGAAGGCCACCCTGCTGGAAGTGGACCACATCGTGCTCTGCACCGGGCAGGAGCCGCTGCGCGACCTGCACGAGCCGCTGGCCGGTGCCGGCGCCCGCGTACACCTGATCGGCGGCGCCGACGTGGCCGCCGAGCTGGACGCCAAGCGCGCGATCAAGCAGGGCTCGGAGCTGGCCGCGCGGCTCTGAACGCGGATGGCTGGCCCTGCAGTCCCCTCCCGGCGTGGATCCCCGCCGGGCACATGGTCCGGCTCACGGGGATGACGGCGTAGGAGCAGAAGGAAACAACATGAGGTTGTCATTCCCGCGCAAGCGGGAATCCATCTCTCCGATCCTGCCTTCTCTCCCTCAGCGCCACCCGCAGTTTCCTTCCGGCATGGATCCCCGTTTGCACGGGGATGACAGCAGGGAGGTGGGAGGAAATATCCAGAGTCGTCATTCCCGCGCAAGCGGGAATCCGTCTCTCTGGTCCTGCCTTCACTCACTCAGGACCACCCGCAGTTTCCTTCCGGCGTGGATCCCCGTTTACACGGGGATGACGGCGGGGGTATTCGTCAGAGGTTCGTCATCCGCCTGCGCCGTACTGGTAACTGGCCTGGATGCCCAGCGGCAGGCCCAGCGCCCAGTACAGCAGCAGGAACACGGTCCAGGCGCTGAGGAACACCACGGAATACGGCAGCATCATCGCGGTCAGGGTGCCGATGCCGGTGGTCTTCACGTAGCGCTGGCAGAACACCACCACCAGCGGAAAATACGGCATCAGCGGCGTGATGATGTTGGTGGTGGAATCGCCCACCCGGTAGGCGGCCTGTGTCAGATCGGGCGAGATGCCCAGCTGCATCAGCATCGGCACGAAGATCGGCGCCAGCAGCGCCCACTTGGCGGAAGCCGAACCCACGAACAGGTTCAGCAGCCCGGTGAGCAGGATGATACCGACGATGGTGATGGCCGAGGGCAGCGCCAGGGCCTGCAGCAGCGCCGCGCCTTCCAGCGCCAGCAGCACGCCGAGATTGGACTGCGAGAACGCGGCGATGAACTGGGCGATGAAGAACATGATCACCAGGTAATAGCCCATGCCGCTCATCGCCTTGGCCATGCCCTGAATGATGTCGCGCGAGCTTTTCACCGTGCCCGACAGATACCCGTACACCACGCCGGGCAGCAGAAACAGCAGGAAGATCAGCGGCACGATGGACTGCATCAGCGGCGCGGCGCCGGCCGTCAGCTCGCCGCCCGGTGAACGCCAGGCCGAGCCGGCTGGCCAGGCACTCAGCGCCAGGCCCAGCAGGCCCAGGCCCATTGCCAGCAGGGCGCCGCGCAGCGCACGGCGTTCGTGGGCGGCCAGTGGCTGCATGCTGGGGAGATCCTGCAGATCACCGTCCAGCGCGGTCTGTCGCAGGCGTGGCTCCACCACCCGGTCGGTGAGAAACCAGCCCAGGCCGATGATCAGGACCGAGGACACGGCGGTGAAGAAATAATTGTTCAGCGGGTTGAGCGTGACGCCGGGATCGAGGATCTGCGCGCCGGCCTGCGAGATACCCTGCAGCATCGGGTCCAGTGCCGAGGGCACGAAATTGGCCGAGAACCCGCCGGAGACCCCCGCAAACGCGGCCGCAATGCCGGCCAGCGGGTGGCGTCCGGCAGCATAGAAGATCACCCCGCCGAGTGGGATCACCAGCACGTAGCCAGCGTCCACCGCGGTATGGCTGATGATGCCCACCGTGATCAGCATCGGCGTGAGCAGCCAGCGGGCCGTGACCGCCATCATCGCGCGCAGGCCGGCGTTGATGAAGCCCGTGGACTCGGCCACCCCGATGCCGAGCATGGCCACCAGCACCACACCCACCGGGTGGAAGCCGACGAAGGTCTTGACCATGTTGGCCAGAAAGCTGGTGAGCGCGCCGCCGCTGAGCTGGTTCTGCACCGCCAGTGGCTGCCCGCTGCGCGGATCGATGAGCCCGAAGTCCACGCCGGCCAGCGCCCAGGACAGGGCCCAGACGATCAGCAGCAGGGCCACGAACAGCAGCGCCGGGTCCGGCAGTTTGTTGCCGATGCGTTCAACCGTGCCCAGCAGCCGGTCCAGGCGGGAATTCGATGCAGGTTTTGGGTTATCCATGATTATCCGATTCCGGGTAGAAACATCTGACCGATGCCGACCAGCAGGCCCAGTGCGGCGCCCACGATGATCAGCATCCACTCATCCTCCTTGAACGCCGGCCGCAGCATGTCCTGGAAGTCATCCGGGGGCAGGCTCTGCAGGCGTTCGATCAGGGTGCCGCGGATGTTCATCGCATCCATCGCGTAGCCTTCCACGGCGCGCAGCGTCTGGGGCAGCCGGTCGGCGATCCGATGCACCGCACTCCGCTTCATCTCCAGATAGCTCTGGGTGCCGATGGTAAACGGAATGAAGGTCTTGGCCAGCCCCAGCTCCTCGTCAATGGCCTGCTGGACCTGCCGCTGCACCAGCTCGAACAGACGATCGGACTGCGGCCCCTTGAGTATGGCCTCGATGATATTGCCCGGGGTCAGGATCTCGTTGGCGATCAGACTGCCGTAGTCGCGCGCCACTTCCTGCTGGCGCTTGAGAAACAGCCCCAGCCAGACGAAGGGGCCGATGCGCCGTGGCGTCTGCGGGTTGAAGATCATCCACAGCGCGATCCAGTTGGTGGCATAGCCCACGATCAGGCCGGCGATCGGCAGCTGCCAGGGCTGCTTGAACACGGTGTAGATCAGGGTCTGGATCAGGCCGAACAGAAACCCAAAATACAGGCCGGAGTGGCCGATGAAGCGAAACTCGGCGCGGCCGGTTTCCAGAAAGATGCGGTTGAGCAGTTCGCGGTCGCGCATCAGGCTGGTGATGACCAGATCCTTGAGATCAAAGACCTCATGGATGCGGGTGCGCACCTCGCGCATGATTTCCTGCACCACCGCTGGCGCTTCGGCCTGCAGGTTGCGGATGATGCGCTGCTTGATCGGCCGTGGCAGGGTCATCCACAGCGTGGGCTGGTGCTTGTTCATGACCTCTTCGGTGACGACCGCGATCAGCTCCACCATCGGCTGCTCCAGCTCCTTTGCCAGCCGCTGGGGGTCGATGCGGGCAAACATCTCCTCCACCGTGATCAGGTGGCGGGTAATGGTATCCACCGCCACCCCGGCCATCTTGCCGGCCTTGCGCGGGACGATCCCCTGCCAGCCCAGAAACGGGGGAATGCCGACGAAGCGCAGCGGATAGAACATCATCTTCAGCGCCAGCACGTTGGTGGCATAGCCCACCAGCGCAGCGGTGACCGGCAGCGAGGCGTAGATCAGCGGATGCGCGCGCAGCTCTGAAAGAATCAGATCAAGCATGGGGCAGACCAGTGGAACGGATGCGCGCAGGGTACCTGCGCCGCGCCGGTCTTGCATCCAAGTGACGGCGACAGCGGCTTGCGGCACACTGCACGCTGCACGGCCGCAAGCCGCCTGCCCGCCAACCCGACAGCCAAGACAGACAACATGAGGGATTCCGCACAACTCCTTCAGGTGATCCATGCCGGCATGGTCAGCGCCGGCCTGGACGTCAATGCCATCTACAACCGCCTGGGCTATGACGCCGAGCGCATGGATCTGCGCCAGCTGCGTACGCCGCACCAGCAGCAGGTGTTTTTCTGGCAGACGGTGGAGACCGTCACCGGCGATCCGGACATCGGCCTGCATCTGTGTGCCCACCTGCCCGTGTACCGCGGCGAGGTGCTGGAGTACCTGATGTTCTCCAGCCCGACCTTTGCCGACGGCGCGGCACGCGTCTTCAAGTATCTGCGTCTGGTCAGCGATGCCCTGGACGTACGGCTCCAGCACGGCAACGGCACCGCCCGGCTGCTGATCCAGAGCAGCACCGAAACCGCGCCGGCGCTACGGCACACGGAAATCTGCACCACCTACGAAATCATCCGCTTCGCGCAGGAAGTCAGTGAACAGCAGTTCCGGGCGCAGGAAGTACATCTGCAGTGCGAGCGCCGCAGTGACCCGGCGGACTACGCGCGCGTCTTCGGCTGCCCGGTGCGCTTCGATGCGCCGCAGACCCAGGTGTCGTTTGACCCGGCCATCCTCGCCTACCGTTCGCCGCGCAATGATCCCGACCTGCTGCAGCTGCATCAGGAACTGGCGGAGAAGCGGCTGTCGAGCCTGCAACGCCAGGATCTGATCGAGCGCATCCGCCAGATCTTTGCGCAGCGGCTGGAACTTGAGCAATGTGATCTGGAGGAAGTCGCCATCGAGCTGGGCATTTCCGCCCGGCGCCTGCGCTTTGAGCTGACCCGTGCCGGCACCAGCTTCAGCCAGCTGCTCGCCGAGTTCCGTTTCAGTCTGGCGCGCAGGCTGCTGGCCGAGACGGCCGAGCCGATCGAGAACATCGTCTATCTCACCGGGTTTTCCGAGCCCAGCACCTTTTATCGCGCCTTCAAGCGCTGGGCCGGCATGACGCCGGTGCAGTACCGCAACAGCCGCGCCCGGCCGGCTG
>JBKHXN010000105.1:0-9133 GCA_046565985.1 Gammaproteobacteria bacterium
TCGCCACGCACGGTGGTCGCCGTGATCGACTCGGGCATCAACGTCTATCACCAATTTTTTCACGAGGGCAGCCCGATCTATCCGGCCGGGTCTCCCCCCTCGGCCGTGACCCAGGACGTGCTCGCGGAATTCGGCGTGCTGCCGCAATGCGTGATCGAACTGACCCGTACCGGCGACTTTGCTGCCGATTTCAAGCTGGATGTGGAGCGGGGAGAGTGGCTCAAGGCCAGCAGTTGCCCGGTCGTCTGGTTCAAGGGCACCAATGTACTGGCCAGATCATTCAGCCCTGGCACCGACATCATCCTCCCGGATGATGAGGGCGATACGCATGGCACGGGCACCTCGGCCTCGGTTCTGGGGGCCAACCCCGAAGCGATCGTGCTGTTCCTCGAGGGCATCACCAACGGGGCGGAGAGCTTCGCCTTCAACCACCCGGCGGTGGATTTCATTTCCACCAGTTATGGCGCACCCGGCAGCCTGCCGTTGCCCGGCCACATTACGGACAGCTTCAAGGGCACTTATGCCAACGGCAAGCTGCACTTTGGCGCCTGCGACAATTCACCCTCCACCTGCGTGCAGGACGGGACCGGCGGGCCGTGGTGGAGCATTGGCATTGCCGGCTTCGAAGAAACCGCAGCCAACGAACCCGAATCCTCTTCTAGCGGCCGCCAGCCTCTGTCGGGCAACGCGGTGGATTTCATCGCCGACTTCACCCAGACGCTGCCCTACTGCAAGGCATGCGAGGACGGCTACGACAACTATGTGGGCGGTACCAGCTTTGCAACTCCTCGCAGTGCGGGACTGGCTTCACGCATCCTGCTCGAGGCGCGCCGTGCCAATGGCCACCTGCGGGGTATCGTGCTGGGCGCCGGGCAACCCGAAGCGGCGCCACTGATGACCACCGGCGCAAACCCCTTCAGCAACTGGGAGCTGCGTCGGGCGCTGGAGGTGGCTGCCTGGGTGCCCGGATTTGCAGACTACGACCCCGCTGCGGCAGTACTGGAATTTGGGCCCGGCCTGCCCATTCCGCCCGTGGCGCCCTGGACCGTGACCGGCTGGGGCGTGCTCAGCACGCTGCCAGAGGCTGGCGTGATGGAGCGGGCGCTGACTCATCTGGGCATCGTATCCGGGGAGGTTCCGGTCAAGGATGCCGGGTTCTGTCAGTACCAGACCGCCGTGATCGAAAGCCGGCGGGCTTACTGGGACTGGGTCAATGTGGACAGCCAGACATTCCTGGCGCCTCCCAGCCCGGATCCCTTCATCCCCTGCAACTGATGACCCCACAACCGTCAGGCAACAGCGGCTTGACGGTTTTTTTTCAGCACTGGTAGCTTGTCGGAATGGAATCCGCCCTGAACGCCCGCGCTGCCGAACTGCTCAAGCTGCTGGTGGAGCGGTATATCCACGACGGCCAGCCCGTGGGTTCGCGCACGCTGGCGCGGGCGGCGGGGTCGGCGTTGTCGCCGGCGACCATCCGCAACGTGATGGCCGATCTCGACGAACTGGGCTTCGTGGCCTCACCGCACACCTCGGCGGGGCGCATCCCCACGCAGCGGGGCTACCGCTACTTCGTGGACGCGCTGCTGGCGCCGGAACCCCTCAGTGACCAGGAGCGACAGCGCATCGAGTCCGAGCTGCTGCCCGGCGTGCGCAGCGCGCAGGATCTGGTCCAGGCCGCCAGCGCGGTGCTGTCGCAGTATTCGGCCATGGCGGGGGTGGTGACCGTCCCGCGCCGCAACCTCGCCGTGCTGCGGCGCATCGAGTTTCTGCCGCTCTCCGATAACCGCGTGCTGGCGATCCTGGTGGTGAATCAGCACCAGGTGCAGAACCGGGTGCTGGTCATGGACCGCCCCTACGGCGCGGACGAGCTGGAACGCTACGCCAACGCGCTCAACGAGCACTTTGCCGGCCGTGACCTGGTGAGCCTGCGCCGGGCCCTGCAGGACGAGGCCGCCGACGCGCAGAGCCGGGTGAACCTGATCCTGCGCGAAGCCGCCAGCATGGCCGAACGCGCAGTGGCGGACGAGGCACAGAAGGACTACGTGCTGGCCGGCGGGGGCAATCTGTTCGGGTTCCAGGAGCTCTCTGACGTGCAGCGCCTGCGCGAGCTGTTCAATGCCCTCGACCGCAAGCGCGAGCTGCTGAACCTGTTTGACCAGTGCCTGACGGCGGACAGCCTGCAGATCTACATCGGCGAGGAATCCGGCTATCGGGTGCTGGACGAGCTGAGCGTGGTGACCGCGCCCTACTACGTGGAAGGCGAGGTGGCCGGGGTGCTCGGCGTGATCGGCCCCACGCGCATGGCGTATCACCGTATCATTCCGCTGGTTTCCGAGACGGCGCGTGCGCTGACCGCGGGCTTGAAAGCCGGCGGTTAAGCCCCAAGTCCCCCTTATACCCCTGCCGGCCCTGAGGCTGGCGGGTCCATTGTTTTCATTTTTCCGATCCGAGCATGAACGATTCCGATACCCGCACCGCCGCCCAGGCAGACGCCGCCACGCCCGCTGCCGGGGAGCCGCAGGCCCCCGGGGTGGAGACCCCGGACCCGCAGGCCCGCATCGCCGAGCTGGAAGCCGAGCTGGCCACCGCCAGGGATCAACAGCTGCGCGCCCTGGCGGACCTGGACAACACCCGTCGCCGCCTGGAGCGGGACGCCCAGGCCACCGCCCGCTACGCCGCCGAGAACGTGCTGCGCGAGCTGCTGGGCATCTGTGATTCGCTGGAGCTGGGGCTCAAGGCCGCCCAGGCCGGAGAAGGTCCGGCGCAGGCGCTGGTCGAAGGCATGGAGCTGACCCATCGCCAGCTGCAGGCCCTGCTGGAAAAACAGGGGGTCCGCGTCGTGGACCCGGTCGGCGAGCCCTTCAACCCGGACGCGCACCAGGCCATGAGCATGGTCGAGAGCGCGGAAGTGCCTCCCAACCATGTGCTCAGCGTGATGCAGAAAGGCTACCGCCTGCACGACCGCCTGCTGCGCCCCGCGATGGTGATGGTGGCCAAGGCGCCGGCCACGCCGGACCCGGCTTGAAAATTTCCGCTTCTCCCCCAATTACCCCCTATCTGAAGCTTTCTGTGGAGTGTGACTGTCATGGCAAAAATCATCGGTATTGACCTCGGAACGACGAACAGCTGCGTGGCCATCATGGAGGGTGGCAACGTCAAGGTCATCGAGAACAGCGAAGGCGAGCGCACCACGCCGTCGGTGGTGGCCTACACCGATGAGGCGCAGCCCATTGTCGGCCGCCCGGCCAAGCGCCAGGCGGTGACCAACCCGCACAACACGGTGTACGCGGTGAAGCGCCTGATCGGCCGCCGCTTCGAGGATTCCGTGGTGCAGAAGGACATCGGCATGGTGCCCTACAAGATCGTCAAGGCGCCCAACGGCGACGCCTGGGTGGAGATCAAGGGCAAGCAGATGGCCGCGCCGGAAATCTCCGCGCAGGTGCTGCTCAAGATGAAGAAGACCGCCGAGGATTACCTGGGCGAGAAGGTCACCGAAGCGGTCATCACCGTGCCGGCCTACTTTAACGACAGCCAGCGTCAGGCCACCAAGGACGCCGGCAGGATCGCTGGCCTGGACGTCAAGCGCATCATCAACGAGCCCACCGCCGCGGCCCTGGCCTTTGGCCTGGACAAGGTCAAGGGCGACCGCAAGATCGCGGTCTATGACCTGGGCGGCGGCACCTTCGACGTGTCCATCATCGAGATCGCGGAAGTGGACGGTGAGCACCAGTTTGAAGTGCTCGCCACCAACGGCGATACCTTCCTGGGCGGCGAAGACTTCGACATGCGGGTAATCGACTACATCACCACCGAATTCCAGAAAGAGCAGGGCGTGGACCTGAAGAAGGACGCGCTCGCCCTGCAACGCCTCAAGGAAGCGGCGGAGAAGGCCAAGATCGAGCTCTCCAGCACCGCGCAGACCGAGATCAACCTGCCGTACATCACCGCCGACGCCTCCGGGCCCAAGCACCTGGTGATGAAGCTCAGCCGCGCCAAGCTCGAATCACTGGTGGACAACCTGATCGACCGCACCATCGAGCCCTGCCGCATCGCGCTCAAGGATGCCGGGCTGCAGCCCTCCGACATCCAGGAAGTGATCCTGGTCGGCGGCCAGACCCGCATGCCCAAGGTGCAGGAAGTGGTGAAGAATTTCTTCGGCCGCGAACCGCGCAAGGACGTGAACCCGGACGAGGCCGTCGCCGTGGGCGCTGCCATCCAGGGTGCGGTGCTGGCGGGCGACGTGAAGGACGTGCTGCTGCTCGACGTCACCCCGCTGTCCCTGGGCATTGAGACCCTGGGCGGCAAGATGACCAAGCTGATCGAGAAGAACACCACCATCCCCACCAAGAAGACCGAGACCTTCACCACGGCCGACGACAACCAGACGGCGGTGACCATCCAGGTCTATCAGGGCGAGCGCGAGATCGCGTCCGCCAACAAGCTGCTCGGCCGCTTCGACCTGGCGGATATCCCGCCGGCCGCGCGCGGTACGCCGCAGATCGAGGTGACCTTCGACATCGACGCCAACGGCATCCTCAACGTCTCCGCGCGCGACAAGGCCACGGGCAAGAGCCAGAGCATTGTCATCAAGGCCAGCTCCGGGCTCTCGGACGAAGAGATCCAGAAGATGGTCAAGGACGCCGAGATGCACGCCGAGGAAGACCGCAAGTTCAACGAGCTCATCACCGCGCGCAACCAGGCCGACCAGATGATCCACGCCGTGGAGAAATCGCTCAAGGATCTGGAGGCCGAGGTTCAGGGCGAGGAGAAGGAGAAGATCGAAGCCGCGATCAAGGACCTGCGCGAAGCCGTCAAGGGCAGCGACAAGGCCGACATCGAAGCCAAGACCAAGACGCTCACCGAAGCGGCGGCCAAGCTGGCCGAACGCGCCTACGCCAAGGCCAGTGCGGCCGCCGGCACGCCCGGCGGCGCCGAGGGTGCCACCGCGGATGCGGGCGCCGCGGCCGGCAAGGACGGTGACGTCGTGGATGCCGAGTTCACCGAAGTCAAAGACAAGCCGTGAGGTTGGCGGCCCGGCCGCGCCTGTCGCAGCAGCCGGCGGAGCAGGGGTATTCCCGGGCCGCCGGCTGTTGCCGTTGCGGGCCGGGCCGCCCGGCTGACCCATCCGGATTAGGGCGGGGCGCCTGATGCCTTTGCTGAATCCGCCACCGCGCCCGCAGGGTGCCGCCCTACTTTCAAGATCCGCATGAGCAAGCGCGACTACTACCAGATACTCGGCGTCGGCAAGGAAGTCTCTGACGACGAGCTGAAGAAGGCCTACCGTCGTCTGGCGATGAAGTACCACCCGGACCGCAATCCGGGCGATGCCGCAGCGGAGGAGAAATTCAAGGAAGCCAACGAGGCCTACGAAGTCCTGACCGACCCGCAGAAGCGCGCGGTCTATGACCAGTATGGGCACGATGGCCTCCAGCGCGGTGGAGGCGGCGGGGGCGGCTTTGGCGGCGGCAACTTCTCCGACCTCTTCGGCGACGTGTTCTCCGACATCTTCGGTGGCCGCGGCAGCAGTGGCCCACGGCGAGGTGCCGACCTGCGCTATGTGATTGACCTGAGCCTGGAACAGGCGGCCTTCGGTAGCGAGGAAACCATCCGCATTCCCAGCTGGCACAGCTGCGAGACCTGCCACGGCCACGGCACGGCCAGCGGGCAGAAACCCTCCGAATGCCCGACCTGCCGGGGCGCCGGCCAGGTGCGCGTGCAGCAGGGTTTCTTCGTCATGCAGCAGACCTGCCCGCATTGCCGCGGGCGTGGCACCGTGGTCAGCGATCCCTGCCGCAGCTGCCGCGGCGCCGGCAAGGTGAAGAAGGAAAAATCACTGTCGGTGAAGATCCCGCCGGGCGTGGATATCGGCGACCGCATCCGCCTCTCCGGCGAAGGGGAACCGGGCGATCGCGGCGCCCCCAACGGTGATCTGTACGTGCAGATCAACGTCAGGCCGCACCAGTTCTTCGAGCGGGACGGCAGTGATCTCTACTGCACCGTACCGATCAGCGTGGTCACCGCGGCCCTGGGCGGCGAGCTGGAAGTCCCCACGCTCTCCGGCAAGGCCACGCTGAAGATTCCGGAAGCCACGCAGACCGGCAAGACCTTCAGGCTGCGCGGCCTGGGCGTCAAATCGGTGCGCGGCGGCCCGCAGGGTGATCTGCTGTGCAACGTGGTGGTGGAGACCCCGGTACACCTCAACAAGAAGCAGCGCGAGCTGCTGCGCGAGTTCGGTGATTCACTGGACGGCGAGGGCGGCCGCCACAACCCGGAAACCTCGTCCTGGCTGGACAAGGCCCGCAAGTTTTTCGACGAGCACCTGAAAGCCGGCGGCTGAGAGCGCCGGCCGCGCCGCGCGTCAGCCTCTGCGCTTCTCCAGGCTCTGGTAGAGCCGCAGATATTCCTGGCTCAGGCGGTGGCCGGGTTCGAGGTAGATCAGCGGCCGGTGCCGCTCGTGGGATTCCTTGACCCGCACCGAGCTGCCCAGCGTCTGTTCCAGTACCGGATGACCCTCGGCGCGCAGCTCCTCCACCATGCGCGACGGCAGGTTGGAGCGGGCCTGGAACTGGTTGACCACGATGCCTTCCAGCAGCAGATCCTCGTTGTGGTCGGCACGGATCTCGTTGATGTTCTCCAGCAGCGTGTACAGCGCCTGGCGGGCAAACTCGTCACAGTCGAAGGGGATCAGCACGCGGTCGGCGGCGATCAGCGCGGAGCGGCTGTAGAAGTTGAGCGCCGGCGGGGTATCGATGAAGACCGCGTCATACCCCTTGAGCTTGCGCAGGGCATCGCGCAGCTTGTAGATCTTCTGCTTGGCTTCGAGCTTGACGATCAGCTCCTCCAGCCGCGGATCGGCAGCGATCACGTCCAGGTTCTCAAAAGCCGTGTTGCTGGCATAGCTCACCAGCGGCGCATTCTGCAGCGAGAAGCCCAGCGTGGATTCAAAGAAATCGGCGATCGTCCGGTCTGCCGGGATGGCCTGTCCACCCATCAGGTACTGGGTGGCATTGCGCTGGGTATCCAGGTCAATGACCAGGGTCCGCAGGCCGCGCGAGGCGGCAATGGCGGCGAGATTGCAGACGATGGTGGTCTTGCCGACGCCACCTTTCTGGTTGAATACGACGCGCTTGATCATGGAAAACAGGGGGGCAGGGGAAAGGGCGTGCGAAGTGTAAGCCAGCACCCGCTAGAATGCGCGCCTGATCCACGCCGGGCGATTTCATCATGCTGAAACACAACACCTACTTCGATGGCCAGGTCCAGAGCATCGGCTTCGAGCGCAACGGATTGCCCGCCACCGTGGGCGTACTGGCGCCGGGGATCTACCATTTCAATACCGGCGTGGCCGAGCGCATGCACGTGATCAGCGGCCAGGTGCGGGTCAATATCGCCGAGCGGGGCTGGCAGCACTTTGCAGCCGGCACCTACTTTGAAGCGCCCGCCGACAGCCGCTTCGGCATAGAGGCCGTGGACGGCCCGGCGGCCTACCTCTGCGAATTCCTGGGCTGATCGTCCGGCGCCTCGCGGCGCAGGGTGCCGAACAGCCAGTCGGCGATCGGATAGGTGATGTTGAAGTTGGCGTGCGACATCAGCCGGTGATCGTGGTGCAGGGTGTGGTGGCGGCGCAGCCAGCGCATGCCGGGCAGCCTGGAAGCCCAGTGATTTTCCGGCGTATGGTAGGCAAAGTGCAGCCACTCGTAGTTGAGGAAGTAAGCCACCGAGGTGAACACGAACAGGTAGGCCGTGTTGGGCGTGAGCAGCCAGGCGATCAGCAGGCCCGCCGGCAGCGCGAAGGCCAGGATGAAGAAGATCAGCAGCACCGGCGGGAACAGTACGGCCTTGTAGTCGCGGCTGCCGTCAAAGGCCATGCAATCCGGAGTGAAGAACGCGTGGTGCTGCCCGGTATGGCGGCGGAACACCAGCCCCAGACCCGGGCGGCGGTTGTGCATGGGCCCACGGTGCCCGGCCCACTCGCTGAGGTTGGCGTACAGGAAGGCGGCCGGCACGGTGAGCCATTCCCAGGCGCTCACCGTATCGAGCTGCCACAGGCAGAACGCCATCACTCCCAGGCAGCCCAGGCTGGTGAAGGCAAAGTGCAGCCAGCCGTTGTAGTGCGGGCCGATCTCCGCACTGCGGTATTGCGCACGAAAGGCCTCAGTCTGTTCCATGGTCCACCTCCTGTGGGGAATGTCCATCGTCAGTCTGCGCGGCATTCAGCCCGCGCCGCAACTGGCTGCCGAGCAGGCGGTTGACCGCACCGATGGCGCCGTAGACGCTGTCCGCCGTCACGTCATGGATGCCGTGCACCACCCGGGTGACGCCGCGCGTCAGCGGAATCCTTTCCAGGATCGAGAAGGGGATGCGGGCAATGCCGTGATGAACGCCGCGCACCAGGGCGGTGACACCGCTGACGTTGGCCTCCGCGAAGCGCTGGGTCTGCACCAGCGCGCGCAGCTGCAGGTCGGCCAGATGGCGGTCCTGGCGGATCAGCGCGGCGCGGCGCAGCGCCTCGCTCAGGCGCCGGGCACGGCGCTCCAGCCACAGCGCCTGGACTACCGCCAGCACGCTCGCAGCCAGCCCCAGGCCCGCCAGCAGCTCAGGCTGCACGGACGATCCTCAGATCGGCTTCCACACCCTCGGCCTCAAGCTGGGTGCGGATGCGGGCGGCGGCCTGCTGGATCACCTGCTGGCGCACCAGGGCCGGGGTGAGCCCGCCGAACAGCTGGGCAAAGCGTGATTCGCGCACCGCCAGCTCCATGGGGTTGAGGATCTCGATGGTGATGAGCCGCGTGCCGCGGTGCTCCGACGCGGGCAGCGTGGCCGGCCGGGGGGCGGCAGGCAGTTGTTCGAGCTGCGTCTCCAGCTGGTCGAGCAGGCGCATCAGGCGCAGGTTGCGCCAGAGCAGGACCAGGGTCGCGAGCAGGGCGAGGGTGGTGAGCAGGATCAGCAGGCCGGTCAAGGTCATGGGTACGTCCGTGGTTCAGGGGGTGTCCGCATCAGCGGACGCAGCCGGCCGGGCGCGGCTGTTGCGGTACTGCACCGGCGTCATGCCGGCCCAGCGCTTGAAGGCGCGATAAAAGGTGCTGGGCTCGGAAAACCCGGTGAGATAGACGATGTTCTCGATCGGCTCGGC
>JBKHXN010000106.1:0-1704 GCA_046565985.1 Gammaproteobacteria bacterium
ACTGGGTGATCCAGTCGCATATCGAGCTGGAGCGCAACCCGCATTACTGGGGTGACGCCGCAACCCGTATTGACCGGGTCCTGTTCGTCACCACCGAGGACCTGAACTCCGAGTTCAAGCGTTACCGCGCCGGCGAGCTGGACTGGACCGAGCAGATTCCGGCCAACCAGGCCGACTGGATCCGTGCCCACCTGGCGGATGAGTTCTCGGTGCACCCCTACCTGGGTGTGTACTACTACGGCCTCAATCTGACCCGTCCCCCGTTTGCCGAGAACCCCAAGCTGCGGCTGGCGCTGGCGCTGGCGATAGACCGCGAGGTGATCGCCCGCAAGGTGCTGGCCTCGGGCGAGATCCCGGCCTACAACTGGGTGCCGCCAGGCGTGGAGAACTACACCCCGGCGCTGCCGGACTGGGCGGCGCTGACGCGCGAGGAACGGCTCGACCAGGCCCGCCGCCTGTACGCCGAGGCCGGCTATTCCCGCGAGCAGCCGCTGCGCGTGGAGATCCGCTACAACACCCATGAAGATCACCGCCGCATCGCCGTGGTGATCGCCGCCATGTGGAAGCAATGGCTGGGGGTGGACGTGCGCCTGCTCAACGAGGAATGGAAAGTGTTCCTGCAGAATCGGCGCCTCAAGGACAAGACCCAGGCGTTCCGCGCGGCGTGGATCGGCGATTACAACGACGCCAACACCTTTCTGGACCTGATGCACTCGGCGCACGGCCTCAATGACGTCGGCTTTGCCGACCCGCGCTACGACGCCCTGCTGGCGGCCGCCGGAGCCGAACTGGACCCGGCGCGCCGTGCCGCGCTGCTGCAGCAGGCCGAGGCGCTGCTGCTGGAGGTATTGCCGGTGATCCCGGTGTATTTTTATGTGACCAAGCGCCTGGTCAAGCCCTGGGTGAAAGGCTGGCAGGGCAATATCATGGACCACCATCGTAGCCAGTACCTGTATCTGGAATCGCCCTGAATGCTGCGCTTTGCCGCCCTGCGATTGTTCTCGGCCGTGCCGACACTGCTGCTGCTGGTGACCGCCGCGTTCTTCATGATGCGCGCCGCGCCCGGCGGGCCCTTCGACAGCGAGCGGGTGCTGGCACCCGAGGTCCAGAAACAGCTGGAAGCGGCGTACCATCTGGATGAATCGCTGCCGCGGCAGTACCTGCGCTATCTCGGCGCGCTGCTGGACGGCGATCTGGGCCCGTCCTTCCAGTACGCCGGCTTCACGGTGAACGAGCTGATTGCAGCCGGATTTCCGGTTTCCCTGCAGCTCGGCCTGCTGGCCATGCTGCTGGCGCTGCTGGTGGGCGTGAGTGCGGGCATCTTCGCGGCCCTGCACCAGAACCGGCTGCCGGACTACACGGTGATGACGCTGGCGATGACCGGCATCTCCATTCCCAACTATGTGGTTGCGCCGCTGCTGATCCTGCTGTTTGCCATCACGCTCGGCTGGCTGCCGGCCGGCGGCTGGGAGGGCGGCAGCCTGGCCAACCGGGTGCTGCCGGTGCTGGCGCTGGCACTGCCGCAGATCGCCTACATCGCCCGGCTGACGCGTGGATCCATGATCGAGGTGCTGCGCCAGAATTTCATCCGTACCGCGCGCGCCAAGGGCCTGCCCGAGCGGGTGGTGTTGCTGCGTCACGCGCTGCGTCCGGCCATGCTGCCGGTATTGTCCTATCTGGGCCCGGCGGCGGCCGGCATCATCA
>JBKHXN010000107.1:0-26005 GCA_046565985.1 Gammaproteobacteria bacterium
CCTGGCGCTGGTGGGCCACCACCAGCTTGAGCCGCTCCTTGGCCATGGATGCGGTATTCCGGGGCTCGCCACGCAGCAGCTTCAGCCAGTCCATGCTCAGCCTCCGAACAGCTTGCCGAGCAAGCCCTTCTTTTCCGCCGTGATGAAGCGCTGCTCGCGCTCCTCGCCCAGAAAGCGTGCCACCACGTCGTCGTAGGCGCGGCCGGCATCCGATTCCTGGTTGGCGATCACCGGCGTGCCGGCGTTGGACGAGGTCAGCACGGCGGTGGATTCCGGGATCACCCCCAGCAGAGGAATGGCCAGGATCTCGCGCACGTCATCCACCGAGAGCATCTCGCCCTTGGCCACGCGCGCGGGGTTGTAGCGGGTCAGGACCAGGTGCTCGCGCACGCGGCCCTCATTCTTCTCCACCTTGCGGGTCTTGCTGGCGAGCAGGCCCAGCACACGGTCGGAGTCACGCACCGAGGAGACTTCAGGATTGGTGACCACCAGCGCCTCGTCGGCAAAGTACATGGCCAGATGGGCACCGCGCTCGATGCCGGCGGGGGAATCGCAGACGATGTAGTCGAACCCGTCGGCGGCCAGGTCCTGCAGTACTTTTTCCACCCCGGCCTCGCTGAGCGCGTCCTTGTCGCGCGTCTGACTGGCGGCCAGGATGTAGAGATTGGGATTGTTCTTGTCGCGGATCAGCGCCTGGCGCAGATTGGCCTCGCCCTGGATCACGTTGACGAAGTCGAACACCACGCGCCGTTCGCAGCCCATGATGAGATCTAGATTGCGCAGGCCGACGTCGAAGTCGATCACCACCGTCTTCTTGCCGCGCGCCGCCAGCCCGGTGGCGAAGGAGGCACTGGTGGTGGTCTTGCCCACACCGCCCTTGCCGGAAGTCACGACCACAATTTTTGCCACGTTCCCGCTCTCCCTTTGAAGATTATTGATGCGATCAGGCGTCCAGACGCTCGATCTGCAGACGGCCGTCGAGCAGATACACCTGCACCGGCTTGCCGTGCAGCTCGCCGCGCAACTGTTCGGCCACCGCATAGACGCCGGCGATGGCAACCAGTTCCGGCTCGAAGCGGCGGCAGAAGATTCGCGCGTTTTCATCACCGCGCACGCCGGCCATCGCCCGGCCGCGCAGCGCGCCGTAAATATGCACGCAGCCGTCGGCCATCACCTCGGCACCGGCTGAAACGGTATTGAGCACGATCAGCTCGCTGTCCGCTGCGTGGATCTGCTGCCCGCCGCGTACCGGCTGATGGACCAGGCGCGGCGGCTTGCGCGGCGCGGCGGTGGGCACGGCAGAGCCGGACCTGGCGCTGCGGCCGTTGTCCGGGGGGAGTACCGCCAGGCCGAGGCTGCGTGCGGCCTCGGCCAGCGCCTCTCCGCAGACCCCCAGCGGCTGCATGCCCACCTGGCGCAGGGCTTCGAGCACCGGCGGCAGATCCACGGGCTGATCGGCTTCGACAATCACCGCCATGCCCTGCACGGCCTGCGGCATCTGCCGCGCCATGCCGGCCAGCTGCGCGGTGATGGCGGCGGGATCAGAAGTCAGGAGCCGCACGCGGGTGGCGGAGAGCATCCGTCCCTTGAGTTCCAGCGCCGGAGCGGCGGGCGTCATGAGCGAATGCAGGTCATGTTGATGCGGTTGCGTCACTGCCGGTTTCAATGCGTTGTCAGTCCCGATCGCGCAGCCGGCCTTCGCGCTGCATGGCCACGTGCAGCCGCAGTGCGCCGGCCCAGAAGCGGTCATCGTAAACCATCCGGCTGCCGTCGAACTGTGGCCGGACCAGATACTGGGCGCTGAGGCTCAGGTGCTGCCCCTGGCGGAACTGCCAATCCAGATAGGTTTCCAGCTGCGAGGCGTCGCCGGCATCGGGCTGGCGGTCCTGTGCCGAGAGCCAGGTGCGCGCCCCCCCAGGCCGGCGGTGAGGCTGCGGTGCCGGCGCTGGCAATAGAGACTGCCGAAGTAGGCGGCACGGGAAACCGCCGGCGAGCCCAGACCCAGGCGCGTACCACAGCCCCCCGCAGGGGCGGTGCGCTCGGCCACCATATAGAGCCCCCAGGGCATGCGCTCGGGACCGCTGGCATCGAGCTGCGGCTGGCGCACGCTGCGCAGCCAGCTGCCGATCTCGATGCGTCCGGCCGGTCGCGCGTGCGCCAGGGCCACGGCGGTGAATACGCCTCGTCCGGGGGCGTCAAGATCCAGCAGTTCGGAATAGCTGCGTCCCGGCGTATCGGCCAGCCCATCGGCGGCCAGCAGCAGCGCGCGCAGGTGCAGCCCGTCACTCAAGCGGCCACGCCAGGCGGCGCCCGGGCTGTAGTCCGGGAAGGCGATGGTGGGATTGTTGACCAGCGGCGCGGCAAGAAACTGCAGGTTTTCGTCGTTGGCCAGACGGCTGGTATCCAGGCGTGCACTGGCATCGAGCAGGCCCAGCGTCCAGCCCCCGCGGTGCGACTGGTAATACAGCTCGGACAGCTGCGCCCGCCCGCCGCCGTCGGCGTCCACCGCGCTGCCGGCATCGGCGTTGAGCTCGGGCAGCACTGCGGCGGCAGCGGGCGGGCGGACCGAACTGGCCGCTTCCAGGTACAGCACCCACTGCCCCTGAGCCTGCGGCCAGACCAGACTCAGATCGGCCGACGCGTAGCCCCGCGACGGCAGCCGGCCGGATTCCACCGCCTGCACCGTCAGCGTGCCGCTGGCGCCCAGCTGCAGGGGTTCGGCGCCCGCGGCCGGCCGCGCCAGCGTGGCCAGCGCTGCGCTAAGGATCAGGATCGCGGGGTGCTTCATCTGCCCATTGTCCGGTATTTGGCCGCACCCGCGCACGCGGGATGAGAGCTGTGCCAGACTCCGGGCAAATGTCCATGGAGCCCATCGTGAGTACCACCATCGAATTCTTCTGGGAGCCCGGCAGCCCCTACACCTACCTCGCCGCCACCCAGATCGAGGCGCTGGCGGGCGAGACCGGCGCGCGGGTGAACTGGAAGCCGTTCCTGCTCGGCAAGGTCTTCGAGGCGCGCGGCACGCGGCTGCCGGCCTCCGTGCCGGCCAAGGCCAAGTACATGTTCGTGGACCTCAGGCGCTGGGCCGAGCAGTACCAGGTGCCGCTGCGCTTCCCCGAGGTCTTCCCGGTGCACAGCCTGCTGGCGAGCCGCGCGGCCATTGCGGCGGCGGACCTGGGCGCGGAATCGGCGGCGGCGCGGGCGATCCTCGGCGCCTACTGGGGCCAGGGCCAGGACATCAGCCAGGAAGCGGTGCTGCTCGCCGCGCTCGACGGCGCCGGTCTGGACGGCGCCGGCATCCTCGCCCGCACGCAGGAGCCCGGGGTCAAGGATCGCCTCAAGCAGTACACCGAGGAGGCGCTGGCACGCGGCGTCTTCGGCGCGCCGACGATGTTCGTGGGCGAAGCCATGTTCTGGGGCAACGACCGGCTCGACCATCTGCGCCGCGTCCTGCAGGGACAGCTCAAGCCCTGATGCTGCCGGTGCCGCCGCCTTCCCGCTCCGAGTTTCTGCGCGTGCGGGGCCTGCGCTACCACGTCCGCCGCTGGGGCCGGCCTGATCGGCCGGCGCTGTATCTGGGCACCGGCTGGCTGGATGTCTCGGCCAGCTTCGGCCCGCTGGTCGCCGGGCTTTTGGACCGCTTCCAGGTACTGGCGCCGGACTGGCGCGGCCTGGGTCATTCCCAATGGCCGGAAGACGGTTACTGGTTCCACGATTACGTGGCCGATCTCGACGCCCTGCTGCAGCACTATTCCCCCGACACGCCGGTGGCCCTGATCGGCCACAGCATGGGCGCGCAGATCATGAGCCTGTACGCCGGGCTGCGGCCGGAACGGGTGAGCCGGCTGGCCCTGCTGGACGGCCTGTTCCTGCCCGACATGGACGCCGCGCAGGCGCCCAAGCGGTTCCTCGGCTGGCTGGACGCGCTGCGCGATCCGCCGCGTCACCAGACTTATGACTCGTTTGAAGAGCTGGCACGGCGTGTGCAGAAACAGCACCCGCAGCTCGACGCCGACAAGGCCCTGTTCGTGGCCTGCTGCTGGGGCCAGGCCGACGGCTTTGGCCGCATCCGCCTGCTGGCCGACCCCAGACACCGGCTGCGCGGGCCGGGGCTGTACCGCAGTGCCGAGAGCATGGCCATCTGGCGGCAGATCACCGCACCAACCCTGTTCGTGGATGCCGGGCGCTCGCTGTTTGCCAATGCCATCGGCGCCGAGGAGCGCGCCGCGCGCCGTGACTGTTTCCGCGACCGGCAGGAGGTGCGCATCGAAAACGCAGGGCATATGCTGCACTTCGATGAACCTGCTGCCACCGCCCGCCACCTGCATGACTTTTTCTCCGCCTAGAATGTGACCATGAGCACCCCATCCGCGGCTCCACACTGCTGCATCATCGGCGCGGGCCCGGGCATCGGCGCCGCGGTGGCGGAAGCCTTTGCCGAGGAAGGCCTCAACCTGTCGCTGATCGCCCGCACACCCGAACGCCTGCGCGAGCTGGTGGCCGAGCTCGTCAAGCAGACCGGGCGCACGGTACGGACCTTCGCCGGTGACGCCGGTGACGACCCGAGCCTGCTCGCCGCCCTGCGTGCCGCGGTACGCGCGCTGGGGCCGGTGGACGTGCTGGTCTACAACGTCGCCAGCTTTGAAACCGGCCGCCCCACCACCCTGAGTACCGAACGCCTGCTGGCTGAATTCCACACCAACGTCGCCGGCGCGCTCACCGCCGTACGCGAGGTGGCGGGCTCCATGCGCAAGCGCAAGCGCGGCACGCTGCTGTTCACCGGCGGCGGCTTTGCCTACGAGCCGGCGCCCAACTACGCCTCGCTGTCGCTGGGCAAGGCGGCCCTGCGCAGCCTCACCTACACCCTGGCACAGGAACTGGGCGTGGACGGCATCCATGTCGCCACCGTCACCGTGCACGGCTTCGTGCAGCCCGGCACCAAGTTTGATCCGCGCAACATCGCCGCCAGCTACATCGCCCTGTACCGGCAGCCGCAAGGGCATTTTGAAATCGAAAAGATCTTCAAGTAAGCGATGGCGTCCGCGTTTCCACTGATCCGCAATACCGCGGCGCTGGAGGCGGGCGACTTCGACCTGGTGGTGGTGGGCGGCGGCATCTACGGTGCCTGGGCGGCCTACGATGCGGCACTGCGCGGGCTCAGGGTGGCGCTGATCGAGAAAGCCGACTGGGGCGCGGGCACCTCCAGCGCCTCGTCCAAGCTGATTCACGGCGGCCTGCGCTACCTGGAGCACTACGACTTCGCCCTGGTGCGCCACGCCCTGCGCGAGCGCCGCACCCTGTTCCGGCTCGCCCCGCACCTGGTGCGACCGGTCAACTTCATCCTGCCGGTCTGGCGCGGGCCGCGCGCCAGCCCGTTCCTGATCTCCGCCGGCCTGACGCTGTACGACCTGCTGGCCTTCGGCGGCCAGCCGGTGCCACGGCACCGCTACTGGCGCGCCGCTGCGCTGCGGGCGCGCTATCCCTTCGTTGATCCTGAGCGTCTGCTCGGCGGCTTCCGCTACGGCGACTGCCAGGAAGACGATGCACGCATGACCCTGGTGGTGGTGGCCGCCGCGCAGGCTGCCGGCTGCGTGTGTGCCAGCCGCGTCAGTGCCCTGGAATTGCAGGCGGACGCCGTGACCGCGCGCGACGAGCTCAGCGGCAAGACGCTGATCCTGCGCAGCCGTGCGGTGATCAACGCCGCCGGGCCCTGGGCCGCACCCCTGCTGGGCGGACAGGCACCGCGGGTCAGACTGGTCAAGGGCACGCACCTGGTGCTGCCCGCCATTCCCGGTGTGCAGGAGGCCTTCCTGCTCACCGCCACCGACGGTCGCGTGTTCTTCGTCATCCCCTGGTATGGAAAGACCCTGGTGGGCACCACCGAGTCGGTCATCCAGCAGGCCGAGGACGCACAGCCCACCGAAGCAGAGGCGCAGTACCTGATCCGCGCCGTGCACAACGGCCTGCCGGGCCTGGGCTGGACCGAGGCCGACATCCTCGCCCGCTTTGCCGGCACCCGCACGCTGCAGGCGGAAGACCAGCAGAACCTCTCGGCGGTGAGCCGCGAATTCGAGATCCTGGAACCCCGTCCCGGCGTCTTCATGCCGCTGGGCGGCAAATACACCACGGCCCGGCTGGACGCGGCGCGGGTGGTGGACCGGATCTGCCGGCGCCTGGGCCGGCGCACCGCCAGCCGCACCCACCGCCAGCCGCTGCCCGGCACCCCGGCCGGGCAGTTCGATGCCTGGCTCGCCACGCGCCGCGAGGCACTGCAAACCCTGGGCGTGGATGCCGAGGCCGCCACCCAGCTGTGCCTGCGCCACGGCAGCCGCGAGTCGCGGGTGCGCGAGCTGATCGCCGAGCAGCCTGGCTGGGCGGCCCGTCTGCACCCGGACGCCCCCTTTCTCATCGCCGAAGTGGTGCTGGCGATCCGCGATGAAATGGCGCTGTCGGTGGATGACATCCTGCGCCGTCGCCTGCCGCTGGCGCTGCTGGTGGCGCAGGACGCGCGGCTGGACGCGGCACGCAGCGAGGTCAGTACATTGCTGGCGCGCGAACGCGCCGGCTGAAGGCCGGGCTCAGACGTCCTCGGCGTCGCCGCGGAGCTGGATTTCCTGCGCCTCACCCAGATGGCGCGGCTGGGTGTCCAGCAGCAGGATGTCGATCACCGCCTTGATGCGCGCAAATACTTCGCGCATCGGGTGGCGCGAGCCCAGATCCGGCCCGGTGCTCACCGGCGCGGCAAACGCCACCACCCCGGTCAGCCCCGCCTTGCGGGCCAGAAAGACCGCACGGTAGGCGTGGTAGCGCTGGGTGATGACGGTGAAGCCGGAGAGGCCCCAGACCGCCTGCGCGCGGACGATGGAATCCAGCGTGCGGAACCCGGCAAAGTCCATGGTGATGGCGCTGGCCGGCACGCCGCGCTCCACCAGCGCGCGGCGCATGCGGCGCGGCTCGTTGTAGCTGGCGTCCGGGTTGGCGCCGCTCACGATCAGGTGCTTGACCTTCCCCGCCTGGTAAAGCTGGGCCGCCGCGTGGATGCGGCCCTCGAACTCCAGACTGGGTTCGCCGCTGCGCGCGTAGGAGCTGGTGCCCAGCACCAGTCCTACCTGGTTGGCCGGCAGCAGGCCCATGTCACGGTAGACATAGGCATCCGTGCTGTTGATCACCCAGCGGTTGCAGAGCAGGCCCAGCACCAGCACGGTGATGAGCCCGATCCAGAACCAGCGGCGCAGAAAACGTCTCAGCCTCGGCTTCAATTCAGCAGACCCCAGATCATGTAGAAGTACAGCAGCAGTTGCAGGACGAACAGATTGGCGCGCACGAACACCAGCCAGTGGCTGGTGCCGATGAGGTGCACCACGCTCTGCGCCACCCGCAGGCCGATGAAATAGATCGCCACCGCATCCACCACCGGATTCTTGCCCAGCGCAACCGCCGCCAGCACGATCGCCGCAAAGATCGGCAGGTTCTCCACACAGTTCAGGTGTGCATGCGATGCACGCACCACGAACGGCGGATCATCCGTGAGCTGGCCGCGCGTCCAGGCATTGGCGGGCTTCTTGCCCAGCATCACCAGTCCCACGCGATAGCCCGCGTAGGCGAACATCAGCACCAGCGTCCACAGCGTGAACAGCAGTAAGGCCGTTATTCCAGTCATCGCACATTCCCCTGTTGTTGGTTGACCCTCCGGGAGGAGGATAAGGCCATTCTAATGACTCAGCCGCTTCATGCCCTGCTCCAGCCCGCTGAGCGTGAGCGGAAACATGCGCCCGGCGCCCAGCAGTTCCTGGGTGATCTGGCAGGACTGCGAGTGCTGCCAGAACTCCTCACGCTCGGGATTGAACCACACCGCATGCGGAAAATGATCGGCCAGGCGCTTGAACCACACCGCGCCCGCCTCCTCGTTCCAGTGCTCGATGCTGCCGCCGGGAGTGAGGATCTCGTACGGGCTCATGCTCGCATCACCCACAAAGACCAGCTTGTAGTCCGGCGTGTACTTGTGCAGCACGTCGAAGATGGGCAGGCGCTCGCTGTTGCGCCGCAGGTTGTCCTTCCACACGCTCTCGTAGATGAAATTGTGGAAGTAGAAATACTCCAGATGCTTGAACTCGGTCTTGGCGGCGGAGAACAGCTCCTCGCAGACCTTCACGTGCGGGTCCATGCTGCCGCCCACATCCAGGAACAGCAGCACCTTCACCGCATTGCGCCGCTCCGGAACCATCTTGATGTCCAGGTACCCGGCGTTGCGCGCGGTGCTGGTGATGGTGTCGTCGATGTCCAGCACCTCGGGCGCGCCTTCGCGCGCAAAGCGCCGGAGCCGACGCAGGGCGATCTTGATGTTGCGCGTACCCAGCTCGATGTTGTCGTCGAGGTTGCGGAACTCCCGCTTCTCCCAGACCTTGACCGCCGACTTCTGCCCGCCCGGCCCGCCGATGCGGACGCCCTCCGGGTTGTAGCCGCTGTTGCCAAAGGGGCTGGTTCCACCCGTCCCCACCCACTTGCTGCCGCCCTGGTGGCGTTCCTTCTGCTCTTCCAGGCGCTTGCGCAGGGTTTCCATCAGCTGGTCCAGTCCGCCCAGGGCCATGATCTTCTGCTTCTCCTCGTCGGTGAACAGGCGCTGCGCCTGCTGGCGCAGCCATTCATCCGGGATCTGCGCAAACAGCTCGTCGGTCACCGACTGCACGCCCTTGAAGTAGGCGGCAAAGGCGCGGTCGAAGCGGTCGTACTGGCTCTCGTCCTTGACCAGCGCCGCGCGAGAGAGGTGGTAGAAATCGTCCAGCGAGAAGATCGCCACGTGCCGCGAGAGCGCTTCGAGCAGCATCAGGAATTCCGACAGCGAGCTTTTCAGCCCGGCGGCGCGCAAGGTGAAGAAAAACGTGAACAGCATGGCGACGGCTACCCGGTGACCTGGCGCTAGTTTACCCTCGGCTGCCCGTTCCGGACCTCGACGCCACCCGATGCCGCCCGACCTCACCCACGCCCACCAGCACCTGGCCCGCAGCGACCGCCACATGGCCGCCCTGATCGAACGCTTCGGCCCCTGCCAGCTTGGCCGCCGGAAGCGTGACCCCTTCCATGTGCTGGCCACCTCCATCATCGGCCAGCAGCTCTCCAGCAAGGCCGCCGACACCATCCAGAAACGCGTGGAGGCAGCCGCCGGTTGCACCAGCGGCACGCTCAGGCCCGAACATCTGCTGGGCCTGGAGCCCGACGCCCTGCGCGCCTGCGGCCTCTCCAACGCCAAGTCCCGCTGGCTGCGCGCCATCTCGCAGGACGCACAGGACGGTACGCTGGACTTCCGCAAGCTGCGGCGGATGGACGACGAAACCGCCATCCGCACCCTGGACGCCCTGCCCGGCGTCGGCCGCTGGACGGCCGAGATGTTCCTGATCTTCGCCCTCAACCGGCTCGACATCTTCTCCATGGGCGACGTGGGCCTGCGCAACGCCCTGCAGCGTCTCTACAACAAGGGAAAGACTCTCGACGACGCCCCCACGCTCGCCCTCACCGCCCGCTGGGCCCCCTACCGCTCGGTGGCCAGCTGGTACCTCTGGCGCCTCACCGATGGGGACGTGCAGACCTGGGTGTGAGTGGTTTGATGCGGCTGGCCGGGCTGCTGCTCAGGCACCCATGGCCGGCCGCAGTGGCAGCACCTTGCCGGATTGCGCGCCGTTGAGGTGGCCGAGTTCCACCCAGCGGATGATATGGAGCGTGCCGTTGTAGTCCTCGCCCAGCGCGGTGCAGCTTTCCACCCAGTCTCCGCAGTTGAGGTAGGTGACGCCGTGGATGTCGCGGATGTCGGCGTGGTGGATGTGGCCGCAGACCACGCCGTCCAGCTCGCGGCGCCGGCATTCGCGCGCCAGGGATTCCTCGAACGTGGAGACGACGTTGACGGCCGTCTTGACGTGCTGCTTGGCGAAGGCCGACAGCGACCAGTAGCGCATGCCCAGCAGGCGCCGGCCACGGTTGAACCAGAAGTTGAAACGCATGGTGCCTTCGTAGAGCGCGTCGCCGGCCAGGGCAATCCACTTGTGGTAGCGGGTGATGACGTCAAACTGGTCACCGTGCGTCACCAGCAGCTTGCGTCCGTCGGCAGTGGTGTGGATGTGCTCGTTGAGCACCTGGATGTTGCCCAGGGTCAGGCGGTAGTCCACGAACTTGCGCAGGAATTCGTCGTGGTTGCCGGTGATGTAGTACACCTTGGTCCCGCGCTTGGATTTGGTGAGGATCTTGCGCACCACGTTGGTGTGTTCCTGCGGCCAGTAGAAGTGGTGGCGCAGCTTCCAGCCGTCGATGATGTCACCGACCAGATAGAGCGTCTCGCACTCGTTCTGCTTGAGAAAATCCACCAGATGCGCGGCCTGGCAGCCAGGCGTGCCGAGGTGCACGTCGGAGATCCACAGCGTGCGGTAGCGATTGCGCGCGGATGGAGCCTTGTCTGTGCTGCGGGGGGTCTTGCGGGCGGGCATGGGCGGCAATCCTGTGGGGCCGTGTACACAGGATGGCAGCGCGGCGTTGCCCCCATGTGACGGCCGCGTGACCGCTGCGTGACAGCGCCGTGCCCGGTCACGGCCGGCCGCTCAGCCGCGCCGCCAGGTGTGGTAGCGCTCCACCCAGCGCAGCAGGGTCTCGGGCTTGTGGGCCTGCTTCCACTGGCCGGCCACATATTTGTTGGCCTCGGCCAGCGTGGGGTAGATGTGGATGGTGCCGAGGATCTTGTTCAGACCAATGCCGTGGCGCATGGCGAGCACGTATTCGGCGATCAGGTCACCGGCGTGTTCGCCGACGATGGTCACACCCAGGATCCTGTCGCGGCCCGGCACGGTGAGTACCTTGACCAGGCCGTGGGCCTCGCCGTCGGCAATGGCGCGGTCGAGCTCTTCCAGGTCAAAGGTGCTGAGCTCGTAGGGGATGTTCTGCTCACGCGCCTCCTGCTCGTTGAGGCCCACCCGCGCCACTTCCGGCTCGGTGAAGGTAGCCCAGGGGATGACCGAGTAATCCACCTTGAACGGTCCACCGCGCAGCGCCAGCAGCGGGGCAAAGAGGCTGTTCACGGCCGCATACCAGGCCATGTGCGCGGCGGTGTGGGTGAACTGATAGGGGCCGGCCACATCGCCCGCGGCAAAGATGTTGGGGTAGTTGGTCTGCAGGAACTCGTTGACTTCCACGGTGCGCCCGGCCTTGACGCCCAGCTGCTCCAGACCATAGCCCTTGAGGTTGGCCACGCGCCCGACGGCGACCAGGATCTGGTCGAAGGCGATACGCTCGTCGCGGCCCTCGTGCTCGCACACCAGGTATTTCTGCCCGTCCTCCACCACCACGGCCTTGGCCTTGGTGTTGACGCGCACGCTGATGCCCTCGGCCTCGAAGCGGGCCTGCACGCGGGCCGAGACATCGGCGTCCTCGCGGATCATGATGCGCGGCAGCATCTCCACCTGCGTGACCTGGCTGCCCAGGCGCGCAAAGCACTGCGTGAGTTCGCTGCCGATCGGCCCGCCACCCAGCACCACCAGCCGTCGCGGCAGCTCGCGCAGGTTCCAGACGGTGTCGGAGGTGAGATAGCCGGTCTGCTCCAGACCGGGGATGGGCGGCACGAATGGCCGCGCGCCGGCGGCGATGACCAGCGCGCGCGCGGTGAGCTTCTGGCCGTTCACCTGCACCGTCCAAGGGTCGAGAATCCGCGCCTCGCCCTCGATGCACTCCACACCCAGGCCGGTGTAGCGCTCCACCGAGTCATGCGGCTCCACCTGCCGCACCACGTTCTGCACGCGTTCCATCACCTTGGCGAAGTTGGCCTGGCCGGTGACGCTGTCGAAGCCGAATTCGCTGGCGCGGTCCAGGTGGCTGGCGAATTTGGCGGAGCGGATCAGCGCCTTGCTCGGCACGCAGCCGGTATTGAGGCAGTCGCCGCCCATGCGGTGCTTCTCGATCAGCGTCACGCGCGCCTTGACCGCGGCGGCGATGTACGCGCTCACCAGCCCGGCACTGCCGGCGCCGATGACGATGAGGTTGCGGTCGAACCGACGTGGCCGCCGGTAGCCGCGGTACACCCGCCGTGCGCGCACGGCGTTGACCAGGGCGCGGGCCAGGTAGGGGAACAGGCCCAGCAATACGAAGGCGCCGATCAGCCCCGGCGTGAGGATGTCCTGTGCCGAGCTCAGCTGCGCCAGCTGCGTGCCGGCGTTCACATACACCAGGGTTCCGGCGAGCATGCCGAGCTGACTCACCCAGTAGTAGGTCCAGGCGCGGATCGGCGTCAGACCCATGACCAGGTTGACCAGAAAGAACGGGAAGGCCGGCACCAGACGCAGAGTGAAAAGATAGAACGCGCCGTCGCGTGCCATGCCGTCATTGATGGGCTTGAGCTGCCTGCCATAGCGCGACTGGATGGCCTCCCGCAGCAGGTAGCGGGACACGAGCATGGCCAGCAGCGCCCCCAGCGAGGACGCGAACGAGGCCAGCACCGTGCCCCAGGCCAGGCCAAAGACTGCCCCTGCCACGAGGGTCAGCAGCGCCGCGCCGGGAAAGGAAACCGCCGTGACCACCACATAGGTGGCGAAGAAGATTGCGGCTGCGAGCAGCGGCTGCGCATCGCGAAAGGCCTCGATCTGCGCGCGCTGGCTCTGGAAGAATTCCAGCGAGAGGAAGCGGCTGCCATCCAGCAGCACGAAAGCGGCGATCAGGGCGGCGATCACCGCCAGCAGCAGGACACGTTTCATGGGAATCCCCCGGTTGATGCGGCTTTATACCGCACCCGCGATGACCGGGATGCGTCCGATCGTCGCCAAAACCGGACCCGGCAGGGCCGCCGGACTCACAGCCCCCCGGAAGTCTGGACGGCCAGAAAGCGGGCGATTGCCTGCGCCGCGGCCTGCGGATCTTCCAGCATGAAACAGTGCCCTCCGGGCGCGGTATGCGTCTCCACCCGCGGGTTGAGCCGGCGCGCCAGGCGCGCGGCGGCGGGAAAGAAGGCATAACTCTGGTCGCCGTACAGGAACAGCACGGGGATCCGCAGGGTCCGCAGCAGGCGCCAGACGTAGACCGGGTGCTCGAAGATCTGCGCCTCCACTTCCACCGGACAGCACAGGGCGCGGCCCTGCGGCGTGTCGCGGGTAGCGTGGTCGGCGAAGCTCTCCAGCGCCTCCTCGCTCCAGCCGCGGTAGATGCCCCGGCCACGCAGTCGCTCCACCACCTCGTCGCGCGAGGCCCACAGCGTGCGTCGCCGGCGCGCGCCCTGCGCCATGGGGTTGCGGTGCAGCCAGGAGGACAGGCGGAACGCCCACCAGTGCGGCGGCGGCAGGAGAATCGGATCGAGCAGCACCAGCGCCTGGAACAGGCCCGGATGATCGGCCGCCAGCTTGAGCGTGAGCGCGCCACCGAAGCTGTGCCCCATGCCGATCATCGGCGCGCGGTCGAGCCCCTGCTCTGCCATCACCGCCCGCACCCGCGCCAGCGTGGTGTTGATGCCGCTGAACCCGGCGGGCGCGTCGGAATCACCGTGCCCTTCAATGTCGTGCACGAACAGCCGGTACTGCGAAGGCAGACGGCGCAGCAGCGGCCAGTACACGCCGCCGCAGAAGCCGTTGCCGGAGAGGAAGTGGAGGGTCTGCCCCGGCGCCGCGGTGTGGCGGCCGCGCAGGGTCAGGCCGTCGGCGGTGAGGTACTCCCAGGGCTGGGTCTGGGCAAGGTAACGCGGCTGCATATTCTTAGAACGTTTTGACGTGCGGAGCGGCAATCTAGCATGCGCCTGCCTATAATCCGCGCACCGAAAAACCCTGCCGGAACCGCCATGTCACTCGACCTCGACAAGATCAACGCCGAACTCGGCAACGACCCCCAGGCCCTCGTCAACTGGGCCGTGGGCCTCAAGCGCAAGGCCATCTGCACCACCAACTTCCGGCCCTTCGAGGCGGTGATCCTGCACCTGTGCGTGCAGGCCCAGCCCGACATGCCGATCGTGTGGATGGACTCCGGCTACGCCACGCCCGCGACCTACCGCTGCGCCGACGAGATCGCCCGGCTGCTCAAGCTCAATCTGGTGATCTATCACCCGCGCCGCTCGCGGGCGCACCGCGAGGCGGTGGATGGCGAGACGCCCAGCATCGACGATCCGCGCCACGGCGCCTTTACCCAGGAAGTGAAACTCGAACCCTTCGAGCGCGCCCTGCGCGAGATGCAGCCGCAGGTGTGGTTCACCGCCATCCGCGCCGAGGACACCGCCGTGCGTGCGGCGATGAAGCCGGTGAGCGTCAACGCCGATGGGCTGATCAAGGTCGCCCCGGTGCTCAACTGGACGTCGAAGGAGATGCACGCCTACTGCCAGAAGCATGGGCTGCCGAATAATTTTGACTATTTTGACCCCACCAAGGTAGAAGCCAACCGCGAGTGCGGGCTGCACACCGCACACTGACTTCTTCCCTGGTCAAAATGCGGCCTCAGCACGGCGCTGGCTCCGCCGGCGCTGCGTGCTTCAACCGCTACCCCTCCCCCACCCAGGTAGAAGCCAACCGCGAGTGCGGGCTGCATACCGCACACTGAGTCCTTATTCCCACTCAGGTCTGTCATCCCCGTGCAAACGGGGATCCATGCCGGGAGGGGGCTGCGGGTGGTGCTGAGGGAGTGAGGGCAGGATCGGAGAGATGGATTCCCGCTTGCGCGGGAATGACGACCTCTGTTGTTTCCTCCCGCCTCCCTGCCGTCATCCCCGTGCGCCGGACCATGTGTCCGGCGGGGATCCATTCCGGAACGAGGCTGCGGGTGGTCCTGAGCTGGTGAAGGCGGAGGGGGCCGGTCCAGGTTCAGGTGCCGGGACTGCGGGCGGGGGCGGCGTCTTCGGCGGGTGGCGGGGCGGGCGGGTCCGGCGGGGGCAGGAAGAAATACACCGGCTGGCGCATGAAGCGCTGGAAGATCTTGCCGATCAGCAGCCGGGTGTCGGCAAACTCCACGCGCTGCGAGCGCAGCGCCACGAACAGCGCGAGGCTGAAGCTCACGCCCAGGTTCATCAGGCCGATGCCGATGACCCCCAGGCCGCTCCACAGCACCACCTGGATCGGTACCGCGAAGTCCAGCGAGACCAGCGCGTAGGCGTAGTTGGCGGCGGCGAAGGTGATGTGGCGGATGTCCAGCGGCAGGCCGAGGATATGGCCGATGGTGCCCATGCTGCCCAGCATGCAGCCGAAGAAGAAGTTGCCCGTGAGGCCACCGAGATTGTCGCCGACGTAGTCGCCCAGCCGGCGCGCGCGCGCCGCGCCGAGCAGCCGGCGCAGGCTGCGCAGCTGGGCGATGCGCTCGGGGATGCGGTTGTAGATCGCCTTGTTGTCGAAGTAACCGGAGATCAGGCCGGCCAGGAACAGGCAGACCCCGGCGATGCCGGCGTGCGCCAGCGCCGGGCTGTCGAGCGGGTCCAGCTCCCACAGCAGCTTGCCGGCCTGCTCTGCGCCGATGAAGTGCTCGCCGGCCTGGACCAGGATCAGGGTGGCAACCAGGGCGCCCGTCAGGCCGGCGAGCAGCACGTTGCCGACGATGGCGATGAACTGGCTGCGCAGCGTGCGCACCACCAGGTCCGCCAGGTTTTCCAGGCGGTCGGGCTGTTTCTCGGTGCTGCGGATGCTGGCGGCGATGGTGGAAGCGGTCATCGCCGGCTGCTTGGTGGCGATGGTGAAGTGCAGCATGTAGATCAGCACGAAGCCCAGGCCGTAATTCATGCTGTACAGAAACGCGGTGACGATCGGCGCGTGCGACTCCATGCTCATGTCGATCTTCAGCAGCGCCATGAAGGCGACGATGAACCCGGCGCCCAGCGCCGAGCGGAACAGGTCCCAGTACTCGCGCCGGCTGTTGGCGATGTAGTGCTCGCCGGTCTTGCCGGCGTTGCCGGTGATGCGCTGTGCCAGCAGCTCCACGTTGTGCGCGAACAGGTCCGACACGCTGTTGCGCCGGTTCTCCGCCTCGGCAAACATCAGGAACAGTTCCACCGCGTGCTCCAGGCTCTCCTGCGGTGTGCTCTCCAGCAGGCTCATGAGCGCATGGAAGCGCGCGATGTTCTGCTCCAGCCGCACCAGCAGGTAGGTCAGGCTGACGCTGGCGCCGCCCCGGGCCGCCTGCTTGCGGATCTTGGCGATGATCTCCTCGCACTGGTCGAGCAGCACTTCGATCTGGCGGCCGTCCACCGCGCGCGGGCGTTTGTCGGTCTGGGCCGCGCGCCAGTCGTCGATGAAGGCGCGCGTCTCGGCGTTCTGGGTCAGGAAGGGTGACTCGTGGCGCTCGATGGCCGGATGGTTGCGCACCAGCTCCGGCTCCAGGCCGATGGCGGTGATGCGGTAGGAGATCACCTCCAGCGCGCCCAGCACCTGGCTGGCCAGCCGCGCCTTTTCCTGCGTGTGGTCGGCGCCAAAGTCCAGTGAGTGCGCCAGGTCCAGCCAGGCCTGATGCCCGGCGGCCTGTACCCAGCGGTAGTCGCTGCGGCGCGGGAACAGCAGGCTGAACACGTCCTTGAGGTGCT
Organism: Gammaproteobacteria bacterium; assembly: GCA_046565985.1. GTDB lineage: Bacteria > Pseudomonadota > Gammaproteobacteria > Nevskiales > Nevskiaceae > Polycyclovorans. The sequence continues at coordinate 16,505 of JBKHXN010000107.1, forward strand.
CGGGGTTGAGCACCGCGGGCAGCAGGCTCTCGGCCAGCCGGCGCGACAGCGCGGTGGAAAAGCCGTCGCTCGCCAGCACCCCGGAATCGGTGAACAGGTGCACGGCCTGTTTTTCCGCGAGCAGGCGCATCAGGGTGGTGCGCAGCGTCGCCCGCAGCGCCGGTCGCGCGCGCACCAGCCCGGTGAGCTCACGCAGGCGCTGGGCCGGGTCGTCCTGCTCGCTGCGGCGCGGACGCAGGGCGTCCACCAGGCGCGCCAGGCATTCCACCTGCTGCGCCGGCTCGGCCTGCGCCAGGGGAGTCAGGGCCTTCTCGATCTGCTCGCGGATGCGCTCGGCCGGGGTGGCGCGGGGTTTGAACCAGGTTTTCATGGGCGCGAGCGTAACCGGGCCGGGCGCCGTGTGTAACGGGGGCGTCCCGGCAGCCGGGGGCAGGGCCGATTCGCGCATCTGCCGGAGGCAGGATACCCCCAGCTTATGCACAGGTTTCGCCCACCGCGTGCACACTTTTAGACACATGATGTTGGGGTTGACGCAGCCAAGAGACACAAGATATGGTTAATTCACGGCCCGCTTCAGGCGGGCCGTCTGGTCTGGCGTCGCCGTCGCACGCTGTCAATATAAGTTTGGGGAGCCCTCATAAAATGAATCTACAAAGCCATTCCGCCGCCGAAACCCGCGCCACGTCCGTGCCGGCGCCCGAGAGCACCGCTGAAGTCACCGCCACCGCCCCCGGGGGGCTGCGCGTCATCCGCCGCAACGGCAAGGTCACCGGCTTTGATGCCGGCAAGATCCAGATCGCCCTGACCAAGGCCTTTCTCGCCGTGGAAGGCGGCCAGGCCGCCGCCAGCGCCCGCGTGCGCGACACCGTGGCCACGCTCACCCAGCAGGTGGTGCAGGCGCTGACCCGCCACACCAGCGGCGGCGCGACCCTGCATATCGAGGACATCCAGGACCAGGTGGAACTGGCGCTGATGCGCGGCGGCGAGCACAAGGTCGCCCGCGCCTACGTCATCTACCGGGCCGAACGCGCCAAGGAGCGCGCCGCCGAGGCTGCCATCCGCAAACCGGAGGCCACGACCGCCAGCGGCATCCACGTCAAGCTGGACGATGGCCGCGTGGTGGCGCTGGACGAGGCCCGCATCCGCCGGGTGGTGGCGGAAGCCTGCACCGGCCTGGCCAGCGTCAACGCCGAGGAGATCGTCACCGCCGCCCTGCGCGACCTCTACGACGGCATCCCCGAGGCCGAGCTCTCGCAGGCCGTGACCCTGGCCGCCCGCGCGCGCATCGAGAAGGAACCCAACTACACCTACGTTTCCGCGCGCCTGCTGCTCGACGGCCTGCGCCACGAGGCGCTGAAGTTCCTGGAGCTGCCGGAAACCCGCCCCACCTTCGAGGAAATGAAGGCGGTGTACCCGGACTATTTCCGCGCCTACATCCACAAGGCGGTCTCGCTGGAACTGCTGGACCCCAAGCTGGCGCTGTATGACCTGGACACGCTGGGCAAGGCGCTGCTCGCCGACCGTGACGCCAAGTTTGACTACCTCGGCCTGCAAACCCTCTACGACCGCTACTTCATCCACAGCAAGAAGACCCGCTTCGAGCTGCCGCAGGCCTTCTTCATGCGCGTGGCGATGGGCCTGGCGATCAACGAGATCGACCGCGAAGCGCGCGCCATCGAGTTCTACCAGCTGCTCTCCAGCTTCGACTTCATGAGCAGCACGCCCACGCTGTTCAACTCCGGCACGCTGCGCCCGCAGCTCTCCAGCTGCTACCTCACCACCGTGCCGGACGATCTGCACGGCATCTTCGGCGCCATCCACGACAACGCCATGCTGAGCAAATTTGCCGGCGGCCTGGGCAACGACTGGACACCGGTGCGCGGCATGGGCGGCTGGATCAAGGGCACCAACGGCAAGTCCAACGGCGTGGTCCCCTTCCTCAAGGTGGCCAATGACACCTGCGTGGCGGTCAACCAGGGCGGCAAGCGCAAGGGCGCACTGTGCGCCTATCTGGAAACCTGGCACCGCGACATCGAGGAATTCCTGGAACTGCGCAAGAACACCGGCGACGACCGCCGCCGCACCCACGACATGAACACCGCCAACTGGGTGCCGGACCTGTTCATGAAGCGCGTGGTGGAAGACGGCCAGTGGACGCTGTTCAGCCCCGAGGAAACGCCGGATCTGCACGACCTGGTCGGCACCGCCTTCGAGAAGCGCTACTGCGAATACGAGAAGCTGGCCGACGACGGCCGCATCAAGAACTTCAAGCGCATCCCGGCCGGCCAGCTGTGGCGCAAGATGCTGTCCATGCTGTTCGAGACCGGGCACCCGTGGATCACCTTCAAGGATCCGTGCAACATCCGCAGCCCGCAGCAGCACGTGGGCGTGGTGCACAGTTCCAACCTGTGCACGGAGATCACGCTCAACACCAAGGCGGATCAGGAAATCGCCGTCTGCAACCTGGGCAGCGTCAACATCCCGGCGCACATCACCGACGGCAAGCTGGATCTGGCCAAGCTGGAAAAGACCATCAACACGGCCATGCGCATGCTCGACAACGTCATCGAGTACAACTACTACTCGGTGCCGACCGCGCGCAATTCCAACCTGCGCCACCGTCCCGTGGGCATGGGCATCATGGGATTCAACGACGCCCTGTACAAACTGCGCCTGCCCTACGAATCTGACGAGGCCATCCGCTTCGCCGACGAGAGCATGGAGGCGGTGAGCTACTTCGCCATCAAGGCCAGCACCAACCTGGCCGAGGAGCGCGGCGCCTATTCCAGCTTCAAGGGTTCACTGTGGGATCAGGGCATCCTGCCGATCGACTCCATCCGGCTGCTGGCCGAGGCGCGCGGCAACTACCTGCAGCAGGACACCTCGCAGTCCGGCCAGTTTGACTGGAACGCCCTGCGCAGCCGCGTGCAGAGCGTGGGCATGCGCAATTCCAACACCATGGCCATTGCGCCCACTGCCACCATCGCCAACATCACCGGCGTGAGCCAGTCCATCGAGCCGACGTACCAGAACCTGTACGTCAAATCCAACCTCTCCGGCGAGTTCACCGTGGTCAACGAGTACCTGGTGAACGACCTCAAGCAGGCCGGCGTGTGGGACGAAGTGATGGCGCACGATCTCAAGTACTACGACGGCAGCGTGCAGAAGATCGACCGCGTGCCGGCCGAGATCAAGGCGCTGTACAAGTGCGCCTTCGAGATCGATGCCAAGCGCCTGGTGGACGCCGGCAGCCGCCGGCAGAAGTGGATCGACCAGGCCCAGAGCCTCAACCTGTACATGGCCCAGCCCAGCGGCAAGAAGCTGGACGAGCTGTACCGGCACGCCTGGCTGTCCGGCCTCAAGACCACCTACTACCTGCGCACCCTGGGCGCCACTCACACCGAGAAGACGACCATCAACGATGACCGCCTGAACAAGGTCAGGGGCCAGGGCAGCTCCATGACGGCCGCGCCTGCCACAGCACCCGCCGCCGCCGAACCGAAGGTCTGCTCGATCCTCGACCCGGATTGCGAAGCCTGCCAGTAACGCTGCATCCCTGAAGGACGCCTGGCCACGCGCTCACCCCGCGTGGCTTTTTTATCTGGCCGCTGCACAGCCTGTGCATAAATGGCGGATAAGCTGTGACTAAACACAACATATGGTTGGACAAGCCCTGTGGGCTCACTACAGATAGTGTTTACCCCCTTGACGGCCATCCGGCTTCGGGCGCAATCTTGAGACTTGGCCGCCCGCGTTGAGGCGGGCCCATTCCGCCTTGCCAGGCCCGCGTGACCTGGCCGGCGCCCCCATACACCCGGACGCCAGAAGCCCGGGACGATAAAGAGGATCTGAACATGCTGAACTGGGACGAGACCCCCAACACCGCCGCCCAGCCCGCGGCCCCCGCCGCCGCGGCCCGGCACATCGCCAAGCCCGCCGTCATCGCCCAGGCCGCCGCCCCCGTGGCCGGCGCCACCGGGCTGGAAGACGTGCAGATGGGCGCCCGCCGCATCCAGGTGGACGACAAGAAGATCATCAACTGCCGCGCCGACCTCAACCAGCTCGTCCCCTTCAAGTACAAGTGGGCCTGGGAGAAGTACCTGCACGCCTGCAACAACCACTGGATGCCGCAGGAAATCAACATGAGCGCGGACATCGCGCTGTGGCAGGACCCCAACGGCCTGACCGAGGACGAGCGCACCATCATCAAGCGCAGCCTCGGCTTCTTCAGCACCGCCGATTCACTGGTGGCCAACAACCTCGTGCTCGCGGTGTACAAACACCTGACCAACCCCGAGTGCCGCCAGTACCTGCTGCGCCAGGCGTTTGAAGAGGCGATCCACACCCACGCCTACCAGTACTGCATCGAGAGCCTGGGCCTGGACGAAGCGGAAGTGTTCAACATGTACCGCGAGATCCCCAGCATCCACGACAAGGCCGCGTGGAGCCTGCCCTTCACCCAGAGCCTGGCCGACCCCGACTTCCACACCGGCACCCCGGAGGCCGACCAGCGCCTGCTGCGCGACCTGATCGCCTTCTACGTGGTGTTTGAGGGCATCTTCTTCTACGTCGGCTTTGTCCAGCTGCTCAGCTTTGGCCGCCGCAACAAGATGGTGGGCACCAGCGAGCAGATCCAGTACATCATGCGCGACGAGTCCATGCACATGAACTTCGGCATCGACGTGATCAACCAGATCAAGGTCGAGAACCCGCACCTGTGGACCCCGCAGTTCCAGCAGGAAGTGGCCGACATGCTGCGCGAAGCCACCGAGCTGGAGATCAAGTACGCGCACGACACCATGCCGCGCGGCGTGCTCGGCCTCAACGCCAACATGTTCAACGAGTACATGAAGTTCATCGCCAATCGCCGCTGCGCCCAGATCGGCCTCAAGGCCCTCTACCCCGGCGCGGAGAACCCCTTCCCCTGGATGAGCGAGGTCATGGACCTGAAGAAGGAGAAAAACTTCTTCGAGACTCGGGTCACCGAGTACCAGACCGGCGGCGCACTGAGCTGGGATTGATGAAAACGAAACGGCCCGAATGATCTTCGGGCCGATTTGTTTGGGGAGACGGCTAATGCTTATATACGCTGGATTGGATGTCGACTTGATAGCTGGTTGGCGTTAGCGCAGGAGAAAATAATGGCTATAACTGGCGTCTCAGAAGCTGATTACAAGCGCTTCCTATCCCATGGCGGCGACTTAACCTTCGAGATTGGGGCTGCCGACATTGACTCAAGTGGCGGCTTTGAGTCTTCGCCTTTAATCAAGCCTTTTTTATCGTCGGGATTCGAGTTAAAACCATCACCAATCATTGCGGAACCGCAAGAAGGCGCTTTGCTTTTGCTATATGGCGGCTCCTGGACACATGTCGTTACTCATGTATATCTCAATGGCGGCTCCATCATCTACAAGAAACTCTCTAGTGGGCGCTATGAGGCAAAAGTATCCATGCCACAGCGCTAATCATGTTCAAGCGGACGGGCTACGCCCGCCGCTTAGCTTGAGCGTTGGGTGCTTTCTTAGTGAATCGGAGATCTAAATCGTGGCCAAGAAAGATATTGCGTGGCCTCAAGTTGGAGAGAGATGGCGGCTACTGCGATTTTCGCGGGCACCCGTGCAGCCCTGGGAGCTTTACCTTAGGGAACAACGTGAGTACTGGGGCGAAGATCGAATCTCAGGAGAGAGATCCCACTTCTGGCAGTGGGACGGAGATGAAAGAAAATGGCTAGATATAACTAAGCAGAAGTATCGAGATTACGTTGAACACTGCTCGAAATGGCTTGGTATTTTTACAACAAAAGATAGTATTACCGCTGTCAGAGCTGATAGGAGTAACGTGCTAAAGCTGTGCATCGAACAGAACGGGCGCACCACGCTCGACAAGACTGTAGAGCTTTGGTTGTTTGCGGAGGGCGGATTATTTAGTCCTAAAGAAACAAAGTGTGAGGTTTATACATTTAGTGCCATCGTAGACGACAACGGACGCAAGAAAGTTATGTCGTCGCGACAAGAAACCCCCGCTGTCATCTGGTCGAACGATTTACGGCATATAAGCATCGGGGGTGCCAGCTTTGAAGTTACTTCATAGCGAGCCGCACTGCAGCTTCAACTTGAAGCGAGAAAAGACCATGTCGCATACAGCCAAAGAACTACTGGATCGGTTTTCAGAGAAGCCCGGCACTCTGTGCCTCAAAGAGTTCTTTGAGGACAACAATTCGGGCTGCGGTTGCCGAGCGTTCTATGTTCTCCATGGGAGCAAAAAAAGGCGCTTATTGATTCGCGTCACTGAGGAATACGTTGAGGACGAGTTGAAAACTGAAAGCGCTATGGAGAAGGCGGTGACTCTCATTGAGGCGCATATCGCTTCAGTACAAGAGAGAATTAAGACCCAGAGCAGGAACTTTGAACGGGAGCCCGATTATGTCCTGTCCAATTCGGCGCTCGGAAGCCGCTGATAGGCGTTGAGACGTCAATCACTTATCTAGCGGAAGTTGTCCGGAGCCTTACTGCCTCAATACGCCGCGCAGATAGCCAACTATGCGTACATGGACTCCCCCCGCAAGCCCGAAAGTGAAGTGAATCGCTGATCGTGGCGTGTGAAGGCGCTCCTAGATATACCTATGTGGAATCCAGACAGGCGCTAACAAGCGGGTCGCGCCGGCGGCCTCGCCTGCGGCTGAAAAGGCCATCAATTACATCAGGATAATCGACCCCGCATCGCCCTCATTGACAGCACTCAGCTTGCATAGCTCGTGATCGGCTATAACGTGGCGTCTCGTTGAGCCAGTCCTGTGACGCCAAAAAGATGGGCTCTGACTATTTTGAGGAGCAGCAGGCCACCAACAAGGAGAAATGCGATGAACCCGAACAAGGCACTGTGGGAGAAAGGCGACTTCACATGCATTGCGCAGACCATGCGCGAGAGCGGCGAGGCGCTGGTTGAGAAGCTCGGCGTCACAAAGGGGCTCAAGGTACTGGACCTGGGGTGTGGCGACGGGACTACCGCCATCCCCGCCGCCAAGCGTGGCGCGGAGGTGCTGGGCATCGACATCGCCAGCAATCTGGTCGCGGCCGGCAACCGGCGCGCCAAGGAGCTGGGCCTGGGCAACTGCCGCTTCCAGGAAGGCGATGCCTGCGATCTGAAGGGCGTGCCGGATCACGGCTTTGATCTGCTCGTCAGCATCTTCGGCGCGATGTTTGCGCCCAAGCCGTTCGAGGCGGCGAAGGAAATGGTCCGCGTCACCCGCCCCGGCGGGCGCATCGTGATGGGCAACTGGATCCCCAATGATCCGACGCTGGTGGCACAGATCCTGAAGATCAGCTCGGCGTTCACGCCGCCGCCGCCCGAAGGTTTCATCAGCCCGATGACCTGGGGCATTGAGAGTAACGTCACGGAGCGCTTTGCCGCGGCGGGCGTTGCGGCCGGGAAGATCACTTTTGAGCGCGACACCTTCACCTTCAACTTTCCCGGCGCGCCGCAGGACTTCGTTGCCCGGTTCAGGGATTATTACGGGCCGACCATGAACGCCTTTGAAGCCGCCGGGAAAAACGGGCGCGTGGCGGATCTGCAGGGGCAGCTTGAAGAGCTGTTCCGCAAGCAGAACACCAGCTCGCGCCCGGACCAGACCTGCGTGCCGGCGACGTACCTGCGGGTGACGGTCAGGCTCTGACCGTCAGGCCCGCCCCAAAGGCGACCCACGGCACGTAGTCCGCAGGCATCAGCGGTCCTGCGGCTTGTCCGGCGCCACCACCTGCCAGGCCGCGGCGGCCGCCAGCGCGGCCAGGGAGACCGCGCCCAGCGCGCCGGCCGAGCGCGGCGGCGGCGCCAGCGGTGCGGCCGCCGGATCATCACCCACCGGGTTGGCGGGGGTCTGGCGGAAGGGGCCGGTGATCTCAAAGATCTGCCCGCGGATGACCTGCCCGGTGGCCTCGTCCACACGGTGACGCTTGGCCTGGCTGGCGAAGTACAGGCGCGTGCCGCTGGCATCAAAGGCCGGGCCGGCCAGCTCGGAGTGCGGCACGGGGTAGCGCAGGAACGGGGCCGCCACGCGATCGGCGGTGATCAGCACCAGCTCCATGTTGCCGCCGTCCTCGGCCACCAGGACGTCGCGGCTGTGCGGATGCACCACCAGATTGTCCACGCCGGTGAGCGGCGCGTCCGGGCCGATCTGGCTGGCGTCGTAGAGGATGTCCACGGTCTGCTGCACGGTGTCGTAGGTCCACACGCGGTTGCTGCCCTTGCAGGTGAAGTACACCAGACCGCTGTCGTACCAGCAGCCTTCGCCGCCCCTGAAGATGGCGGCGGTGGGCACCTGGTAACGGGTGCCCAGCGGCAGGCCCGCGGGGTTGTGCACGATCTCCCAGCGCACCGGCCCGGGGGCGGTTTCCTCCACGCCGGGCATGATCTGCTCCCAGGGGATGTCGTCGTAGTCCACGCCCGGCAGTTGCGCCAGCACGGCGCGGATCTCGGCCTCGTGCACACGCCGCACGGGTGGGTTGTCACCCACCACGGCTACTTCCAGCACCCCGGCGGTGAGGTCGGGCCGGCCGCCGTCGGGCCATACGGCGGGGCGGAAGCGGTAGAAGGCGCCGTCGCCGGTGTCCTCGGTCATGTAGATGGCCTTGCCCACCGGGTCCACGGCGGCGGCCTCGTGCCCGAACTGGCCCATGGCGGCCAGGCGCAGCGGCGGGTTCAGGCCGGTGGGGTCGCACTCATAGACGAAGCCGAAGAAATTCTCCTCGCAGCTCAGCCAGGTGCCCCAGGGCGTGAGGCCGCCGGCGCAATTGTTGTTGGTGCCCTGGAGGATGGGGTAGGCATCCACCACGTTGCCCTGCGCGTCGAAGCGGATGGCGCCCACCCCGCCCTGCTCGGTGGTGCCGGTGCTGAAGAATTCGTCGGCCACGATGGGAATCTCGGAATTACTCACATAAATCCAGCCTCCGTCTTCCTGCGGGATCACCGCACCACCATCGGGCGCCCGGTGCCAGACGTAACTGGAAAGCCCGCCGTTGAGCAGCGGCACCGGCTCGTGCGCGGTGGCGATCAGGCGGGAACTGAACCCGCGCGGCAGGAACAGGCCGTTGGCATCGGGCCCGATCAGGGGGCCATACGGGCTGGCCCCGGCCACCGCGGGCGCGGCGTAGGCCTGCTTCCAGAAATCGCGCCCCAGCGTGAAGGCGCCGGCAACACACAGACCCGCCTGGAGGAATTGACGACGTTTCATGGGGCAGCCAAAGGCATAGGGGCCAGCACCCTAGCGCACGGGTGTGACGCTGCCGTGAACCGCCCGCGTGTCGGCTGCGGGGCAGCCGCGCACAAGGGCCTGGCAACCCACCATGTAGGGGGGTTTAAACTGGGGCATCGTTTGCCGGACCCGGCGGCCGCCGGAGGGGTTCACGATGAAGCGATGGGCCGCGGCACTGCTCGCCGTTACCAGCCTGGCCAGCGGCACCCCGGTGCCGGACGCGCAGGAGATCCACGCGCTGCCGCCGGCCTTGC
>JBKHXN010000108.1:0-2743 GCA_046565985.1 Gammaproteobacteria bacterium
GCCCAGGCGGCGTCGAGCTGGCCCGAGACCAGTGCCGCGATGGCGAAGGCGAAGGCCACCGAAAAACCCACGTAGCCCATGTACAGCATCGGCGGGTGGATGATCAGCCCCGGGTCCTGCAGCAGCGGGTTGAGATCCTGCCCGTCCAGCGGCACCGGGAAGGCGCGGTCGAAGGGGTTGGACGTCAGCAGCATGAACAGCAGAAAGCCCACGCTGAGTGCGCCCAGCACGGCCAGCACGATGGCGCTGATCTCCACCGGCAGGCGGCGGTTGAACAGCGCCACCGCCAGGGTCCAGCCGCTGAGCATCAGCATCCACAGCAGCAGCGAGCCCTCGTGCGCGCCCCAGACCGCGGAGATCCGGTAGGCCAGCGGCAGTTCCGAGTGCGAGTGGCCGGCGACATAGGCCACCGACCAGTCGAAGCTGATGAACGCCCAGGTCAGGCAGGCGTAGGCCACCGCCACCATCGCAAACTGGGCCTGGGCGGCGACTGGCGCGATCGCCACGGCGCGCGCATCCCCGCGCCACAGCCCCCAGGACGGCAGCAGGGCCTGGAGGATGGCCACACCCAGGGCAAGGATCAGCGCAAAGTGCCCGAGCTCGGCGATCACGGCGCAGCCGCCGCCTGTTTCATCAGGGCCTTGAAGGGTTCGCAGGAGTGACCGCTGGGGGTCTTGAGCGTGGCGGCCAGCTCCGGCGGCATGTAGTTTTCGTCGTGCTTGGCGAGCACCTCGTCGGCGACGAAGACGCGGTTCTCGTCCAGGCGACCGCTGGCGACGATGCCCTGCCCCTCGCGGAACAGATCGGGCAGGATGCCCTCGTACCGCACCGGCAGGCTTTGCGTGCAGTCGGCGAGCGTGAATTGCACGCTCAGGCCATCGCCCCGCACCACGCTGCCCGTCTCCACCAGGCCGCCCAGCCGCACCCGCGCGCCCACGGGGGCGTCATCGGCGACAAGGTCGGTCGGCGTGTAGAAATACATCAGGTTCTCGCGCAGCGCGGTGAAGCCGAGCGCCGCGGCGAGCGTCAGCCCGCCCAGGAGTCCGCCCACGGCCAGCAGGCGCTGTCGCTGGCGCGGGCTCATGCCGCGTCCTCGGCCAGCCGGCGCAGCAGCGCCCGGCGCTGGCGGCCGGGCGCCAGCAGGTTCCAGCCATAGACCAGCAGACCGCAGCCAAAGCTGCCCCAGACATACAGGGCGTAGCCGCCCATGTGCAGAAAACCGGAGAGATCGGAAACGTTCATCGCGTCAGTGGACCTTGTGCGCGGCCAGGAGTTCTTGCACCCAGACACTCTGGCGCTCGCGCCACAGCAGCAGGTTCTGCGTGCGCCGCAGCACGCACCAGGCCACGAACAGCAGGCTGCCCAGCAGGGCAGCGTATAGCGGCAGGGCCATGTCCAGGCTCATCGAAGGCCGGGCAAATTTCAGCAGTGTGGCGCCCTGGTGCAGGCTGTTCCACCAGTCCACGGAATACTTGACGATCGGCACGTTGATCACCCCCACCAGCGCCAGCCAGGCGCAGGCGCGCGCGGCGCGGCGCGGGTCTTCGATGGCCTGGTGCAGGCCGATCACGCCCAGGTACAGGAACAGCAGGATCAGCTCCGCGGTCAGGCGCGCGTCCCAGACCCAGTAGGCGCCCCACATGGGCTTGCCCCAGAGCATGCCGGTGACCAGGGCCAGCGCGGTGAGACTGGCGCCGACCGGGGCGGCCGCCACCAATACGCACTCGGCCAGCTTCAGGCGCCAGATCAGCGCCACCGCGCCGGCCAGCGCCATGCCGGTATAGACCGACAGCGACAGCGCCGCCGCCGGCACATGGACGTAGATGATGCGGAACGCCTCGCCCTGCTGGTAATCCGGCGGCGCCAGCCACAGCCCCCCCAGCAGCGCATAGCCGATCAGCCCGGCGCTGAGCGCGCCCAGCCACGGGGCATAGCGGTCGGTCAGCCGGTAGAACGTCGGCGGGGAGGCCAGCCGGTGTAACCAGGTCCACATGGAGAAGTGTCGAATCTCAGTCGAGGGCGTTGCGCAGGGCCGCGGCGCAGGCCCAGGGGATCAGCGTGACGGCGAGCGCCAGCACGGCGGCGAGAAAGTATAACGGAGGCGCCGCATCCAGGCCGGCCTGGGCGGCGCGGACGCTGCCGGCACCGAAGATCACCACCGGAGTGACCAGGGGCAGTACCAGGATCGGCAGCAGCACACCGGCGCGCGGCAGGCCCACGGTGAGACTGGCCGCCAGGCCGCCAATCAGGCTCAGCAGCGGCGTGCCCAGCAGCAGGCCGGCGACCAGTACCGGCAACACCCGCGGCTCCAGTCCCAGCGCGGCGCCCAGCGGCGCGGCCAGCAGCGCCAGTGGCAGGCCGGTGAGCAGCCAGTGGGCCAGCAGCCGCATGGCCAGGATCAGCCAGGGCGGCGTGGGGCTGACGTAACACTGCTCCAGCGTGCCGTCCTCGTGATCGGGCCCGAACAGCCGCTCCAGCGACAGCAGCCCGGCCAGCAGCGCCCCGACCCAGAGGATCGCCGGGGCGAAGGCCGTCAGCAGTGGATCATTGGCGCGCGAGCCCAGGCCGAACAGGGTGGCGGTGATGACATAGAACAGCGGCGGCAGCAGCCACTCCAGGCCGCGTGCGCTGGCCAGCTGGAACTCCCGCCGCAGCAGCGCGCGGACGGCGCTCATGACAGGGTCCATTCGCGGATGCACCCGGCTTCGGGCGGGATCGGCTGGTGGCTGGTGATGACGGCCGC
>JBKHXN010000109.1:0-7857 GCA_046565985.1 Gammaproteobacteria bacterium
CCGAGATGACGCAGCAGGTCATGGCCCTGCTGTTCACCGCGCAGGACCCCACCGGCGGGGCCGACCTGCCCATGCCCCCCGCGCCGGACCCGCTGGCGGAAACCGCCCGCAATCGCGCCCACTGGGCGCTGGTCCTGTCGGCAGCTGCGCTGCTGACCGCGCTGCTGGCGTTGGGGCTGGTGCTCAGCCGCTAGTCAAAGCTCGTGCGTTTCCAGCGGGTAGCCGCGGTCGCGGTAGAACTTGAAGCGTGCGCGTGAACTGGCGCGGGCGGTGTCCTGCGGGGGGACGATCTCCAGCACGCGTTCGAAGCGGCTGAAGTACACCGGCACGTCCTCGCCCAGGTTGATGAGCACGCCGTGGTGACTGGCGGGCGGTTCCTCGGCGTCGCCGATCAGCACCTGCGGGTAGGGCTCGGAAATCGCCTGGCCATGGTAGGCCTCGTGGGCGATGAAGCTGCCCTGGCGGAAACTCCACAGCGCGCCGTCGAGTTCTTCGCGCTGCGCGGCGTCGGGACTGCGCACGAACAGCCGCAGCCCCTGCGCGGACGCCTTGTCGCAGAGCTTGCAGGCGGTGGCGATGAGGCTGGCCGGTGCGCCGGCGGGGAGGATGTAGAAGTCGATGCGGGTCATCGGCACGCGCGGCCCGGATTGGCGGGCCGCGCCGTCCCTGTGGGTGTCATTCGCCGCTCTTGGCGGCCAGGTTGAGCAGATACTGCACCAGCAGCGGCACCGGCCGGCCGGTGGCCTTCTTGCCGGTCCAGGCGGTGCCGGCGATGTCCAGGTGTGCCCACTTCATCTTGCGCGTGAAGCGGTGCAGGAAGGTGGCGCCGATGATGGCGCCGGCCTCGCGGCCGCCGCGTGTGGCGATGTTGGCGATATCGGCAAACTCGCTCTTGATGTGGTCGTCGTACTCCGGCCACAGCGGCAGTTCCCAGGCGCGGTCACCGATCTGGTCGCCGGCGTTGAGCAGCGCGCGGGTCAGACCGGGCTGGTTGCCGAACAGGCCGGAGGCGTGCCCGCCCAGGGCGATGACGCAGGCGCCGGTGAGGGTGGCCATGTCGATGCACACGGCCGGGTCATAGGTGCGCTCGGCGTAGGTCAGCGCGTCGCAGAGGATCAGGCGGCCTTCGGCGTCGGTGTTGAGGACCTCGATGGTGATGCCGGCCATGCTGGTGACGATGTCGCCCGGTTTGTTGGCGGCGCCGTCCGGCAGGTTTTCCGAGGCGGGGATGATGCCCACCACGTTCATCGGCAGCTTGAGCTCGGCGATGGCGGTAAGGGTGCCGAACACGCTGGCGCCGCCGCACATGTCGAATTTCATCTCGTCCATCTTGTCGCCAGGCTTGAGGCTGATGCCGCCGGCGTCGAAGGTCAGGCCCTTGCCCACCAGCACCACGGGCTTGTCGCCCTGCGCGCCGTGGAGGTACTCCATGACGATCAGCTTGGGCGGCTGGCGCGAGCCCTTGGCCACCGAGAGAAATGAACCCATGCCCAGGCGTTCGATCTCGGCGGTTTCCAGCACCCGGGTCTTGAGCGGGTAGCGCCTGGCCATCTGCTGGGCCTGTTCGGCCAGGTAGCTGGGCGTGCACAGGTTGCCCGGCAGGTTGCCCAGGGTCTTGGTGTAGGCCACGCCCTTGGCGATGGCCAGGCCCTCGGCCAGGCCGCGCTCGCCGCTGGGGAGATCGGAACGCCGCGGCACGTCGAAGGTGTAGCGCTCCAGCTTGTAACTGGGCAGCTCGGCGCGGCTCTGCTCGCCGCGGCATTCGTCCATGCGGTAGTAGGCGTCCTCGGTGACGAGCACGGCCTGCTGCACGTTCCACTGGTAGTCGCGCCCCTTGAGGGGCTGGTGGGTGAGGTAGCTCACCGCGTCGATGCTGCCGGTATTGCGCAGCGTGCGGCTGGAGGCGGTGATGGCCTTGCGGAAAGCGGCTTCGTCGAAGCTGCGCTCGCGGCCCAGGCCGACCAGCATCACCCGGTCGGCAAAGCTGCCGGCGATGTTGTGCAGCACCAGGGTGGTGCCGAGCTTGCCGTCCATGTCGCCGCGCCGCAGGATGCTGGCGATCTGGCCGTTGCTGGCCTTGTCCAGGGTTTCGGCGGCGGGGGTGAGCGAACGACGGTCAAAAATGCCGACGATGACGCAGGCCACGCGCTGTTTCTCTGGGTTGCCGCTCTTGACAAAGTAATCCATGGATCGCCTCGCAGGCTGAAAAAGGTCTAAAAAAATAAAAATCCGCTGCCCCGGGCTGCCAAGCGGCGGTTTTCATGCAAATTTTGCACGGCAATGACCGCCCTTGGGCGGAAACGTTCGCGTCGTTCAATATTCTAGCCCCGCGCGGGTCCGCGACCAAGTGCCCGGCGGCCGGAGTGCCGCCGCAGGCGGTCTGCACGGGCGCCGCGACCGCCAGATTGGGCATAATGCCTGCCGATCCGGTCCGCACGGGCGCGTACGGACAGACTGCCAGGTTCATGAACGCCAAGATTCTCGAACGTTACCTGCTGCGCGAGGCCGGGGCCAGTTGGCTGGCGGTGACGCTGGTGCTGCTGGTGATCATGCTCTCCACCCGCTTTGCCCGGTTTCTGGCCCAGGCCGCGGCGGGCGAGCTGCCGCGCGAACTGCTGTTCCAGGTGGTGGCCCTGTCCAGCCTGCAGTACCTGGTGATCCTCACTCCCATCTCGCTGCTGCTGGCGATCATGCTGGCGCTGGGACGCCTGTACCGCGACAACGAGATCACCGCCATGACCGCCTGCGGGGTGAGCCAGGGCGAGCTGTACCGGCCGTTCATCGTGCTCGGCATCCTGGTCGCCCTGCTCACCGCCTGGCTGGCCTTTGCCGCCGGGCCCTGGGCCGGGCGCACCGCCGACTACCGGGTGAAGAACGCCGCGCGCTTCATCCAGTTCAACCCCTTCGAGGCCGGGCGCTTCAAGGAAGTGGCCGGCGCCGGCGCGGTGTTCTACACCGAGCAGGTGCGCAACAACGGCACCGAGCTGGAAACCGTATTCGCCCGCGTACGCGACGCAAGCGGCGAGAGCGTGGTGGTGGCGCGCAGCGGCAGCAGCCAGCTCGATCCGCAGACCGGCGAACGGCTGGTGACGCTCAGCGAGGGTTACCGGTATAGCGGCCAGCCCGGCAGCGCGGCCTTTGACGTGGTGCGCTTCGCCGGATTTTCCACCCGCGTGCCGCCGCCGGATTTCATCTACATCTCGGCCAAGCGCAAGCTGATGCCCACCGCCGATCTGCTGCGCTCCGACGACCTGCAGGACCGGGCCGAGCTCGCCTGGCGCATCGCCGCGCCGGTTTCGGTGCTGATCCTCGCCCTGCTGGCCGTGCCGCTGGCACACACCGGCCCGCGCCAGGGCCGCTACGGCAAGCTCATGCTCGGCGTGCTGGTGTACCTGATCTATTCGCAGCTCATGGGGCTGGGCCAGGTCTGGGTGGCGCGCGGGGTGGTCAGCCCGCAGATGGGTTTGTGGTGGGTGCACGCGCTGGTGCTGTCGGGCGCGGTGTGGCTCATCGTGCGTCGCCGCGGTGGTCTGCGGTGAAGCTGCTCGACCGTCATCTGGCCAGCCACGTGCTGGGCATGAGCGCCATCGTGGCCCTGGTGCTGGTGGCGCTGTTCACCTTCATCAGCTTCGTGGCGGAGATCGACGAGGTGGACGACGGCGGTTTCGGCGTGGTGCAGCTCGTCACCTATACCTTCATGACCATGCCCGCCGGTCTGTACACGCTGCTGCCGATCATCGCCATGCTCGGCACCCTGGCCGGGCTGGGCATCCTCGCCGGGCAGGGGGAGCTCACCGCCATCCGCGCCGCGGGGGTATCCACGCTGCGCATCGGCGGGGCCACGCTGATCGCCGGCGCGGCACTGGCCGTTTTGTGTCTGGCGCTGGGGGACTGGCTGGTCCCGCTCGGCCAGCGCCAGGCGGAGCAGTACCGCACCACCGCACGTCAGGGGACGGACGCGGGCGTGGCCCTGCGCCCGATCTGGCTGCGCGACGGCGAACATTTGCTGCACATCCGCCGCCTGCTGGCCGAGGACCACATCGCCGACATCGAGATCTACAGCTTCTCGACGCCGGGCCGGCTCGGCGCGCTGCGCCAGGTCGCCGAGGCCCGCTTCGACGGCCGCCGCTGGCAGATGCGCCAGGTGCAGGAAACCCGCTTCGAGCCGGACCGCATCGTGGAAAGCCGCCAGGCGGAACTGGAGTGGAGCGGTCAGCTCTCACCCGAGGTACTGCGCCTGTTCGTGCTGCAGGCCAACAGCCTGTCGATCCGCGGACTGTTCGACCTGGTGCGCTACATGGACCGCAACGGACTGGATTCCACCGAATACCGCCTGTCGCTCTGGCGCAAGCTCGTCGCACCGTTCACGGTGATGGCGATGATGCTGTTCGCCGTGCCCTTCGTGTTCGGCTCGCTGCGCAGTGCCGGCATGGGCCAGCGCCTGCTGGTGGGGGTCATGATCGGCGTGGCGTTCTACGTGGTCAACGAGGTCTGCGCCAGCCTGGGCCAGCTCTACGGCTGGCCGGCCTTTCTGGCCGCCGCCCTGCCGACGCTGGCCCTGGGCGTGGTCGGCACGCTGCGCCTGCGCAGCCTGCACTGAAAATCAGCCGTGGTCGGCCCTGGGCAGCAGCACCACCTCGGTGCCGCTGAGATAATCGTGCACCCCGCGCCGGCGGTGGTCGAACAGGCCCATCAGCAGGCCCAGGCCCAGCGGCAGCCAGGCCAGGGCGCCCAGCGCGAAGCGCAGCGCAGCGTCTGTCCAGCGCAGACCGCTGCCGTCGGCACGCCGCACCTGCAGGCGCCAGGCGCGGGCGCCCAGGGTCTGCCCGCCGTGGCACCAGAACCAGCCGAAGAACAGGAAGCTCAGCCCCAGCAGGTAGGCGCGGATGAAGGCCGGGCCGGGCCGCAGGCCGAGCAGGTCCCCGCCGACCACTGCGAGCAGATCGGCGGCCATCCAGATCGCCACCAGCAGCAGGCCGTCGTAGAGCGCGGCGAGCAGCCGGCGCCACAGCGGCGCGGGGATCACCAGCCCGCTCATGCGGCGGGCTCTGCCAGTGCCTGCGCGATCCGCCGGAATACCTGCGGATGCAGGGTCATGCCCAGGTGCGAGACGCGGACTTCCTCATGGCGTACCTGCGGATTGCGGCGGTCGAAGCACGCGCCCCAGTGGACGATGCCGTCGTGCCGGCTGTACAGGGCGAGGATGGGCTTCTGCAGCGGGGCGGTCTCACGCGCCGCGATGCGCCGCTCGACTTCATCCAGATCCACCCCCTGCTGTCGGTACCAGCGCGCGGTGGCGGTGTACTTGGGGCCACCCACCACGGGGGAGCCCAGGGTGATCACGCGCGCCACCGCCTCCGGCGCCTCGCGCAGGATCTCGCGGGCGATGTAGCCGCCCAGGCTCCAGCCGATCAGCGCCACCGGCTGGCCGTGCGCGGCCGCCAGCTCCCGGACCCGGGGGATGAGCCGGGGCAGGAATTTGTTGACCTGCCCATTGTTCAGCCCCAGTCCCCAGCCGTGCGCCTCGTAGCCCAGCGCCCTGAGCCGCCGGCGCAGCAGCGAGGTGGCGCGATCGGTGGCGTTGAAGCCGGGTAGGACCAGCACCGGACGCCCTTCTCCCGGCGGCAGGCCGGCGAGCGGCGCTCGCTCGCGCAGCAGCGCCAGCACGTCCAGCGCCACGCGCCATTCCCGCAGGGGAGACCAGCGGCTGAGTTCCTCGGGTGCGGGCAGCTCCATGCGGTAGATCCTGGGGTGAGGTTCAGCGGAACAGGCGATGGACCTTGTGCAGCGCGGCCACCAGCTGGTCGATGTCGTCGGTGCCGTTGTAGGCCGCCAGCGAGGCGCGCGCGGTGGCGGGGACGCCGAAGCGCTGCATCAGCGGCATCGTGCAGTGGTGCCCGGTGCGGATGGCCACGCCCTGCTCGTTGAGGATGCTGCCGATGTCGTGCGGGTGGCAGCTGTCCATGACGAAGGAGAGGATGCCGCCTTTCTCCGGCGCGGTGCCGATCAGCCGCAGGCCCGGCACCTCCATCAGCCGCGGCGTGGCGTATTCCAGCAGCGCGTGCTCGTGCGCCCGCAGCGCGTCCAGCCCCACCGAGTCGATCCAGTCCAGTGCGGCGGCAAAGCCGATGGCGCCGGCCATGTCCGGCGTGCCGGCCTCGAACTTGTAGGGCACGTCGTTCCAGGTGCTGCCCTCGAAACTCACGGTACGGATCATGTCGCCGCCGCCCTGCCAGGGCGGCATGGCGTCCAGGTGCGCCGCCTTGGCCACCAGGCAGCCGAAGCCGGTCGGCCCGTAGGCCTTGTGGGCGCTGGTGACGAAGAAATCCGCGTCCAGTTCGCGCAGGTTGATGCGCGCGTGCGCCACCGACTGTGCGCCGTCCACCAGCACCGGGATGCCGCGTGCATGGGCGGCGGCGATCATGCGCGGCAGCGGGTTGATGGTGCCCAGGGCGTTGGAGATGTGCACCACCGCCACCAGCCGCGTGCGTGGGCCGAGCAGGCGCTCCCAGGCGTCGAAGTCGAGCACGCCGCGTTCGTCCACCGGCGCGGCCACGGTGCGCGCGCCGGCCAGCTGCCAGGGCACGATGTTGGAGTGATGCTCCATGCCGGTGAGCAGCACTTCATCCCCCGCCTGCAGGCGGGGGGCAAGAAAGCTGCGCGCCACCAGATTGATGGCCTCGGTCGTGCCGCGGGTGAAGACCACCTCCTCGCGCGCCGCGCCCAGAAAGCCGGCGATGCGCTCGCGCGCCGATTCGTAGAGCCCGGTGGCGCGTTCCGCCAGCAGGTGCACGGCGCGGTGCACGTTGGCATTGGCGTGCCGGTAGTAGTCGTCCATGGCGGCCAGCACCGCTTCCGGTTTCTGGGTGGTGGCGGCGTTGTCCAGATAGGCCAGGCGCTGGCCGTTGACCGATTCCTGCAGGATCGGAAACTGCGCGCGCAGCGCAGCCAGGTCCAGGGGCGGCTGGGCGATGCCGTTCATGCCAGCGCGTCCAGGCTGACCGGGAGCTGTCCGATCAGGCGCCGGGTGAGCCATTGCTGCAGTCCGGCGTGTGGAACCTGCCCCAGCACGTGCTGGGCAAAGGCGTAGGTGAGCAGGCCGCGCGCCGTATCGGTGTCCAGGCCGCGTGCGCGCAGGTAGTAGAGCGCGTCCTCGTCGAGCTGGCCGAAGCTCGCACCGTGAGCGCACTTGACGTCATCGTTGTAGATCTCCAGGTCGGGCTTGGCATTGACCTCGGCCCTGGGCGAGAGCAGCAGGCTGGCCATGTGCTGCTCGGAATCGGTCTTGCACGCGCCCTCGCTGACCACGATGCGGCCGCTGAGCGTGGCGCGGGTCTGCTCGCCCGCCACCGCGCGCAGATAGGCGCGGCTGTTGCCCTGCACCGCGCCGTGGACCAGGCGCAGCTGCAGGTCGGTCTGGCCCTGGCCCTGCGGCATCGCCAGCGCGTGCAGGGTGGTCTGCGCGCCGGGGGCGTCGAGCCGGATCTCCAGTTCGTGGCGGCTGCGGCCGCTCCCGATCATCAGGTCCACCAGACGCAGCTCTGTGTCGCGCCCCTGCACGATGCGCGTCTGGCAGAGCTGGGTGGCGGGGCTGCCGGCATCGGCCACGCGGACCAGGGTGAGCTGGCTGCCGGGTTCCAGTTCCACGTCCAGGCTCTGTGCGTCGAGTGTCTGGCCGCTGCTGAACTGGCGCAGCAGCAGCGTGGCCCGTGCGCCGGCGCCGACCCGAACCCGGTGCGCCCAGCCGTGAACGCCGCCGCCCAGGCTGGTGCTGGCGTCCAGCACTTCGGCTGCTGCGGAGCCGTCCAGCTGCAGGTCCAGGCCGGCCTGTCCAAAGATGCCGACCAGGCTGCGCGT
>JBKHXN010000110.1:0-5204 GCA_046565985.1 Gammaproteobacteria bacterium
CTACCTCGAGCGCCTGGCGGCGGAGTACGCGCGCGACCCGAGTATTGATCTCATCTACTGCAACATGGAGCTGTTCGGCTCCCGCACGGGGCTGTTCCACCGCAGCCGCAGGGATCGTGATCTGGGCCTGTCCATTCTCATGGGTGCGTTCATCAACCGCTGGCAGGGCTCGGCCACTTCGGCGATCAGCCTGCGCGCGCCCCTGTTCAGGCGGCTGATTGATCTGCCCCCTGAACAGGCAAGGGAGTGGAAGTCACGACCGGATGACTGTCTGGTCATGGGCGCGGATGTCCTCGGCGCCCACAAGTACTATATCGGCGAGCCGCTGGTGCTGCACAGGGAGCATGATGACAATGCGCTGCTGAATTACGGCAAGTCTGCCCTCACCGGCATGCGCTACGTGGTGCGTAACGAGCGGATGCTGGAGCACTACCGAAAAAAAATGGGAGTGACACCACGCTGGCTGCGGCTGGCCAAGCAGGAATTCAAGACCAAGCACCCGCCCAGCTTCCGTGAGCTGCTGGACTACTCAAGGCTGCTTGGTGAATCACCGCTGGGCTGGTGGAAGCGGCTGGCGCACCGGGCATCCATGCTCAGGCATTATCTGCGGCATCGCTTTTCTGCCAGATGACGACTGTCGTCTGCATGAAATGGGGCACGCTCTACGGCCCCGAGTACGTCAACCGCCTGCACGCCGGGGTTCGGCGTTATCTGGCGCGGCCGTTCCGGTTTGTGTGCTTCACGGACGACGCGCAGGGGCTCGACGAGGGCGTGGAGGCGCAGCCCCTGCCCGGCACCGGCAGCGCGGAGACGGTGGATACGCGCTGGCGCAAGCTCGCCATCTTCAGGCCGGGGCTGGCCGGTCTGTCGGGGCCCGTGCTGTTCCTGGATCTGGACCTGGTCATCGTGGGTGATCTGGCGCCGTTCTTTGATCTGCCCGGGCGCTTCTACGTGATCCGGGATGCCGAGCTGTTTCCGGCCCGCTGGTCACGGCGGCTGTTCCGGCCGGCGCGCGAGCGTTTTTACCAGACCGTGGGCAATACCTCGGTGTTCCGCTTTGAGGCGGGGCAGCACGCAGACCTGCTGGAGCGCTTCAACCGCGAGCATGCGCAGGTGATCGCCCGTTACCGCAATGAGCAGGAATATCTTTCCGCACACCTGCACGCGCAAGGAGCGCTGCGCTTCTGGCCGCGCGGCTGGTGCGCGAGCTTCAAGCATGATTGCGTGCCGCACCCGCTCCTGAGTCATTTCCGCGCGCCGCGCTGCCCGGCGGGCGCGAAGATGGTGGTATTTGCAGGCAGGCCCAAGATGGCCGAAGTACTGGCGGGCCAGGGCGGGCGCTGGTACCGGCGCATTGGCCCTGCGCCTTGGTTCGTCAAGGCCTGGACCGGACAATCAACATGAGCAAACTGGACCTGTCCGCCGTCTATGCGCGGCACGATGTGGTGTTTGTCACCCCCAGCTGGCGCGGTGATTTTCAGCGGTTTCAGTTGCTGCGCGCCTCGATGCGGGCAGCGGGGCTGGGCGGGGTGCCGCATTACGCGGTCGTGCAGACCGAGGATCTGGCGCTGTTCCGGACCGGCGCGCCGGAAGTCCGCTACCTGTCCACCGCCGAGGTGCTGCCGGAAGAGGTGGAATACCGCCGCGTGCGCTTCCTCTTGCGCACCCCCAGCCGGCGCATGCAGCTGTTCAAGCGCAGCCTGTACAAGCGGCTGGGCTGGTTTCCCGATGCCAACTTCTACGGCTGGCACACGCAGCAGCTGGTCAAGCTGGGCCTGGGGCGCCACCTTCCGCACGCGGTGCTGGTGAGCATTGACTCGGATGTGATCATCACCCGGCCCGTGCCCGTGGATGAATTCGTGCGGGGCAATGACGTGGCGCTGTTCGAGCAGCGCGGCACGCTGCAGCAGCCTCTGAAGCGCCCGGGCTGGTATGGGGAGGCCTGCCGGCTGCTCGACCGGCCCTGGCCGCGCCAGGCGGGAGAGGAGACGTTCAATTACGTCACTCACCCCTTTGCTTTCCGCGCACAGACGCTGCGCGAGTTGCTGGACTGGCTGGAGCAGCGGTACCAGCGGCCGTGGTGGCAGGCCATGCTGGCGCAGCCGCTGGGAGGGTGGTCCGAGTTCATGACCTATGGCGCGTTCGTGCGCCTGCACCAGGATTCGCGCGGAACGTTCACCGCCGTTGCCAATCAGGCCTGCCGGTGGCTGGAAACACCCGAGCAGCGGGCCAACGCGGCCGAGGTGATCCGCTCCATCTTCGATAATCTGGACGTCTATTACCTGGTCATCCAGGCAGACCATCATCTGCGCTTTACCCTGCGTGACTACGGGCCCCTGGTCTGCGCCGAGCTGGAGCGGCGCTCGGCATAGCCCCAGACATATTTCAGGAATACGCCGTAGGCGTCGGCGGCGGCGAGCGTGAAGCCGCGCCAGCCGTCCATGAAGCCGCCGTGCAGCAGGTACGCACGCAGAAAGCGCCAGCCCGCGCGCAGGCTGGCTGCAAAAGGGTGTGCCGCGGCAACCGGGCCGCGCAGCTCCGGCTGCGCATAAAACCAGCGCTTCTCGAACAGGTGGCCAACGCTGGCGTAGGGCTCGTGGAAGATCTGGCCCTCAAGCGCGGCCACGCCCGGACGGCCACCCTGGATCAGCACCAGACGCTCGTGTACGGCACCTTCAAACCGTACGGTGCCGCGATGGTAAACGCGGCGGATCCACTCACGCCCCAGCCGGCTGCGCAGGCGCTGCCCGGCAAACCAGTTGATCCGCCAGAAGGCATGCACCTGGTCGGTGGCGCCGGGCGCAAATCGCTGGAGTGCAGCGGTCAGTTCCGGGGATAACCATTCATCGGCGTCCACGGGCACGATCCAGTCATGTAGGGCCAGCGCCGCAGCACGGTTGCGAGCATCTGAAAAATTCACGAATGGCCCCTGCAGCACCCGCACGTGCGGAAAGCTGCGTGCCAGCTCCAGGCTGCGGTCGGTGGAGCCGGTGTCAAGCAATACCACGTCGGCAAAATCGCGCGTGCTGTCCAGGCAGCGCGCCAGGGTTCGCTCGGCATTCTTGGCGATCAGGACGAGACTGACGGGCTGCGGCATGGGCGGTAGGTCACGAACGGGACGGCGCGGTGATAGCGCGCCACTATAATAGGCGCTCGTCCTGCCACCTGCCGCCCCGACGGGGCTCCTTCTCTCCCAGCCCCGAGCGCACGCCATGACCCAAGCACTGCAATTCGTCTGCATGAAGTGGGGCACCAAGTACCCGGCGAGCGACGTGAACCGCCTGTACCGCGCGGTGCGACGCCACACGCCGGGCGAGATCCGCTTTTACTGCGTGACCGATGATGCGGCCGGGATCGAGCCCGGCGTGATCACGCTGCCGATCCCGCATCTGCCGGTACTGGGGGACGCGGTACTGAACCGCGGCTGGCGCAAGCTCACCCTGTTCAGTCCGGAGATGACGGCCATCCACGGGCCGACGCTGTTCCTGGACCTGGACATGGTGATCGTGGATTCGCTGGCGCCGTTCTTTGCCGCGGGCCACGCGTTCTGCGTGATCAAGGACTACAAGCTGGTGCGCTACCGCAATCGCTGGTCCGGCAATACCTCGGTCTTCATCTACCACGCCGGGCGCGATTACGGCGTGTACCGCCGCCTGCATGAACTGGGCGCCGAGGTGCCACGGCGCTACCGCAACGAGCAGGAATTTCTCTCCGACTGCATGCGCATCCTCGGCGAGCTGCGCTACTGGCCGCGCAACTGGTGCCCCAGCTACAAGTACCAGTGCGTGCCGGTGTTCCCGTTCTCGCTGTGGCAGGCGCCGCGCATGCCGCCGGGCGCCAAGGTGCTGGTCTTTCACGGCCGGCCCAAGCCGGAAGAGGCGGTGCGCGGCGAGGGGGCCAAGTGGTATCGGCCGATGAAGCCGGCGCCGTGGTTGGCGGGGTATTTGGGGTAGACGTTGTTACGT
Source organism: Gammaproteobacteria bacterium (assembly GCA_046565985.1). Taxonomy (GTDB): domain Bacteria; phylum Pseudomonadota; class Gammaproteobacteria; order Nevskiales; family Nevskiaceae; genus Polycyclovorans. The sequence goes on from JBKHXN010000110.1 coordinate 3,966, forward strand.
TTTACGTTGTTACGTTTTAGGTTTTAGGTTGCCAGGCGGGCGGGGTGTTTGGCGGATTGCAGGAGTTTGACGGCCTGTCGGTCAAACGACACGAAGGTCTGTCCGCCCAGCCGGTTTCCTTCGTGGCTGATCACGCCAGCTGCAAAATCGCCGCCTTGTTCGAGCACGGCGAGGCCTGCTTCAGCGGCTGTCCGGTCTGCTTCTACCTTCCCCACCGCGAGCAGGCTGCGGATCGTCTGCGCCACGTCCTTGCGGGATATGCCGTACAGCTTGAGCAATACCCACACAAGCTCGCAGAGGCAGGGCAAGGTGACGGCGATGAGGTCGGCCGACTTCAGGAGACGATCGGCAGCGGCCGCCTGTTTTTTGTCGTCGCGCACGATGCTGCGGACGAGGATGTTGGTATCAACCGTGATCTTCAACGCCGCTTGCCCGCCCAGCCTTCAGCCGCGGCATTGCGGATCTCCTCGATGCTCGCCGCCCTGCGGATTTTACCGGAGAGCAGGCCAAATATGGACTCGATCCGGCCGGAGGGCCTGGCTTTGACTTCCAGTCTTCCGCCGGGCAGCAGGCTGACATCGAGCTGATCGCCAGGCCTGGAGTTGAGGTGCCGGAGCAGCTCTTTCCTGAACGTGACCTGTCCTTTGCTGGTGATCGTGAGTGTGGTCATGGATTGGGCGTTCCTGTAGACGTGCTCGTAAGGGATTATTGCCTTACGAATACCGAGATTCAAGGGGCGTATTACGTTTTAGGTTGGGAGGTGCGCGGATCTGAGGGATGAGGGTTGAATCATGTTTTTAGGTTCGACCGTTTACCTGCCCTCGTTGTGCCGCCGGGCGTGCAAACCGGTATTGCCGCGCACAAGCCTTGTTGTCCCCCTGTCCATGCAGCAGCGTACGCCCCCGGAGCTTTGGCTCCGGAGCGCGTACAAGCGCATTTGATCGATCACGGGTGCCCATTGATCCGGCCCCGGCACACAGCAGAGGAGACTGCAAGATGAATCACACACACAGGCGCGCACTGCGCATCACCGCCGGGCTGCTGCTCGGCATTCCGCTGCATGCACACGCGCTGCCGTTCGAGCTCGGGCCCATCGAGGGCAATCTGGATACCACTGTCTTGCCCCCAGGTCCTTGGACCCGATGGAATGTTAGTCAACCATCGAGGAGCAAGACATGGGCAAGAAGAGCGAGATCCCTGCGGAGAAGCGCATTGAGCTGGTGCTGTCGCTGCTGAGGA
>JBKHXN010000111.1:0-4056 GCA_046565985.1 Gammaproteobacteria bacterium
GAGGAATACTTTGCCGAGGGCCTGGACCCGGACTGCCGCGCGGTGATCGAGACCGCCATCGAGGCGCTGCGCAAGCTCGGCGCCAGCACCCACCCGATCCGCCTGCCGCACTCGCCGCTGTCGGTGCCCACCTACTACGTGGTGGCCCCGGCGGAAGCCTCCAGCAACCTCGCGCGCTTCGACGGGGTGCGTTACGGGCATCGTGCTGAAAAAGTTAAAAATCTTGAAGAATTATATAAAAAATCACGCGGCGAAGGCTTCGGCCCGGAGGTCCAGCGCCGCATCATGATCGGCACCTACGTGCTCAGCCACGGTTACTACGACGCCTATTACCTCAAGGCACAGAAAGTCCGGCGCCTGATCCACGAGGACTTCCGCCAGGCCTTCGAGAGCGTGGACCTGATCCTCGGCCCCACCGCGCAGAACGTGGCTTTCCGCCTCGGCGACAAGAGCGACGATCCGGTGGCGATGTATCTGAACGACATCTACACCATCGCCGCCAACCTCGCCGGCATCCCGGCCCTGAGTCTGGGCTGCGGCTTCGTGCGCGGCCTGCCGGTGGGCCTGCAGCTGATGGGCAGGGTCTTCGACGAGGCGCGCCTGCTCAACGTCGCCCACCAGTACCAGCAGGTGACGGACTGGCATACGCGCAGGCCGGAGGGCTTCGCCTGATGATCCGGCGCGCCGCCTGGCTGGCATCGGCGCTGGCGCCGTGCGCCGGGCCGGAATGCCGCGTCCCGCAGTCCCTGCAACCCCTCGTGGCTGACCCCGCGTCAGCACCTGCAACTCAAGACGGAATTCACTGAATGGAATGGGAAGTGGTCATCGGCCTGGAAGTGCACTGCCAGCTGCTTACGAAAACCAAGATTTTCTCCGGCGCCCCGACCGCCTACGGTGCCGCGCCCAACACCCAGGCCGACGCGGTGACGCTGGGGCTGCCCGGGGTGCTGCCCGTGCTCAACGAGCAGGCCGTGCGCATGGCGGTGAAGTTTGGTCTGGCGGTGGACGCGCAGATCGCCCCGCGCTGTGTCTTTGCCCGCAAGCATTACTTCTACCCGGACCTGCCCAAGGGTTATCAGATCTCGCAGTACGAGCTGCCGATCGTTGCCCACGGGCATCTCGACATCGAGGCCGACGGCCAGACCAAGCGCATCGGCATCACCCGTGCGCATCTGGAGGAGGACGCCGGCAAGTCCCTGCACGAGGCCTTTCCGGGCCAGACCGGCATTGACCTCAACCGTGCCGGCACGCCGCTGATCGAGATCGTCTCCGAGCCCGACCTGCGCAGCAGCGCCGAGGCGGTGGCCTATCTCAAGAAGCTGCACCAGCTGGTGGTCACGCTCGGCATCTGTGACGGCAACATGCAGGAGGGCTCGTTCCGCTGCGACGCCAACGTCTCCGTGCGCCGCAAGGGCGCGGAGCAGTTCGGCACCCGCACCGAGACCAAGAACATCAACTCCTTCCGCTACGTGCAGCAGGCCATCGAGTTCGAGGTGGAGCGCCAGATCGGCGTGCTCGAATCCGGCGGGACGATCGTGCAGGAAACGCGTCTGTTCAATCCGGATACCGGCGAGACGCGCACCATGCGTACCAAGGAAGATGCCAACGATTACCGCTACTTCCCCGATCCCGATCTGCTGCCGGTGCTGTGCACGCCGGAGTACATCGAGGCGGTGCGCGCCACCCTGCCGGAGCTGCCGGACGCCCGCAGGCAGCGCTTCATGGGCCAGTACGAACTCTCCGCCTACGACGCCGCCACGCTCACCAGCGAGACCGCCATCGCCGACTACTACGAGGCCGTGGTCAGCGCCTCCGGCAGTGAGCCCAAGCTCTGCGCCAACTGGGTCAGTACCGACCTGCTCGGCGCGCTGAACAAGGCGGGCAAGGCCATCACCGAATCGCCGGTGACGGCGGCCCAGCTCGCCGGACTGCTCAAGCGCATCAGCGACCGGACCATCAGCGGCAAGCTCGCCAAGGACGTGTTCGAGGCGATGATCGCCGGGGAAGGCGAGGCCGACGCCATCATCCAGGCGCGCGGCCTGGTGCAGATCACCGATGAGAGCGCCATCGTCCAGGCCATCGAGGCGGTCATGGCTGCCAACCCCGGCCAGCTCGCCGACTACCGCAGTGGCAAGGACAAGCTGTTCGGCTTCTTCGTTGGCCAGGTCATGAAAGCCACCCAGGGCAAGGCCAATCCGGAGGCGCTCAACCGCCTGCTGCGCGAGAAGCTCGCCCCTTGAACCAGCTGCTGCCCTTTCTCATCGCCAACCGCGGCGTGCGCGGCTTCGCCGTGGAGCTGGACGAAAACCTCGACCAGATGTTCGGCTGGCGCGAATACCCGCCGGACGTGGCGCGGCTGCTGGGGCAGGCCCTGGCCGCCACGCCGCTGCTCGGTGCCGACCTGGCCCAGGACGCCCGTTTCAACCTGCAGTTCCAGGGCAAGGGCGCGCTGCAACTGCTGGTCACGCAGATCGACCCGCAGCTCAACCTGCGCGGCATGGCCAAGTGCGCGGCCGCGGCCAGCGGCAGCTTCCACCAGCTCATGCACGGCGGCCTGCTGGCCTGCCTGCTGGAGCCGCGTGACGGCAAGAACCGCTACCAGGCGGTGGTGGACGTGCTCGGCGAATCGCTGGCCGAATCCCTGCAGGTGTATTTCAACCAGTCCGAGCAGCTGCCCACGCTGATCCGGTTGGCCGCCGGGCCGGAGAAGCTGGCGGGGTTCTTCCTGCAGCGCCTGCCCGAAGGCGCCGGGCAGGATCCCGACCACTGGGTGCACGCCTACACCCTGGGCAGCACGCTCGGCCAGGACGAGATGCTGGCACTGCCGGCCGCCGACTGGCTGCGCCGCCTGTTTGCCGAGGACGAGGTGCGCCTGCTCGACGCACGGCCGGTGACGCTGGCCTGCCAGTGCAGCCATGCGCAGATTTCCGCCATGCTGCTCGGCCTGGGGCAGACCGAGATCGAGCCGGTGCTCAGCGAGCACGGCAGGGTAGAGGTCACCTGCGAATTCTGCGGCCGCCAGTACCGCTACAGCCCCAGCGACGTACATCACCTCTTTAACGCCAGCCAGCAGACCGGCGACGGCCATACCCGGCAGTAAGCCATGATCCTTCCGCGCTACCGTGTGGCCCCCTCGCGTATCCCCGGCGCCGGTCAGGGCCTGTTCCTCGACGAGCCGGTGAGCCGCGCCGCGGTCATCATCGCGCCCGACAACGTGCATACCCTGTGGCCGGAGGAAAAACTGCGCGCCTGTCCGGCGGATTCCATCGAGGTCAGCTCCAGCGTGCGCTGGTTCGAGCGCTGGTTTTCGCTCACGCCGGAATGGAGCGACGAGTGCTTCGTCAACCACAGTTTCGAGCCCAGCGGTCTGTGGCACCTGGGCTTCATCTTTGCTGCGGCAGATCTCGTCGCGGGTACCGAGATCACTGCGGACTACCGCTTCCTGCTCGGCAGCGGCGAGGACGCCGGCTTTGCCTGCGGCCACACCGGACGGCCCATCGTCGGCCTGCCCTGGCGGGACAACCTGCAGCAGTCGGCGCAGGCGCTGCTGCGCCTGCTGGAATAACCCTCAGCCGCCCGCAGCCGGGTGGCGGCGCAGCTGGTACACGCCGTGGCTGCTCGCCACGACCACCCCCGCCGTGTCCCTGATCTCGCCCGCCAGCACGAACTCGGCCTTGCCGTGGGCGTCCAGCTCGGCCTGGATGCGCTGCAGCTCGGTTTCACTCAGCGCAATCTCCAGTGTCACGTCGCTGCGCGCCGGGCGGAGAAACTTCAGGTCCAGCGCCTTGACCACCGGGTAGCAGCGCGCCGGGTCAAAGCTGGACAGGAACAGGGCGCCGCCGGGGATCTCGGCGCAGGTGAACAGCGCGCCCGCGTACAGGGTACCGATATGGTTGGCGTTGCCCGCAAAGGGCATGCACACGCGCACCCGGCCACGCGCCAGTTCCAGCACCCGCAGGCCGCTGCGGTGAACGAAGGGAATGCCGGATTCCAGAATTTTTTTGGCCTGTTCTACATCCATGCGCGGTTTCTCTGCGTAAAGGCAGATTGAGTGTA
>JBKHXN010000112.1:0-33245 GCA_046565985.1 Gammaproteobacteria bacterium
GGCGGCCTACCGCGAGCGGATCCTCAAGGCGCTGCCGGCGGGAATGGATTTCGAACCGCTGATGGTGCTGTACCTGACCGACCACACCACGCCGCGGGAGATCGCGGCCGCCCGCGCCAGCGGCTTCGTCCACGGCGTGAAGTGGTACCCGGCGGGCGCCACCACCCATTCGGAGGCGGGCGTCACCGACATCCGCCGCTGCGACGCCGCCCTGGACGCCATGCAGGAACATGACCTGCCGCTGCTGATCCACGGCGAGGTGACCGATGCCAATGTGGACGTGTTCGACCGCGAGGCGGTCTTCATCGAGCGCCTGCTGCTGCCGCTGCTGTCGCGCTGCCCGGATCTGCGGGTGGTGTTCGAGCACATCACCACCCGCCAGGCGGCGGAATTCGTCGCCAGTGCGCCGCCGCGGGTGGCGGCGACCATCACCGCCCACCACCTGCTGCTCAACCGCAACGCGCTGTTCACCGGCGGCGTGCGCCCGCATCACTACTGTCTGCCGGTCCTCAAGCGCGAGACCCACCGTCAGGCGCTGCTGGAGGCTGCTACCAGCGGCAGCCCCAAATTCTTCCTGGGCACCGACAGCGCCCCGCACCCGCGCCACGCCAAGGAAAGCGCCTGCGGCTGTGCCGGCATGTACACCGCGCACGCGGGCATCGAGCTCTATGCCGAGGCCTTCGAGCAGGCCGGCGCGCTGGAGCGGCTGGAGGCCTTCGCCAGCTTCCACGGGCCCGATTTCTACCGCCTGCCGCGCCACGGCGGGCGCATCACCCTGGAACGTCAGGACTGGACCGTGCCGGCGGAGTTTGGCAGCGGAGCGGACGCCGTGGTGCCGCTGCGTGCCGGCGCGACGGTGCGCTGGCGGCTGCTCGACGATCTCAGTTCCTGAGCCGGTAGCCGCTGCGGAAGATCCACCAGACCGCGATCAGGCATGCCCCCAGAAAGCCCAGCGTCATGCCCAGGCTCAGCGCCAGGCTCACGTCCGCCATGCCGTAGAAGCTCCAGCGGAAGCCACTGATCAGGTACACCACCGGGTTGAACAGGGCCAGCGTCTGCCAGGGCGGGGGCAGCATGCTGATGGAGTAGAAGCTGCCGCCGAGGAAGGTCAGCGGCGTCACCACCATCAGCGGGATGACCTGGAGTTTCTCGAAGCCGTCGGCCCACACGCCGATGATGAAACCGAACAGGCTGAAGGTCACCGCGGTCAGCACCAGGAAGCACAGCATCCAGACCGGATGGGCGATCTCGTAGTCCACGAACAGGCGCGCGGTGGCCAGAATCAGCAGCCCCAGCAGGATGGACTTGCTGGCCGCGGCGCCGACGTAGCCGATGATCACCTCCACCCAGGACACCGGCGCGGAGAGCAGTTCGTAGATCGTGCCGGACCATTTGGGCAGGTAGATGCCGAAGGAGGCGTTGGAAATGCTTTCCGTCAGCAGGGCCAGCATGATCAGCCCGGGGATGATGAAAGCGCCGTAGCTCACGCCGTCGATATCGCCCATGCGAGAGCCGATGGCGGCGCCGAACACCACGAAGTACAGCGAGGTGGACAGCACCGGAGAGGCGATGCTCTGCGTCAGCGTGCGGAAGGTGCGCGCCATCTCGAACTGGTAGATGGCACGGATGGCGTAGAGGTTCATGGCTTGGGTCTCACCAGGCTGACGAAGATGTCCTCCAGCGAGCTCTCGCTGGACTGCAGGGTCTTGAAATCAATGCCGTGGGCGTCCAGCCTGCGCAGCAGGGCGGCGATGCCGGTGTCATCGCTCTGCGCGTCAAAGGTATAGACCAGCTCCTGGCCATCGGCCGACAGACTCAGCGGCTGGCCGGCCAGTTCGGCCGGAATCGCCGGCAGCGGTGACTTGAGCTGCAGCGACAGCTGCTTCTTGCCCAGCTTGTTCATCAGCACCGTCTTGTCCTCCACCAGCACCAGCCGGCCGTGGTTGATGATGCCGATGCGATCGGCCATCTCCTCGGCCTCCTCGATGTAGTGCGTGGTGAGGATGATGGTCACGCCCCGGCTGCGCAGCTCACGGACCATTTCCCACATGTCACGCCGCAGCTCCACGTCCACGCCGGCGGTGGGTTCGTCGAGGAACAGGATGCTCGGCTCGTGCGCCAGCGCCTTGGCGATCATCACCCGCCGCTTCATGCCACCGGAGAGCGTCATGATGCGCGCGTCCTTCTTCTCCCACAGCGAGAGCTGACGCAGGATGCGCTCCACCAGTGCGGGATCGCGGGGCTTGCCGAACAGCCCGCGGCTGAAATTGACCGTGGCCCAGACGCTTTCAAAGGCGTCGGTGTGCAGTTCCTGCGGCACCAGGCCGATCCGCGCCCGCGCGGCGCGGTAATCACGGCGGATGTCATGGCCATCGGCCAGCACCGTCCCGCTGCTCGGGTTGACCATGCCGCAGATCACGCCGATCAGGGTGGTCTTGCCCGCGCCGTTGGGCCCCAGCAGGGCGAAGATCTCGCCACGGTAGATGTCGAGCCGGATGTCCTTCAGCGCCTGGAAGCCCGAGGCGTAGGTCTTGTTCAGATCGCGGATGGAGATGATGGGCTGCAACGCCGGCTCCCGTCGGGGCTGTGGAGGGGGTGATCTTAAGGGCTGGCGGTATCGGTGGGCAGTGCTGCCGGCCCCCGGAGGCGGCGGCCTGCCAGCAAAAAACCACCCCGCCCCGTGGGACGGGGCGGGGTGGCCCGAATTGGTGCTCCCACGGGGATTCGAACCCCGGTTTAAGCCGTGAGAGGGCTCCGTCCTAGGCCTCTAGACGATGGGAGCGTGCGAGGCAAAACCGCGGCGCGTATCATACACGCATTCAGTTTCTCCCAGCATCAGCACGCGTCCGCCGGCCAGCCGGCCGGACGGCGCCTTCCATCTAAGGACTTTGTCATCGAACCCAAGCGCATACCGCGAGAGGCCCATTCCATCTCGCGCTCACAGATTTCGTCCGCCGCGCTGCGGACGCTGTACACCCTCAAGGACGCCGGCTTCGAGGCCTATCTGGTCGGCGGCGGGGTGCGGGACCTGCTGGCGGGGCTGATCCCGAAGGACTTCGACATCGCCACCAGCGCGCATCCGGAGCAGGTCAAGCCGCTGTTCCGGTCCTGCCGCCTGATCGGCCGCCGCTTCGTCATCTGCCATGTGCGGTTTGGCCAGGAGATCATCGAGGTCACCACCTTCCGCGGGCCGATCAGCGACAGCCACGAGCGCGACGAAACCGGGCGCATCCTCTCCGACAACGAATACGGCACGCTGGAAGAGGACGCGTTCCGCCGCGACTTCACGATCAATGCGCTGTATTACGACATCCGCGACTTCAGCATCGTGGACTACTGCGGCGGCCTGGAGGATCTGCAGGCACGCCGCGTGCGCCTGATCGGCGATCCGGAGCTGCGCTACCGCGAGGACCCGGTGCGCATGCTGCGCGCCATCCGCATTGCCAACAAGCTGGGTTTTGCGCTGGCCGAGGACACTGCCGGCCCGATTCCACAGCTGGCGCCGCTGCTCATGGAGGTGCCGGCGGCGCGGCTGTTCGACGAGGTGCTGAAAGTCCTGCAGTCGCCCGACGCGGTGGCCAATTACGAGGCGCTGGGCGAGCTGGGCCTGTTTGCCCAGCTGTTCCCGGAGACCGACGCGCTGGCCGAGCACGACGATCTGGCCGACGATTTCATCGCCCTGGCCCTGGCAGGCACGGCCCAGCGCATGCGCGAGGAGCTGCCGGTCAGCCCGGCCTTCCTCTACGCGGCCCTGCTCTGGCCGCCGGTGTGGCAGCGCTGTCAGGCGCTGATGCAGCGCGAAGGGCTGCACGCCAATGCCGCCATCCTCCAGGCCGGCGACGAGATCCTGGCGCGCGCCGTGCTGCGCGTGGCCATCCCCAAGCGCTTCTCGCTGCCGATGCGCGAGATCTGGCAGCTGCAGACGCGGTTTGAGGTCAAGGGCGCGCGCGGGCTGCGCATCCTCACCCATCCGCGCTTCCGTGCCGCCTATGATTTCCTGCTGCTGCGCGCCGCCTGCGGCGAAGTGGATCCGGCGCTGGCGAATCACTGGACCGCGCTGCAGGCGCAGGCCGCCAGCGGCAGCCAGTCCGGCATGGCGGTGGGCGATGACGCCGACGAGGATCTGCTCTCGGCCGAGGAAGACACCACCCCAGCCGAGGGTCCGCAGAAGCGGCGCCGTCGCCGCCGGCGGGGTGGCCGTGGCCGCTCTGCACCCGGGCCGGCTGGCGCTTGAGCCGGATGATGCGCGCCTACGTCGGGCTTGGCGCCAACCTCGGGGATCCTCCCGCCCAGATCCGCAGCGCGCTGCAGGCGCTGGCGCGGCTGCCCCAGACCCGCCTGCTGCGCAGCTCCCGGCTGTACCGCACGGCGCCACTCGGGCTGCCGGGGCAGGCCGATTACTGCAACGCCGCGTGCAGCCTGGAGAGCGCGCTCGACCCGCCCGGGTTGATGCAGGCCCTGCTGGGCCTGGAGCGCGCCGCCGGCCGCGAGCGCGATGGCCGGCGCTGGGGTCCGCGCACCCTGGATCTGGATCTGCTGCACGTGGTCGGTGTGCAGCTGCAGACACCGGGGCTGTGCCTGCCGCATCCGGAGCTGGCGCGCCGCAACTTCGTGCTCGCGCCGCTGGCGGAGATCGAGCCCACGCTGGACATCCCCGGGGTGGGCGAGGTGGCCGCGCTGCTGGCCGCCGTTGGTCGTGCCGGCCTGCAGGACTGGGCCGACTGAGCCGGCAGGCAGGTCCTCCCGCATGTACATCGCCATCGAAGGCCCGATCGGTGCCGGCAAGACCACGCTTGCACACCGCCTGGCGGCCAGCCTGGACTGCCAGCTGCTGCTGGAGCGCCCGGAGGACAACCCGTTTCTGCCGCGCTTCTACCGCGACCCGCAGAGCGGCGCACTGCCCACCCAGCTCACCTTTCTGCTGCAGCGCGCCGGGCAGGCCGAACAGCTGCACCAGCCCGATCTGTTCAGTGCCGGCTGCGTGGCGGATTTCCTGTTCGACAAGGATCGCCTGTTCGCCGAGCTGACCCTGGGGCACGCCGATTTCCGGCTGTACCTGAGTGTCTTCGAACGGCTGGCCTGGAATGTGCCGCCGCCGGACCGGGTGATCTATCTCACCGCGCCGGTGCCGCAGCTGCTGGCACGGGTGGCGCAGCGCGGCCGCGCCTATGAGCAGGGGCTGGAAGCGGGATATCTGGAGCGCCTGCAGGGCGCCTATGCACGCTATTTCCGCGGCTACCACGCCGCGCCGGTGGTCGAGGTGGATACCGCCGAGTTTGATTTCGTCCACAACCCGGCCCACTACGCCGAGCTGCTGGCCGCCCTGCGCGGCGGCGCTGCCTACAGCCGGTTGCCTTCAGGCCTTTTGTTATAGTCCGCCGATGCCCAGATCCGCCGCCCCGACCGCCCCCGATCAGCCCGCCGCACCGCGGCCCGTCAACGTGGCCGAGCTGCGGCGCATGCGTGCCGAAGGCGAGAAGATCGCCTGCCTGACCTGCTACGACGCCAGCTTCGCCCTGCTGGAGGATCGCGCCGGGGTGGACGTGATCCTGGTCGGCGATTCGCTGGGCATGGTCATCCAGGGCGGCACCACCACCACGCCGGTGACGGTGGAGCAGATCGTCTATCACAGCCGCTGCGTGGCCCCGCACCTGCAGCGCGCTTTCCTCATCGCCGACCTGCCGTTTCTGTCCTATGCCACGCTGGAGCGCGCGCTCGACGCCAGCCAGCGGGTGATGCAGGAGGGCGGGGCCAAGATGGTCAAGCTCGAAGGCGGACGCGAGCAGGTCAATATCGTCGAATACCTGGCGGTGCGCGGCGTGCCGGTCTGCGCCCACCTGGGACTGCAACCCCAGTTCATCCACAAGATGGGCGCCTTCAAGGTCCAGGGCCGCGATGAGGCCGCAGCCGAGGCCATGCTCCACGACGCGCGGGTGCTGTGCGAGGCCGGCGCCGACCTGCTGCTGCTGGAGTGCATCCCGGCCGGGCTCGGCCAGCGCATCGCCCAGGCCTCGCCGGTGCCGGTGATCGGCATCGGCGCCGGGCCGTCGGTGGACGGCCAGATCCTGGTGCTGCACGACATCCTGCACCTCTCGCCCACCGTGACGCGCGGGCGCACGCCCCGCTTCGTGAAGAACTACATGAGCGGCGCACCCGACATCGAGGCGGCGGTGCGCGCCTACGTGGCCGAGGTCAAGTCCGGCGCCTATCCCGCGCCCGCCCACTGCTTCTGACAGCTGCCCGGAACGCGTCAGCGCCCATGCATACCGTCCACGAGATCGCCGCGCTGCGCGCCCGGATCGCCGGGTGGCGCGGGCAGGGCGAGCGCATCGCCCTGGTTCCGACCATGGGCAACCTGCACCGCGGCCACCTGCACCTGATCGAACGCGCGCGTGCCGTGGCGGCGCGCGTGGTGGTGAGCATTTTCGTCAACCCGCTGCAGTTCGGGCCCAACGAGGACTACGCCCGGTACCCGCGCACGCTGGCGGCCGACAGCGCCCAGCTGCAGGCGGCGCAGGTGGACCTGCTGTTTGCGCCCGAGGCGGCGGTCCTCTACCCGCGCGGCCAGGCGCAGCTCACCCGCATCAGCGTGCCCGATCTGGCGGGCGAACTGTGTGGCGAGTTCCGTCCCGGTCATTTCGATGGAGTGGCCACCGTGGTCAACCTGCTGTTCAACCTGGTGCAGCCCGACGTGGCGCTGTTCGGCGAGAAGGATTACCAGCAGCTCGCGGTGATCCGCCGCATGGTCGCCGACCTGCATCTGCCGGTACAGGTGCTGGGGGTGCCCACCCAGCGCGACGCCGACGGCCTGGCGTTGTCCTCGCGCAACCAGTATCTCTCCGCCGAGGAACGTGCGCGTGCCAGCGTGCTGTACGCCACGCTGCGGGAGATCGCCGTCTCCCTGGAAGCGGGCAACCGTGATTTTGCCGGCCTGGTGGCGATCGGCCGTTCGCGCCTGCTCGACGCCGGATTCGAGCCGCAGTACCTGGAAATCCGCGCGCCGGACCTCGGGCCGGCGCAGTCGCAGAATCAACAATTTGTTGTACTGGCAGCGGCTTACCTCGGTCGTACGCGGTTGATCGACAATATCCAGACCGCCGCGGTTTGACCCGGGCGCCAAATCCACTACACTTCGCGCCCCGTCTGTGAAACGATTCACAGACACCGGGCGTATGTCTTAGTGGGCCGCCCGCACTATCTAAATCCGCGTGACGGGTGCATGTCTTTTTGGGCCACCCCAGCGCCAGATCCGAGAGGACATACGCATGCAACTGAATATGCTCAAGTGCAAGCTGCATCGTGCCCGCGTCACCCACGCCGAGCTGGACTATGACGGCTCCTGCGCCATTGACGGCAAGCTGCTGGATCTGGCGGGGCTGCTCGAATTCGAGCAGATCGACATCTACAACATCACCAACGGCGAACGCTTCACCACCTACGCCATCCGTGCCGAAGAGGGCTCCGGCATCATTTCCGTCAACGGCGCCGCCGCGCACCGCGCGCGGGTGGGTGACCGGGTGATCATCGCCGCCTACAGCGTCATGGACGAGGCTGCGGCCCGTACCCACAAGCCGCGCCTGGTGTACTGCGACGAGGAGAACCGCGTCGTGCGCGCAGCCAATACCATCCCCGTACAGAAAGCCGCCTGAACCCCCATCCTGGCCCCGTAGAGGGGCCAGTTCATTTCAGGCGCATCGATGGCGACCACCCACAGTTTTTTCCCCACGCTGGTCTACCAGGCGCCGCTGACCACGCGCGGGGCGCTGGCACTCAACCGCGAGCTGCGCCGTGAGTGCGCGCAGATCCGCGACTATGACCGTGCCGGGCGCCAGTGGTCTGCACTCAACTATCCGGGCGGTTATACCAGCTACGGGTCCATGGACCGCCTGCACCAGTTTTCCTCCACGTTCGATGCGCTGCGCCAGCGCATCGACCGCCACGTGCGCCGTTTTGCGGCGCAGCTGGAATGGGACCTGCAGGGGCGCCGGCTGCTGATGACCGATTGCTGGATCAACATCATGCCGCGCGGGGCCGCGCACAGCTTTCACCTGCACCCGCAGGCCGTGGTCAGCGGCAGCTATTACGTCGTCACCCCGCGCGGCGCCTCGCCGATCAAGTTCGAGGACCCCCGTCTGTCGCGTTTCATGGCCGCCCCCGCGCGGCGTGCCGATGCGCGCCAGCAGGCGCACGTGAGCCTGCAACCGTGCGCGGGCGAGCTGATCCTGTTCGAGAGCTGGCTGCGCCACGAGGTCCCGCCCAGCCGCGTCGGGGCCGAGCGCATCAGCATCAGTTTCAACTACCACCACGTCTGAGACTTTCGCGCGCCCGGCGCGGACAGTAAGCTCGGCGCTGGTTTCCGGATGCGAGCCCCATGACCGATCTCACGCAGAGCCCCGCCTGGCGTGCACTGCAGGACCATGCCCGCCGCGATGGTGCCGGGCTGGACCTATTGCAGCTGTTTGCCGCGGATTCGAGCCGTGCCCAGGACTTCGGCGCCGAGGCGCCCGGGCTGTACCTCGACTACAGCCGCCAGCGCGCCAGCCGGCAGACGCGTGAACTGCTGCTGCAGTTTGCCGCGCAGCAGCAGCTCGGCAGCTGGATCGAACGCCTGTTTGACGGTCACGAGATCAACCACACCGAGCAGCGCGCCGCCCTGCATGTCGCGCTGCGCGCCCCTGACGATGCGGTGATCCTGTACCGCGGGCACAACGTGGTGCCCGACGTGCACGAAGTGCTGCAGCGCATGTCCGCCTTTGCTACCCAGGTGCGCAACGCGCAATGGCGCGGGCACACCGGCGAGCCGGTGACCGACGTGGTCAATATCGGCATCGGCGGCTCGGACCTGGGTCCGCGCATGGTCTGCGAGGCCCTGCAGGACCAGACCGACGGACCGCGCGTGCACTTCGTGGCCAATGCCGATGGCGCGCAGATCTCCAGCCTGCTGCACGGCCTGGACCCGGTGCGCACCCTGTTCGTGGTCACCAGCAAGACCTTCAGCACCCAGGAGACGATGGCCAACGCGGCTGCCGCGCGCGAATGGTTTCTGGAGAGCGCGCCGGAGAGCGCCATCGCCCACCACTTCGTCGCGGTATCCACGCACCTGGACGCGGTACAGCGTTTCGGCATCCCCGCGGAGAATTGCTTCGGCTTCTGGGACTGGGTGGGCGGTCGCTACTCGGTCTGGAGCGCGGTGGGGCTGAGCGTGATGCTGGCCATCGGTCCACAGCGCTTCCGGGAACTGCTCGACGGCGCGGCGGCAATGGATGCCCATTTCCGCCAGGCCCCTCACGCGCAGAATCTGCCGGTATTGATGGCCCTGCTGACGGTCTGGAACAGCAATTTTCTCGGCGCCGGCACCCAGGTCATCGCGCCGTATGCCCAGCGGCTGGAGAAATTCGTGCCCTGGCTGCAGCAGCTGGAGATGGAATCCAACGGCAAGGGCGTCGACCGCGAAGGACATGCGATCCACTACACCACCACCCCGGCGCTCTGGGGCGGGGTGGGCACCAACAGCCAGCACGCGTTCTTCCAGATGCTGCACCAGGGGCCGGTGGTCCACCCGGTGGAGTTCATCCTGCCCGTCGAGCCCGGGCACCCGCTGGAGCGGCAGCACCGTCTGCTCATCGCCAATTGCCTGGCGCAGAGCGCGGCGCTGATGCAGGGCAAGAGTGCCGATGCGGTGCGCGCGGAACTGAGCAGTCGCGGGCTGCAGGGGGCCGAGCTCGAGGCGGCCATCCCGCACCGGGTATTCAGCGGCAACCGCCCCAGCAATACCCTGCTGCTGGCGCGACTCGACCCCTGGCACCTCGGTGCGCTGATGGCCTTGTACGAGCACCGCAGCTTCGTGCTGAGCGTGCTGTGGCAGATCAATGCCTTCGACCAGTGGGGGGTGGAGCTGGGCAAGCAGCTGGCCGGTGACGTGCTGGCGGTCCTGGAAGGGCAGCCACGCCAGCTGGACCCGGCCTCCGGGCACCTCATCCAACGCCTGCGCTGTGTGCGCTGACGCACCGTGGCCGGGCAGGGAGTGGCGTAGGATAAGTGCTGCGATCCCCGCATGGAGTTGAACATGAAAAACACGTATCTGAAGTCCGTTGCCACCCTGGTCCTCGCGCTTTTCACGTCCAGCATCATGGTGCAGCCGCTGCACGCGGCCATGATCGGCACCAGTGAGCTGCTGGAGTCCGGGAGCCGCGAGGTACAGCTGGCCCAGTTCGATGCCTTCCTCGCCCAGGAGCAGGTCCAGGCCCAGTTTGAAGCCTGGGGTGTCAGCCCCGAGATGGCCCGTGAGCGCGCGGCCAGCCTCACGCCCGCCGAACTCCAGCAGCTGGTCACCCGCATGGACACCGACCCGGCGGCCGGCGACGGCCTGGGCGTGGTGCTCACCGTGTTCCTGATCCTGCTGATTCTCGAACTGCTGGGTGCCATCGACATCTTCAAGCAGATCTGAGCCGGTCTTGAAACTGCAGTCCACCGTCGCGGCGCTCGCCGCGACGGTTTTTCTTTCAGCCTGCGCCCAGCTGCCACAGCGCAGCCCGCTGGATCCCTCCGGCCCCGCGCTGGAACTGGCCGATACCCCCTTTTACCCGCAGGATGCCTACCAGTGCGGGCCCGCCGCGCTGGCCACCATCCTGGGCGCCAGCCAGGTGGCGGTGAGTCCGGACGAACTCACCCCGCAGCTCTATCTCCCTGGGCGCCGGGGCAGCCTGCAGGCAGAGCTGATCTCCGCCGCGCGCCGTTACGGGCGGGTGCCCTACCGGCTGGCTCCCCGCTGGTCGGCGGTGGAAGAGTCCCTCGGCGAGGGCCGCCCGGTACTGGTGTTGCAGAATCTCGGGCTGAGCTGGCTGCCGCGCTGGCATTACGCGGTAGTGATCGGCGTGGACCCGCAGGCCGACCGGGTGCTGCTGCGCTCCGGTACCGAGGAGCGCCTGCGCATGCGCGCGCGTCACTTCCAGCACAGCTGGCGCGGCGGTGATTTCTGGGCGCTGGTGGTCGCCGCGCCCGACGACCCGCCACAGGGCGCCGAGCCACAACGCTGGCTCGAAGCGGTGGCGCCGTTCGAGACCCTGGGCCAGCCGGAGCTGGCCCTGCGCGCCTACACCGCGGCGGCCGAACGCTGGCCGGAGGTCGCGCCGGTCTGGCTGGCGCTGGGCAATGCGCGCTACGCCCTGGCCGACCTGCCCGGCGCGGTTCGCGCCCTGCGCCGTGCCACCCAGCTCGCTCCCGGGGCGGCGGCCTACAACAACCTGGCCCATGTCCTGGCCGAGCTGGGCTGTGGCACCGCCGCGCGCACCGCGCTCGACCAGGCCCGGCGGCAGCCCGATGCGCCCGACTGGGCCGAGGCGCTGGTGACTACCGCCGTACGGGTCGAGGCGGCACCGGCGGCCACCGGCCGCTGCGACTTCTGAGCCGGATCCGGCTTCAGCCGGCGGCGGGCGCCTGACGCGCCAGCGCCCAGGCCACGTGCTCGCGCACCAGCGGGTCGGGATCGGCCTGGCGCGCCTGTAGCGCCAGGCGTACCGGCTCCTGCGCCGGCGCGTTGCCCAGTGCCACCGCCAGGTTGCGCAGCCAGCGTGAGTAGCCCACCCGACGCAGCGCCATGCCCTCGGTGTTGCGCAGCCACTGCGCCTCGCTCCAGCCGAACAGGTCCACCAGTGCCGCCGCGTCCAGCCCGTGGCGCGGGGCAAAGGCCGGCTCCACGCCGATGCGGGCGTAGCGGTTCCAGGGGCAGACCAGCTGGCAGTCGTCGCAGCCGAAGATGCGGTTGCCGATCAGCGGGCGCAGTTCCAGCGGGATGGAGCCGTGGTGCTCGATGGTCAGATACGAGATGCAGCGCCGCGCATCGAGCCGGTAAGGGCCGGTGAAAGCCTGCGTCGGGCAGATCTTCAGGCAGGCGGTGCAGCGCCCGCACTCGGCGGCGACGGCCGCGTTGGCTGCGGGAGTCAGCGGCAGATCGGTATAGATCTCGCCGAGAAAGAACCAGGAACCGGCCTCGCGATTGAGTACCAGCGTGTTCTTGCCGATCCAGCCCAGCCCTGCATTGCGTGCCAGGGCCTTTTCCAGCACCGGGGCACTGTCGGCGAACACGCGGTAGCCAAAGGGGCCGATCTCTGTCTCCAGCCGCTTTGCCAGGCGCAGCAGGCGGGCGCGCATCAGCTTGTGGTAATCGCGTCCCAGGGCGTAGCGCGAGATGTAGGCCCGGCTGCCGTCGCGCAGTACCGCCTCGGCGGCCTCGGCGTGCGGCCGGTAATCCAGCCGCGCCGAGATCACCGACAGGGTGCCGGGCCTCAGCACGGCCGGCGCCGCGCGCAGCTCCGGGTTGCGCGCGAGGTAAGCCATGCCGCCCTGGTACCCCTGCGCGAGCCAGTCCTGCAGATGGGCCAGGTCCGCGCCCAGCTCCAGCACGGCGATTCCGGCATCGCCAAAGCCGAGTTCGCGCGCCCAGGACTGGATGCGGGCGGGCAGGGCGGTGGCGTCGAGAGCAGACACTTATACTTTGCCGATGAAAGATCCAGACCGCGGATTGTATGCCCTGGACCCGGTGCGGGCGCTGGAACGGCGCGCCCTGGCCGCCGGGATCAGCGGTTACGAGCTGATGCAGCGCGCCGCCGCTGCGGTGCTGGCGCAGATCGCTCCGCGCTGGCCGCAGGCGCGCCACTGGCTGGTGCTGTGCGGACCGGGCAACAACGGCGGCGATGGATATGTGATCGCCCGCCTCGCACGCGCGGCCGGGCACACGGTGCAGCTGGTCGCGCTGGGTGAGCCAACGAGCCCCGAAGCCCGGGCCGCGGCCCGCGACTGGTACGCCGCGGGCGGCACGCACGCCGAGTTCCGGCCCGGCCTGCTGGACCAGGCCGAGCTGGTCGTGGACGCGCTGCTGGGCATCGGCCTTAGGCGCCCGGTGGAGGGCGCACTGCGCGAGGTGATCGATGCCGTCAACGCCGCATCCTGCCCGGTGGTGGCGGTGGACCTGCCCTCGGGCCTCAACGCCAGTACCGGCGCGGTGATGGGCACCGCGGTGCGTGCGGAGCTGACGGTGAGCTTCATCCTTCACAAGCAGGGGCTGTTCACCCATGAGGCACCGGACCATACCGGCGAACGGGTGCTAGACCGGCTGGGCCTGGCGCCCGATCCCGGGCTGCGCGCCACGGCCGAGCTCCTGCACCCGGACGATCTGCCAGACCTGCTGCCACGGCGCCCGCGCACCGCCCACAAGGGCCGGCACGGGCATGTGCTGGTGATCGGCGGCGATCACGGCATGGCCGGTGCCGCGCTGCTGGCGGGGCGCGCTGCCCTGCGCGCCGGCGCGGGGCTGGTCAGCCTCGCCACCCGGGCCGAGCACGCGGCGGCGCTGGCCGCCGCACAGCCCGAGCTGATGGTGCACGCGGTGGCCGACCCTGCCGCGCTGCGTCCGCTGCTGGCGCGGGCCACGGTGCTGGTCGTCGGCCCGGGGCTGGGGCAGGGCGGCTGGGCCCAGGCGCTGCTCGCCGCGGTACAGGCCGCAGACCGGCCGCGGGTGCTGGACGCCGACGCCCTCAATGCGCTGGCGGTGGATCCGCAGCCCTGTCCGGGCGCGGTGCTCACGCCGCATCCGGGCGAGGCCGCCCGCCTGCTGGGCAGCACCACGCAGGCGATCCAGCAGGATCGCTACGCCGCCGCCGCAGCCCTGCGCGAGCGCTACGGTGCGGTGGTCGTGCTCAAGGGCGCCGGGAGTCTGGTCTATGGCGCGCAGCAGCGGGTCTGCCCCTACGGCAATCCCGGCATGGGGACCGGCGGCATGGGCGACGTGCTGGCCGGGATCATCGGCGCCTTCATGGCGCAGGGGCTGGACGCCGAGCGCGCCGCGCAGGCCGGCGTGCTGGCTCACGCCCTGGCCGGAGACCTGGCGGCCGGCGAAGGCGAGCGCGGCCTGCTCCCCGGCGATCTGCTGGCGCGCCTGCGCGCGGTGATCAATCCATGAAGCTGGCCGACGAGCAGGCCACCCGCGCGCTGGGCGCCTGGCTGGCGCAGCGGCTGCGGGCCCTGCCGGGCGCCGTGATCTACCTGGAAGGCCCGCTCGGCGCCGGCAAGACCACGCTGGCGCGCGCCCTGCTGCACGGACTGGGCGTGGAGGGGCCGGTGAAGAGCCCGACCTACACCCTGGTGGAGCCCTACGAGGCCGCGGGGCGGCGCATCCTGCACCTGGACCTGTACCGGCTCAACGACCCGCTGGAATTCGACAACCTCGGTCTTGCCGATGACCCGCCCACGCGCAGCCTGTGGCTGGTGGAATGGCCGTCACGCGCGGCGGAACTGCTGCCCCCGGCCGACGTGCTGGTGCAGTTGCAGCTGGCCGGCAGCGCGCGCCGGGTGCAACTGCAGGCCGGCGCAGGGCGGGACGCGCTGATCGCCGGCTGGCAGTCTTTGTCCTCATCCTGAACCAGAGCTGACATTAAAAACATCGTCTATCTTTATGGTCTGTATGTAAATTTAGACTTGCAAGCCGCACCGTATGGGGCTATCTTCCAGCCAAACCGTCCGTATCAAGCCGCCATGCGCCCATCGCGATCACTCATCTGGGGACTGCTCAGCCTGCTGGCGACGCCGCTCGCGTCGGCCGCCGAGCTGCGCGAAGTGCGCCTCTGGGAGTCGCCGGACGCCACGCGGGTGGTGTTCGACCTGAGCCAGGAAACGCAGCACAAGGTCTTTGCGCTGGACAACCCCGCCCGCATCGTGGTGGACATCCAGGGTGTGGGCGAGGCCGGCGTCAATGTGGCCAACGCCACGCCGCCCAAGGGCACGGTGCGGCAGATCCGCTCCGGCATGCGGGAAGACGGCTCCCTGCGCGTGGTGCTGGACATGGCGCAGAGCGTGATGCCCAAGAGCTTTGCACTGAATCCCAATGCCGAATACGGCTTCCGTCTGGTGCTCGACCTGCACGCCGCCGCCGCCGAGGCCCCCAGCGCGCCGCAACCGGCGCTGCGGCTCAAGGAAAAGCCGATCGTGGTGGCGATCGACGCCGGCCATGGCGGCGAAGATCCGGGCGCGCGCGGCCACTCCGGTCTGCTGGAGAAGGACGTGGCGCTGTCGCTGGCCCGGCGGCTGGCGCAGCTGATCAACGCCGAACCCGGCATGCAGGCGGTACTCACGCGTGACGGCGACTACTACCTGGGCCTGCGCGAGCGCGTCGCGATTGCCCGCAAACATCAGGCTGACCTGTTCATCTCCGTGCACGCCAATGCCTTCAAGAATCGCGATATGCGCGGCTCGGCCGTCTATGTGCTCTCCAACCGCGGCGCCAGCAGCGAACACGCACGCTGGCTGGCGCACAAGGAAAACGCGGCGGATCTGGTGGGCGGCATCGAGCTCAACGGCAAGGACGACGAACTGGCCGCGGTGCTGATCGACCTTTCCCAGAGCGCCACCATGGAGGCCAGCTTCGATGTGGGCAGCCGCATCCTCGGCTCCATGGGGCGCGTCAACACCCTGCAGCGCAGCGAGGTGCAGCAGGCCGCGTTCATGGTGCTCAAGGCTCCGGACATTCCCTCGGTGCTGGTGGAAACCGCCTTCATCACCAACGCCCATGAGGAGCGATTGCTGCGGGATGCTGCGCACCAGGAAAAATTTGCCCGCTCGATGCTGGACGGCATCAAGGGTTATTTCCAGAGCTACCGTCCGCAGCAGCAGCTGGTGGAAGACCGCAACCTGCAGCGCGTGAGTTTCAAGGAACCGGGCTGAGGCCAGGCCTTCAGCCGCGGAAGCGGTCCTTCCAGGCGCGCAGCTGCGCGAATACTTCGATCTCATCACCCGCCGTTGCGCCGGCATGCCGGGCGGCCGCCTCGCGCACGGCCGGAACATGGGTGCGCAGGAAGGGGTTGATCGCACACTCGCGGTCGATGCGACTGGGCAGGCTCGGTTGCCCCGCCTCGCGCAGCGCGCGGACCGTCCCGGCATGGTCCCGTACCGCCGGATTGTGCGGTTCCACCTGCATTGCAAAAGCCAGATTCGCCAGCGTGTATTCGTGGGTGCAGCAGACGCGGGTGGCGCCGGGCAGGGCGGCAAGCCTGTGCAGCGAGTGGTACATCTGTGCCGGACTGCCCTCGAACAGGCGGCCGCAGCCGGCGGAGAACAGGCTGTCGCCACAGAACAGCAGATCGCCGATCAGGTAACCGATCTGCCCCAGGGTATGGCCGGGCAGGTCGAGTACCTGTGCGCGTCCCTGCGGCAGGTCCACCACATCGCCGCCGCGCAGCGGTTGGCTCAGATGCGGGATCCGCGCCGCCTCGGCGGCCGGGCCGTACACCGGCACATCATGTATCGCGCGCAGCGCGGCGATGCCGCCGGTGTGGTCCGGGTGATGGTGGGTGATCAGGATGGCACCCAGCTTCAGACCGTGCCGGGTCAGCGCCCGCTGCACGGCCTGGTCTTCGCCGGGATCCACCACCAGGGCCTCGCCGGCGTCGTTGGCGAGCAGCCAGACGTAGTTGTCCTGGAAAATCGGTAATGGATCGAGCCGCATGGCGGTATCATGATGCGGCAATGTGTGCTCACGTCCAAGTCCGCCCGCCATGCCGCTGATGCCGGCCGCCAATGGGGGTCGTCCCTTCAGCCGGCACGCGCTGGAGCTGTGGTTGCGCTCGCCCCGCGGGCGGCGCCTGCTGGCGATGGAAACGGCCGAGCTGGCGCAGCTGCTGCCCGAGGTCTTCGGCCGCCACGTACTGCAGGTGGGCAGCTGGGGCCACGAGACCCAGCTGGTGGACAGCGCCGAAACCCTGCACCGCGCGGTCCTGGGAACGGTACGCCTGTCCGGAGCCAGCGCCCTGATCCGCCCCGACCAGCTGCCGCTGCTGAGCAAGAGCGTGGACGCGGTGGTGCTGCCGCACACACTGGAATTCTCACCCTCGCCGCACCAGGTGCTTCGCGAAGTGGGGCGGGTCCTCAATGACCGCGGCCGGGTCTTCATCCTCGGCTTCAATCCCTGGGGCTGGTGGGCGTTGCGCTCGCGTCTGGGTTTCAAGGCCCGTGCCTTCATGCCGGGTGCGCAGTTCTGGAGTGTCGGCCGCCTGGCCGACTGGCTGCAGCTGCTGGATTTCGAGCTCACCGGCGTACGCCGCTTCAGCGTGGGCTTTCCCTGGAGCGCGGCGCGCAGCGATGGCGAGCCCTGGCAATGGAGCAGCCTCGCGCAGCCGTTCCAGGAGGTCTACCTGCTCAGCGCCAAGAAGCGGGTACTGCCGGTCAACCGGATCGGACAGCCGCTGGCGCGTGCCCAGGTCAAGCCGATCATCGGTGCGCCGGTGGGCGCGCGCGCCCAGGCCAACTGCCGCAATCCCCAGCCATGAAAGAAGTAGTGGTGCATACCGATGGCGCCTGCAAGGGCAATCCCGGGCCGGGTGGCTGGGGCGCACGGCTGGAGCACAACGGCCGGGTGCGCGAACTCTGTGGCGGTGAAGCCCGGACCACCAACAACCGGATGGAGCTCATGGCCGCGATCCAGGCGCTGGAGACGCTGCGCGAGCCCTGCATGGTGACGCTGCACACCGATTCCACCTACGTGATGAAAGGGCTCACCGAATGGCTGCCGGCCTGGAAGGCGCGCGGCTGGCGCACCGCAGACCGCAAGCCGGTGAAGAACCAGGACCTGTGGGAGCGCCTCGACGCGGCCGTCGCGCGGCACCAGGTACAGTGGCGCTGGGTCAAGGGCCATAACGGGGACGCCGGCAACGAGCGTGCCGATCAGCTTGCCAACCAGGGGATCGCGCAGTGTCCATGAATCGCCAGATCGTCCTCGACACCGAAACCACCGGGCTGGAAGTGGAGCAGGGCCATCGCATCATCGAGATCGGCTGCCTGGAGCTGATCAACCGCCGCCTGACACGCCACGATTTCCATCTGTACTGCAACCCCGAGCGGCCGATCGATGCCGGGGCCGTCGAGGTCCACGGGCTCACCACGGAGTTCCTCGCCGGCAAGCCGCTGTTTCGCGATCTGGCGGACGAGCTCTGGGCCTATCTGGAAGGCGCTGAACTGATCATCCACAACGCCCCCTTCGATCTGGGCTTTCTCAACGCCGAATTTGCCCGCGCCGGCAGATCCCGCCGGCTGGAAGAGGTCTGCACCATCACCGACACCGTGCGCATGGCGCGCAAGCTGCTGCCGGGGCAGCGGGTGAGCCTCGACGCACTGTGCAAGCGCTACGGCGTGGACAACTCCCACCGCGATTTCCACGGCGCCCTGCTGGACGCGCGTCTGCTGGCCGACGTCTATCTGAGCATGACCGGCGGCCAGAGCGCGCTGGGCCTGGACGAGCAGGGGGACGATCAGCCCGGGCGCGGGCAGCGGCAGTTCGTGCTGGCGCTGGCCGCCGCGGCGCAGCGGCCGCTGGCGGTCGTCGTGGCCAGCGACGAAGAACGGACCCGCCACCAGGCCCGCCTGCGCAAGATGGCCGACAAGGGTGCCTGCCTGTGGCAGGATGAACTGAACTAGCCTCCGGACAGGAATCACGCATGAAACCCCAACTCATCTGCCTGTTCTGCCTGCTGCTGGGCGCCTGCAATCCCCGTTCCGAGCCGCGGCCGGTGGTGGCCGGGCCTTCAGCGGCGCTCAACGCCCACAGCGCCGAGTTCCGCCGCGAACTGATCGAGGTCGCCGAGGATATCCATGTCGCGGTCGGCTACGGGCTGGCCAATTCCATCCTGCTGCTGGGCGAGGATGGCTTCATCGTGGTGGACACCATGGAGACGGTGGAGGAGGCGCGGCGGGTCAACGCCGAGTTCCGCAAGCTTACGGGCACGCGGCCGCTGAAGGCCATCATCTATACCCACAACCACCCGGACCACGTGTTTGGCGCCGCCGGCTTCGTACAGCCCGGAGAGACGCCGGAGATCTACGCCCACGCCACGACCAGCGCGCACATGGACGCGCTGTCCACCGAGTTCCAGCCGATCATCTCGCAGCGCAGCCTGCGCATGTTCGGCGTGTACCTGGAAGGAGACGCCTTCGGCAACGCCGGCATCGGCCCCTATCTGGGCGTCAGGCCGGGCAGCACGCTGGACATCCTGCGCCCCACGAAAGTCTTCGAGCGGGTGCTGGAGACGCGGATCGCCGGCATAGACCTGCGCCTGGAGCACGCACCGGGCGAGACCGATGACCAGATCCTGGTCTGGCTGCCGCAGCGCCGCGTGCTGCTGCCCGGCGACAACCTCTACCGCACCTTCCCCAATCTCTACACCATCCGCGGCACGCCCTACCGCAATCCCCGGCAGTGGGCCGACAGCCTCGACCGCATGCGCGAACTGGCACCCGAGCACCTGATCCCCAGCCACACCCGGCCGCTGTCCGGCGCCGGGCTGATCGCCGGGGTGCTGACCGACTACCGCGACGCCATCCGTTACGTGTACGACCAGACCGTGCGCGGCATGAACGCCGGCCTGACGCCCGACGAGCTGGTGGAGCAGATCCACCTGCCGGCTCATCTCGCGGCCTCGCCGTTCCTGCAGGAGTTCTACGGCAAGGTGAGCTGGTCGGTGCGCTCGGTCTTTGCCGGCAGCCTGGGCTGGTTTGACGGCAATCCGTCCACCCTGCAGCCCCTGGCTCCCCGCGCGCAGGCTCAGCGTCTGGCGGTGCTGGCGGGCGGTGAGGACGCGCTGTTCGATGCGCTGCGTGACGCGATCTCGGCCGGCGACTGGCAATGGGCGCTGCAGCTGAGTGACGCCGCGCTGATCCTGCGGCCCGGCGACGCCGGCGCGCGTCAGGCCCGGGTACAGGCGCTGGTCGCGCTGGGCGAGGCCGAGGCCAACCCCAATGCGCGCCACTACTACCTCACCAGTGCGCTGGAGCTGCGTGATGGCCTGGACGTGACCAGCCGCGCCATGAAGCCCCAGCCGCAGATGCTGCTGCAGATGCCGCTCGGTGCCTTCTTCACCGGCATGGCCGTGAACCTGGATGCACAGCGCAGCGCCGGGCTGGATCAGAAGGTCGGCTTCGAGTTCCCTGACACCGGCGAGGCCTGGACCCTCTGGGTACGGCGCGGTGTGGCCGAGACCCAGCCGCGGCTGCTCGACGGGCTGGACCTGCGGGTGAGCGTGGATTCGCTGGTGTTCAAGGAGATGCTGGCGCAGGTGCGCAGCCCGGCGCTGACCATCGCCCGCGACGTCGAGATGGTGGACGGCAGCCGCCTGCGCTTCGTGCAGTTCATGCGCCTGTTCCGTCCGGCCGACGCCGGAGAGTAGCCGCAACCGGCCCTAGCGGGCCGCCAGTGCGGTGATCACTTCGAAATAGGGCGGCCGTGTCTCGCGTGAGGTGACGCGGCACAGGTCCACCCGCAGGCCGCTGCTCTCCAGCAGCCGGGTCAGCCTGGCCGGACTGATGCCGAGGTTCAGGTGGTCGTAGGCCGCCATGGCCGCCTCGTGGCGGTGGGCGTTGAGGGTGGCGATCACCAGCTTGCCGCCCGGCCTGAGCAGGCGCGCGGCCTCGTTCAGCACCTGCTGCGGCTCGCGGGTGTAGCTCAGCGCGTGCAGGGCAAAGATCAGGTCGAAGCTGGCGTCTGGCAGCTCCAGCGCGTGCATGTCGCCCTCCAGCACCCGGACGTTGCGCAGCGGCGCCAGGCGCTTCTGCGCCGCGGCGATCACCGTGGCGCTGATGTCCACGCAGGTCACGCTGCGGGCGTGGTCGGCCAGCAGCTCTGCCATCACGCCGTCGCCGGAGGCCAGGTCCAGCACGTCGCCCAGCTGCAGCAGGCCGATCAGCGCACGCGCCGTGGCTTCCCAGGTGCGCCCGGGCGAGTAGTGCAGCTCCATCCGTCCGGCCACGGATTCGGCCCAGGTCTGGCCGTGCTTGCGGGCCCGGATCACTTCCTGTGCGTGTTCGCGGTCGAGACGGGTCTGGGCGTCGTCGAGACGGCCGCGCAACAGTGCCCAGATTTCGTCTATGGCCCCGCCGTTGCCGGTGGCCGAGTACAGCGCCGCGCTGCCGGTGCGCTTGTCGGTCACCAGTCCGGCCTGCCGCAGCCGCGCCAGGTGGGTCGAAACCCGGCTCTGGGTCAGTCCGGTGATGCCCGTGAGCTCGGCCACCGTGAGCTCATGGGCTTCCAGCAGCAACAGCAGGCGCAGGCGGCTGGGATCGGCGAGCAGGCTGCAGAGCTGGGTGCTTTGTTCGAGGGTCAGACGCATGGTGGGCAGGGGTGGAATCCAGGCCGCAGTGTGCGGGCGCGGCGCTTCAAACAAAAGGCCCGCCGGGTGGCGGGCCTGCTGTTGCAGCGTCTGCGGCTCAGCTGTTGTTGCTGCCGCCGCTGCTGCCGGACGACGGCATGGGGTCGGACGGCCCGCCGATGGGATCGCCTTCCTTGCGGCCCTTGGAGGTGGCGAGGAAAGCGCGCGAGAACGGGTTCGGCGTGATGTTCTGCATGGCCGAGACCGCCGGCGCTGCCGCCGATTCCACGCGCGCTGCAAACGCCGAACCGGTCTGGCGCATGCTGTCGGTGGTCTTCTTCACCGCCGCCGTGGCCTGTGCAACCGGCTTCTGGGTGGCGGCCTTGACCTTGGCGACCGGCTTCTTGACGGCGGCCTTGGCCTTGGCAACGGGTTTCTTCACCGCCGCCTTGGCCTTGGTTTTGGCCTTGCTGACGGTCTTCTTGGCCTTGCTGACGACCTTTTTGGCCTGGGCCTTGCCCTTGCTGACGGTTTTCCGGGCGCTGGCCTTGCCCTTGCTGACCGTCTTCTTGGCGGTTGCCTTGGCCTTGCTGGCGCTCTTTTTGGCCTTGGCCTTGGTCTTGGTGGCCTTGGATTTCACCTTGGCGACGGCTTTCTTGGCCGCGGCCTTGAGGCTGGACAGTCTGCCGGCCTTCTTGGCCTTCACCGTCTTTTTCTTGGCGGTGGGTCTGGACGAGGATTTCTTGGCGGAAGATTTAGCGGTTTTCTTCATGAGATGGACAAGCTCCGTGCGAGTAGCGGCCAAAATGGCCAGAGATTCGCGCGCGTTGTCAACCACGCGTGCGAGGGTAAGGTGCATGAGCGCCCACTGGGCGCGAATGAGTTCCCGGGCCTGCTTTCCGGCGTTGGCCTGGCGCAGGCTGGCGGCCAGCGCGGAGAGGCTGTGTTCGAGTTCGCGCCCCTGGCGCAGGATCAACTGGCGGGCTGCGTTGAAACGCTGCGATGCGCGTTGCGCGTTCATCGCGTTCTCCCGGTCCGTTCTTGCAAGCCGCTTCGTGGCAGCCATTTAAACCCCTTGACTTTTCCCCCCGAAAAGTTGAACCGAGTCTAGGCGCGCGCGATGCACGATGTCAAAAAAATTTTCAACAGGATTGCGTTTTACTTGGGTGCAAGGCGGGGGCTATGATTCGCGGCTCAATTTTTACGGCCCCGGCCCCAGTCGCCGGCGGCGTTCCGCCTGTTCAATTCCACGAGGTGACTCACCCATGTATCAAGGGCAATCCATCAGCGTGAGCAAGCATGGCGGCGGCATCGCCGAGCTGTGCTTTGACCGCAAAGAAGACGCCATCAACAAGTTTGACCTGCGCACGGTCACGGAGCTGCGTGAGGCCACCGAGGCGATCCGCAAGGACACCAGCATCAAGGGGCTGATCGTCACCAGCGCCAAGGATGGATTCATCGTCGGCGCCGACATCACCGAGTTCGGCAAGAACTTCCAGCTCTCCGAAGAAGAAATCGCCAAGTGGGCGCTGGACGCCAACCAGGTCTTCAACGCGGTGGAGGATCTGCCGTTCCCGACGGTGACCGCCATCAACGGCATTGCGCTGGGCGGCGGGTTCGAGATGTGCCTGGCCACCGACTACCGGGTGATGAGCGCCAAGGCCCAGGTGGGGTTGCCCGAGGTCAAGCTGGGGATCTACCCGGGCTTTGGCGGCACGGTGCGCCTGCCGCGCCTGATCGGCGCGGACAATGCCATCGAGTGGATCGCCTCGGGTGAGGCGCAGAAGCCCGAGGCTGCCCTCAAGGTCGGCGCGGTGGACGGCGTGGTGACGCCGGAGAAACTCAAGGATGCGGCCTACAAGCTGGTGCAGCAGGCCATCGACGGCAAGTACGACTGGAAGGCGCGCCGCGCCCAGAAGACCGCCAAGCTGGCGCTCAACCCGATCGAGGCGATGATGGTATTCGGTACCGCCAAGGGCTTCATCGCCGGCAAGGCGGGCAAGCATTACCCGGCGCCCGTGGCGGCGGTGAGCACCATCGAGAAGGCGGCCGGCAAGGGCCGCGACGAGGCGCTCAAGATCGAGGCCGCCGGTTTTGCCAAGCTGGCCAAGACCACGGTGGCGGACGCGCTGATCGGCCTGTTCCTCAACGACCAGTTCCTGAAGAAGAAAGCCAAGAGCCAGGCCAAGAATGCCAGCAAGCCGATCCAGCAGGCGGCGGTGCTGGGCGCCGGCATCATGGGCGGCGGCATTGCCTACCAGAGCGCGGTGAAGGGCACGCCGATCATCATGAAGGACATCGCCGACAAGGCGCTGGACCTGGGCATGAGCGAGGCCAACAAGCTGCTCTCCAAGCAGGTGGAGCGCAAGAAGCTGACACCGGAAAAGGCCGGCGCGGTGCTGTCCACCATCCGCCCCACGCTCAACTACGGCGATTTCCAGAATGTGGACATCATCGTCGAGGCGGTGGTGGAGAACCCCAAGGTCAAGAAGAGCGTGCTGGCCGAGGTGGAGGGACTGGTCAAGCCGGACACCATCATCGCGTCCAATACCTCGTCCATCTCCATCGAGCTGCTGGCCGCGGACCTGAAGCGCCCGGAGAACTTCCTCGGCATGCACTTCTTCAACCCGGTGCACAAGATGCCCTTGGTGGAAGTGATCTATGGCCCCAAGACCAGCAAGGGTGCCATCGGCTCGGTCGTGGCCTATGCCAGCGCCATGGGCAAGACGCCGATCGTGGTGAAGAACTGCCCCGGCTTCCTGGTCAACCGCATCCTGTTCCCGTACTTCGGCGGCTTCATGGCGGTGCTGCGTGACGGCGCCGATTTCCAGAAAGTGGACAAGGTGATGGAGAACTTCGGCTGGCCCATGGGCCCGGCCTACCTGCAGGACGTGGTGGGCATGGATACCAGCCATCACGTCGGCGACGTGCTGGCCGAGGGCTACCCGGACCGCATGGGCAAGACGTTCCGTACCGCGCTGGACGTGATGTACGAGAACAAGCGCTTCGGCCAGAAGAACGGCGTGGGCTTCTACAAGTACACCACCGATCCCAAGGGCAAGCCGAAGAAGGAGGCCGATCCGGCCAGCTACGAGCTGCTCAAGGCCGTGCAGCCGCAGGGGCAGAAGGACTTCTCCGACGAGGAGATCATCGACCGCCTGATGCTGCCGATGATCATCGAGACCGTGCGCTGCCTCGACGAGGGCATCGTCGAGACCGCCCAGGAAGCCGACATGGGCCTGATCATGGGCATCGGCTTCCCGCCGTTCCGCGGGGGTGCGCTCAAGTACGCCGACACGCTGGGCATGAAGACCGTGCTGGAGAAAGCCGCCCGCTATGCCCACCTGGGCAAGCTCTATGAGCCGACCGCCTCGATGAAGCAGATGGCGGCCGACGGCAAGACCTATTACGCCAAGTAAGCGTCCCTCGAATCCGGAGAATTGATATGAGCAACGAAGTCGTCATCGTGGACGCCGTCCGCACCCCGATGGGCCGCTCCAAGGGCGGCAATTTCCGTCATGTGCGCGCCGAGGATCTCTCGGCCGAGCTGATCAGGGCCGTCCTCAAGCGTAACGAGGCCCTCAAGCCCGCCGAGATCGAGGACGTGATCTGGGGCTGCGTGCAGCAGACCCTGGAGCAGGGCTTCAACATCGCCCGCAACGTGGCGCTGCTGGCCGGCCTGCCGCTGACCGTGCCCGGACAGACGGTGAACCGTCTGTGCGGCTCCAGCATGACCGCCATCCACATCGCCTACGCCAGCATCCAGGCCGGCATCGGTGATACCTACCTGTGCGGCGGCGTGGAGCACATGGGCCATGTCCCCATGACCCACGGCTTCGACGGCAACCCGCACATGAGCCTGTCGGTGGCCAAGGCCAGCGCCATGATGGGGCTGACCGCCGAGATGCTGACGCAGACCCACGGCATCAACCGCGAGCAGCAGGACCAGTTCGCGCTGGCCTCGCACCAGAAGGCGATCGCGGCCTACAGGAACGGCCTGTTCCGCAGGGAAGTGGTGCCGATCCATGGCCACGACGCCGACGGCGCGCCGATTCTGGTGGACTGGGATGAGGTGGCGCGTGAGGACGCCAACCTGGCCGATCTGGGCAAGCTCAGACCCGCCTTCAACCCCAAGGGCAGCGTCACCGCCGGCAACAGCTCGGCGATCTCCGACGGCGCCTCCTGTGTGCTGGTGATGAGCGAGGCCAAGGCCAAGGCCCTGGGGCTCAAGCCCATGGCGCGCATCCGCGCGGTGGCCGCCGCCGGCTGCAATCCGTCCATCATGGGCATCGGCCCGGTGCCCGCCACCCAGAAGGCGCTCAAGCGCGCGGGGCTCGAGGTCAGCAACATCGACTACTTCGAGCTCAACGAAGCCTTCGCCGCCCAGTCGCTGGCGGTGATCAAGGATCTCAAGCTCACCGAGCGCATGGACCGCATCAACCTCAAGGGCGGCGCCATTGCACTGGGCCACCCGCTGGGCTGCTCGGGCTCGCGCATCACCGGCGCGCTGGCGCACGTGCTCAACGAGAAGGATGCGCAGTTCGGCGTGGCCACCATGTGCATCGGCATGGGGCAGGGCGTGGCCACGGTGCTCGAGCGCGTCCACTGAGCGCAGGCAGCAGGATCTCGAAGGCCGGGCTCAGTCCCGGCCTTTTTTGTGGCTGCTAGCGCGCCGAGCCGCGGTGGGTGATCGGCCCGCGCCGGATCAGGCGGGCCTGGTCGGCAGGGGCCTGCAGCCCGTTGAGGAACACGCGGGTGGCGAAAACGGCGGCTTCCTCGGGCGACTTGTCCGGACGTACGGTGAGCATGCGCGCAATCTCATAACCGGCGCCGAAGGTCATGGCGCTGAGATAGTCCACGTCCATCTCCGGCAGCAGGCCGCGGCCGATGGCGTCGGCCAGATCGTCCTTGAGCGCGCGCATGGCCAGGCCCATCACCGAGTCGTTGAAGTAGCTGCGCACGATGGCCTCGTTGCGGAACATCATCGCGTAGAACTCGGGGTTGGCGGCGATCTCCTCGAAGGTGGTGCGGTAGGCCCCGTGCAGGAAGTGCTCGATGCTGTCGGCGCTGCGGCGTACCGCCACCAGCCGTGCGGTGAGGGCGCCGATGCGCTCCTCCACCAGGCTGCGGAACAGCGCTTCCTTGTCCGGAAAATAGTTGTAGAACGTGCCGGCCGCCAGCCCGGCCTGACGGATCACGTCGCGTACGGTGATCGCGTCATACCCCTGCTCGTGAAAGCAGTGCCGCGCGGCGTCGAGGATCGCCGCACGGTTGGCCTGCTTGTTCTGTTCGCGCTTGCCGGCGCGCGCCGCTGCGGGGGTACGCGGGCTCAAGCCGCTTTCCGGTGTGCGTGGGTGGCGTTGATGGAGGCGTTGGCCGGGCGCTGGTGCGGCTTGCCGCCGGCCTTGCGGATCTCGGCGAACAGCTCGTTGCGGAACATCGCGTAGTCCACCTGGGTGGAATGGCGGGGGCTTTCCACAAAGTTGAAGTGCGGGTGCGCCAATTCCTCGCGGATCGCCGCGTGCAGGTCTGCCGGGCGCCGGTAGCGGCCCTGGATCTCCAGGCAGGCGAGCATGGCCTGGTAGTCGGCCATGGGCCAGATGCAGCCCAGCGGCTGGAACAGGCCGATGAAGTACAGGCTGCGGTAGTCCGGGTGAAACATGCGCCGCCACAGCGGCACCTTCACCGCGTCCTCCCAATTGATGAAGGACTTGTCGAAGAACGGGAAGCTGATCTTGTAGCCGGTGGCGCAGATGATGACGTCGAACTCGTCCTGGCTGCCGTCGCTGAAGTGCACGGTCTTGCCGTCCAGCCGGGCAATGCCGACGCGCGGCTGGATCTCGCCGTGGCCGAGGAAGTAGGTCAGCTCCGAGTTGAGCGTGGGGTGGCCTTCCAGGATGTCGTAGCTGGGCGGCTGCAGGCCAAAGCGCTCGTGCCGGCCGGCGACGATCTGCACCGACCAGCGCAGCAGCTTCTGGCGCAGCCAGGCCGGAACCCACTGGCTTTTTTCATAGATCACGTCGCCCGGCCAGCCGAACATGAACTTGGGCATGAACCAGTGGCCGCGACGCATGGAGATGGCGGTCTTGGCCGCCACCCGGCAGCATTCCACCGCCACGTCGGCCGCGGAGTTGCCGCCGCCCACCACCAGCACGCGCTTGCCGGTGAACGGACGGTTGTGCTTGAAGCTGTGCGAGTGAATGATCTCGCCGTCGAAATGGCCGGGATACTCCGGCATCCGCGGATTCCAGTGATGGCCGTTGGCGACCATCAGGTAGTCATAGGTCTCCGTCACCTCGCCGGCGGGCCCGCGCGAGGTCAGCACCCAGCTGTGGCCGTCTTCGGCCAGCCGGGCGCTCAGCACCTGGGTATTGAAGCGGATCTTGGGCTGCACGCCGAAGTGGCGTGCGTAATCCTGGAAGTACTGGCGCAGGTGCGAGTGGTGGGGAAAATCCGGCGTGCCCTCGGGGAAGGCAAAGTCCTCGTACTCCGAGTAGTACTTGGAACTGATGATGTGGGTGGTCTCATAGACGCTGGAGTGAGTGTTGTCCTCGCGGAACACCCAGTTGCCGCCCACCTGGTCGGATTTCTCGAAGACCACCAGGCCATCGCCCAGGCCGTGCTGCAGGCATTCCTTGGCTGCCGCTATGCCGGACGGGCCGGCGCCGATGACCGCTGTACGCTTGTGCATGGGATCTCCTCCTGGGGGACGCGGACCGATCATGGATAAAAATGACGCATGCGTCAACTTTTTATGCCGCAGCCGGCGCCGGCCAGGCCCGCGCCCGCTTGCGGGCTCAGGCGAAGCGTGAGAAGTCGGGCTTGCGCTTCTGCAGGAAGGCGCCGATGGCCTCGCGCGCTTCCTCGCCCTTGAGCATGGGCATGAAGTGGCTGCCTTCGGTGCCGATCGCCTCCAGCACCTGCCGGGACGACCACTTCTTCAGCAGCATCTTGGTGGTGCGCACCGCCCCTGGGGCCAGGGCGGCGATCTGCAGGGCCTTGGCGCGCGCATGGGCCTCGACCTGCTCGTTGGGCAGCAGCGCATTGACGATGCCGTATTCCAGGGCGGTCTGGGCGCTGAAGGGCTCGCCCAGCAGCAGCAGCTCGCAGGCGCGGGCATGGCCCATCAAGCGCGGCAGCACGTAGCTGCTGGCAAACTCGGGGCAGATGCCGAGGCTGACAAAGGGCATGTTCATCCGCGTCTGCTCGCCGCAATAGACCAGGTCACAGTGCAGCAGCAGGGTCACGCCGATCCCCACGGCAATGCCGGCCGGCGCCGCCACGACGGGTTTTTCCAGCTCCGCCAGCGCGCGCATGTACTGGGAGACGGGGCTGTTGGCGTCGCCCGGCGGGCTGTTCATGAAGTCCATCAGGTCATTGCCGGCGGTGAAGCAGTCCGGCTGGCCGGCCAGCAGCACCACGCGCACCTGCGGATCGCGCTGGGCGTCGCGCAGCACCTCGGCCATGGCGGTGTACATGGCCTGGGTCAGGGCGTTTTTCTTGTCGGGGCGATTGAAGCGCAGGGTGAGGACGCGATCCTCGATCTGATGCTGGATGTGCGACATGTCAGGGTCCGGAAAATGAAGGGGGCCGTCGGGCGGGCCTTATCCTGCCACAGCGCTCAGGCGCGCGCGGGGCGCGCCGAGACGTACATGCTGATATCGGCCTCCACCACGACCTGGCCCTTGCGGTCGTACACCTTGACCGGCATGAGCACGTCGCCCGGCGTGGCCAGCACCGCAGGCGGCACTTCGACGATGGCGTGCAGATCGGTCTCGGCCTTCTTGAGATAACGCACCGTCATGCCTTTGGGGATCCAGCGCAGCTGCCGCGGCAGCGAGGCTTCGATCATCGTCCCGGCGGCGATCTCGCAGAGATTGCAGCAGGCGATCGCGTGCACCGTGCCGATATGGTTGTGTACCGCGCGGCGCTTGCGCATGGAGACGCGGCAATACCCCTCGCGCAGCTCCTCGATCAGCGGACGGATGGTGGCAAAGTACGGCGCCTTGCGGCTGACGAGGAGGGAGAACAGCCGCCGTCCGCCCGGATAGGCGGCGAAGCGGGCATAGAGCGCGAGCAGGTTCATGGGGTGGCAGGATTCTCGGGGTTGGGAGACAGCAGCCAGTCTAGCGGCAACCGCCACAGCGCCTCCGGCATGCGGGCGGAAAAGAAATGCAGATGGCCGATACGCGCCAGTCCATACGTCCGGGGCTGTACGGTGAGACGGCTCAGCTGCGCGCGCGGATAGCAGGCGAGCTGCGCCGAGACGTTGGCGGACGTTGCGATCGGATCGTCGCTGAACGACAGGGACAGTACCGGCTGGGTGACGCCGCCGAACCGTTGGCCGGGCAGGTCTGCCAGCAGCTCGGCGTAGTAATCCGGACGCTGGCACCAGCCAAACCAGTCCTCGGCCACGCCGCGCGGCAGGTCCTCCCCCCAGCCCATGCGGGAATTGGGGGCATAGCCCAGCAGCCGGTAGAGTGCCGGTCCCAGGGCGCTGACCAGTATCCGCACCAGACGGCCGTAGAGCGGAGACATGTGGCCCCAGTAACCGAAGCCCGAGGCCAGCATCACCACCCGGCTCAGGCGGGCATGGTTGGGCATGAGTCCGAGCATCTGGCCGCCCACGCTGTGACCGATCAGGTAGAGCGGCAGCCCGGGAGCGGCGGCGGCGAGCCAGTCCAGCGCCGCCGGCAGATCGAGACGGCCCCAGTCGCGCATGCGTGCCGGGTCACGTGCCAGTGGCAGGCTGCGCGAACGGCCGATGCCGCGGTAATCGAAGCTCAGCACCCACAGGCCGTGCCGGGCCAGCCAGCGCGCGTAGGCTGCATAGAATCTCTGTGGGACGCCGGTGGCACCCCCGATCAGCAGCGCGCCGCGCGCGGCACCGGTGGGCTGGAACAACTGGCCCTGCAGCAAGCGGCCATCGGCGGCGGGGAAGCTCACCGCCCGCTCGCGTACCTCAGTCTGCGGGCGCGGCTCCAGCGCGGCGAGCAGCAGGGGCAGATTGGGGGAGTCGTTGAGGCCCAGGACGTTGTGCATGACGGACGCTCCGGTAAGGATCTGCGGCCATGCTAGGCAGG
Source organism: Gammaproteobacteria bacterium (assembly GCA_046565985.1). Taxonomy (GTDB): domain Bacteria; phylum Pseudomonadota; class Gammaproteobacteria; order Nevskiales; family Nevskiaceae; genus Polycyclovorans. The sequence goes on from JBKHXN010000112.1 coordinate 30,206, forward strand.
CGCCGCCAGCGCCGACAAACGATGATTGCGACCGCTACAGGCGAAAGATTTTCATGTATCGGCAGGCAGGATCGTGCGCAGCCAGTCGCGCAGGGCGGCGATCTCGGCGCGCTCGGCCTCGCCCGGGCGGTGGACGAAAAAATAACCGGCCGCCGGCTGGGGCGTGCCGGGCCAGGGCGTGACCAGCCGCCCGGCGCGGATCCAGCCGTCGATCAGTGGCCGCAGGCCCAGGGCCACGCCCAGGCCCTGGCTCGCGGCCTGCAGCAGGGCCAGGTAGCTGTCCACCCACAGCACGGAGGCGGGTGGGCCCAGGGTGATGCCCATGGTCTGCGCCCACTGTTCCCAGGCCTGCGGTACCGCGGTGGATTGCAGGCGCGGCAGGCGCGCCAGGGCATCCAGGTCGGCCGGGCCGCTGTAGAGCCGGGGGCTGACCACGGGCAGGGCGTAGACGTCGAGCAGGTGTACGGCCACCAGCCCCGGCCAGCGGCCGCGGCCGAAGCGCAGGGCCACGTCGAGATCTTCACGCAGCAGGTCGTGCGAGCGCTGCGAGGTATCCAGGCGCAGGTCGACCTGCGGATGCGCGTGGGTGAATTCGGCCAGCCGCGGCAGCACCCATTCGTCGGCCACGAAGCTGCCCAGCGTCAGCGCCAGCCGGCGCCGTGCATGCGTGGCCTGCAGCGCCTGCGTGCCATCGGCGAGCAGACCGAAGGCGCGGTCCACCACGCTGGCGTACTCGCGCCCCGCCGGTGTCAGGACCAGCTGGCGGGTGCGCCGCTCGAACAGCCGCGTGCCAAGGTCGTCCTCCAGCGCCCGGATCTGGTGGCTCACCGCCGAGGGGGTGAGCGAGAGCACGGCGGCGGCGGCCTTGAAGCTCCCTTCCGCTGCGGCCACCCGGAAGGTGTCGAGGGTGGAGAGCTTGGGCAGCCGCCGCCGCGGCATCAGAAGAGATCCGCCTTGTCGGCCTGCGCCGCATCCGGCGCCGCGCGCGAGGGGATCCAGTCGCCGGTGATCATCTGCGCGTAGCTCATGCCGGGGCCGACCATGGGGTAGACGCTGGCCATGGGGTCGATCACCACTTCGAGGAAAGCCGGGCCGTCAAAGGCGATGAAGTCGCGGATCACGCGCTCCAGATCCTCTTTTTTCTGCACGCGCACGGCGAAGCGGTAGCCGTCGGCCTCGGCGGCCTTGATGAAGTCCTTCTGGTGCAGGGATTTGTCAGAGCCGGCATAGCGCGAATCAAAGAACAGACGCTGCCACTGCTTGACCATGCCGTCGCCGAAGTTGTTGAGCACCACGATCTTCACCGGCAGGTTGTAGGTGGTCGCGGTTTCCAGCTCGCCCAGGTTCATGCGGATGCTGGCGTCGCCGTCGATGTCGATGACCGGCCGCCCACGGGCGGCAAAGGCGGCGCCGATGGCGGCCGGCAGGCCGAAGCCCATGGTGCCCATGGAGCCGGAGGTGAGCCACAGCCGCGGCTGCTTGAAGTCGAAGTACTGCGCCGCCCACATCTGGTGCTGGCCGACGCCGGTGGCGACGATGGCCTCGCCGCGGGTGACGGCGTTGATCGTCTCGATCACCGCGTGCGGCTGGATGGCCTCGGAGCTGCGGTCGTAGTTGAGCGCGTAGGTCTTCTTCAGCTCGGCGATATGGTGGTGCCAGGCGCCGTAGTCGGGCTTGAAGCCCTGCGCCTGCAGGTGCTGGAGCAGGGTCTGCAGCGCGTCGTTGAGCTCGCCCACGTGGTGCCAGTGCACGCGCTTGACCTTGTTGATCTCGGAGGCGTCCACGTCCAGATGGGCGATGGCGCGGGCCGAGCGCGCGAACTGCGCCGGCACGCCCGCCACGCGGTCGTCGAAGCGTGCGCCGACGGCGATCAGGAAATCGCAGTCGTCGGTGGCGTAGTTGGCAAAGGCCGTGCCGTGCATGCCGAGCATGTGCAGGGACAGCGGCGCGGTGGTGTCCACGCAGCCGATGCCCATCAGGGTGGTGGTGACCGGAATACCAAAGGTATCTGCAAAGGCCCGCAGGCTGGCGCTGGCCTCGCCGTTGATGACGCCGCCGCCGGCGTAGATCAGCGGCCGCCTGGCGGCCTTGAGCAGGGTCAGGAACTTGTCCGCCGCCGCGGGCGTCACCCGGTTCTCGTACACCTGCTTCAGGCGCGCACGGTAGCCGGGAATGGGCAGCACGCCGCTGCCGGCAAAGGTCAGGCTGGCGTTCTGCACGTCCTTGGGGATGTCCACCACCACCGGGCCGGGGCGGCCGGTGCGCGCGATCTCGAAGGCGGTGCGCATGGTCGCTTCAAGCCGCTTGGGGTCGGTGACCAGAAAGACGTGCTTGGCGCAGGCGCCCATGATCGAGCTGATCGGCGCCTCCTGGAAGCCGTCGGAGCCGATGGCGGCGGTGGGCACCTGGCCGCAGATCACCACGATGGGGATCGAATCCGCCATGCAGTCGCGCACCGGGGTCACGGTGTTGGTGGCGCCCGGGCCGGAGGTCACCAGGCACACGCCCACCTTGCCGGAGGCACGGGCGTAGCCGGCGGCCATGAAGCCGGCCGCCTGTTCGTTGGCGGGGACGATCAGCGGCATCTGCTCGCCGTGCTCGCGGTTGAAGCGGAACATGGCGTCGTAGGTGGGCAGGATGGCGCCACCGGAGTAGCCAAAGACCACGTCCGTGCCCTCGTCGGCCAGGATCTGGACGACCAGCTCGGCGCCGCTCAGGGTCTTGCCGGCGAGAGGGTGGGGGCTGGGGGCAGGGGCGCGGGTCATGGGCAATCCGGATGCTGCAATGCAAAAGAAGCGGAAGTGTAGCGTAGCGGCTCTGCCTTACAAACCGCCGTCGCCGGGCAAATGTGAACCCGGGCCTGTGTTGTCGGCCGGAATTCTGGAATACTCGCCGTATCTGGCCGTTACATCCATCAGAGCCGGAATGACGCGATCGGAGGAGCGATGAACATGAAGAGAGTGAGCTGGCCCGCGGCGGCCCTGATGCTGTGTTGTGCGCTGGCCGTGCAGGCCAAGGTCTCACCGCAGGAGGCCGAGCG
>JBKHXN010000113.1:0-4875 GCA_046565985.1 Gammaproteobacteria bacterium
CCATCCACCGCCTGGCGGATGTGCCGCTCGGAAACCGCTTTGCAGACACAGACGATCATGTGCCCATTGGAAACGGAATGAGAATGATTGTCAATAGACTTGCGATCCACTAGACTGCGCGCCGTAATGAGAGTCGTTCTCATTTGTTCCGCAATCCTCAGATCCTCAATAGGGAGTGGCATCCAGATGAACAAACCCACATGGCTGGGCCTGCTGGTCTGCGCCGCCTGCACCGCGCCGGCCGCCGCCGAAGAGGCCGCCGTCGCGCGGCTGGAGCCGGTCACCGTGATCGGCACCAAGGACAATGTCGACCGCCTGCCCGGCTCCGGCGCCTACATCGACCGCGCCGAGATCACCCAGTACGGCTACGACGACATCCACCGCCTGCTGCGCCAGATCCCCGGCGTGTACGTGCGCGAGGAAGACGGCTACGGCCTGTTCCCCAACATCTCCCTGCGCGGGGCCGACCCCGGCCGCAGCGGCAAGGTCACGCTGATGGAGGACGGCGTGCTCACCGCTCCCGCGCCCTACTCGGACCCGGCCGCCTATTACTCGCCCACCGCCGCCCGCATGTCGGCGCTGGAAGTGCTCAAGGGCTCCAGCCAGATCAAGTTCGGCCCGCACACCACGGGCGGCGTGATCAACTACCTCTCCACGCCCATCCCCGCCGCGCGCCAGGGCCACTTCCGCAGCGCCTACGGCAGTGACAACGAATTCCGCAACCACGGCTACGTGGGCGAAACCTTCAGTACCGCCGCCGGCAACGTCGGCTATCTGGTGGAGGTCTACCAGCGCCAGACCGAGGGCTTCAAGACCATCGACATCCCCGGCTTCGTCGGCCCCGACCAGGGCCAGAGCGGCTTCAGCCGCTTCGAGCCGATGGTGAAACTCGCCTTTGAACCCGAGGGCGCGCTGTACCAGCGCATCGAGCTCAAGTACGGCTACAGCGACGCCGACGCCGACGAGACCTACCTGGGCCTGACCAGCGCCGACTTTGCCGCCAACCCCTACCGCCGCTACGCCGGCTCGCGCTTCGACAACATCGCAACCGAGTACGAGCGCAGCCACCTGCGGCACTACATCGAGTTCTCGGCCGACACGCAGCTGACCACTACCGCCTATTACAACGACTTTCATCGCAACTGGTTCAAGATCCGCCGCGTCAACGACGGGACGGAGGATGTGAACCTTGGCGTAGCGCTAGCCGATCCTGCGCAGGCTGACGCACTGGCGGTGCTGCGTGGGGAGGCTGCAGGCCGGCTGGACTACCGCAACAACAACCGTGAATACGGCCTGCGCGGGGTGGAGACGGTGCTGCGCCAGCGCTTTGAGACCGGCCCGCTGCAGCATACGGTCAACACCGGCCTGCGTCTGCACGAGGACTACATCAAGCGCTTCCAGAACGACGTGAGCTACAGCCAGGACGCCAGCGGCCGCGTCACCGGCGCCACCTTCAACGCCCCCGGTTCACAGGACAATCGCCGCGCTGAAACCCGTGCGCTGGCCTTCCACATCGAAGACGCCATCCGCGCCGGCGCGCTCACCGTGACCCCGGGCGTGCGCGTGGAACAGCTGGACTGGAACGGGCAGAACTTCCGCAACGGTACGCAGTTCGAGGGCGATGACCGCTTCGTCACCGGCGGCCTGGGCCTGACCTACGACGTGGCGCCCGGCCTGGCGCTGTTCGGCGGCCTGCACCAGGGCTTTTCTCCGCCCAGCCCCGAGGGCGGATCCGACGGAAGCGAAGAGGCTGAAGAGAGCGTGTCGCTGGAACTGGGCGTGCGCACCCGTCTGCCCGGCGGCCTGGCGCAGGAGCTGGTGCTGTTCGGCACCCGCTTCGACAACCTGCTGGTGCAGAGCAACGCCGGCGCCTCCGGCAGCGGAACCGGCAACGACGAGTCGGTGGGTGAGGTCGAGACCTACGGCATCGAGTACGCGCTGCGCTACGACGGCGGCCAATGGGTGGGCAACGGCTACCGTCTGCCGATCCAGCTGGCGCTGACCTATACCAGCGCCGAGATCGCCAACGACGTGACCGGCACCGGTACCGGCGGCGGCCAGGTGGAGTCCATCTTCAGCGGCGGCCGCAAGGGTGCCAAGCTGCCCTACATCCCGGAATACCAGGCCACGCTCGGCATCGGACTGGAGAAAAACCAATGGGCGCTGGCCGCCAACCTGCAGTATGTGGACAGCGTGTTCGCCACCGCGCTCAACACCGACGACGAGGTGATCCTGTCCAACACTACCGGCACGCTCGTCCCCGACGCGCGCGGCGGCCGCGTGCCCAGCTTCGTGACGCTGGATGTCAGCGGCAGCCTGCGCATGAACGAGCGGGTGAAGCTGTTCAGCAACGTCTTCAACCTGCTCGACCGGGAATACATGGTCTCCCGCCTGCCGGAAGGCCCGCGCCCCGGCGCGCCGCTGACCGTACTGGTGGGGGCAGAAGTCAGCCTGTTCTGATCAACACTCCGCTGCACGCAAAAGCCGCCTGGCAACAGGCGGCTTTTTTAATGGCCGGAGTACGCACAGCCCGGATTCAGGCGGGCTGCGCGGGCTCGGCAGGCGGGGCGTCCGGCACCACACCGGAGAGCTCGCGCAGCGCCTTGCGGTAGACCTCGCGCTTGAACTCCACCACCTCTTCGAGCGGGTACCAGTAATTGACCCAGCGCCAGCCGTCGAATTCCGGGTGGCCGGTGGCGTCGAAGCGCACCTGCGCCTCGTCGGCGAGCAGGCGCAGGGCAAACCATTTCTGCTTCTGGCCGATGCAGACGCGGCCGCGGCGGCGGCGGATGTAGCGGCTGGGTAGCCGGTAGCGCAGCCATTCGCGCGTGCGGCCGATGATCTGCACATGCTCGGCGCGCAGGCCCAGCTCCTCGTGCAGCTCGCGGTAAAGAGCGTCTTCCGCGCTCTCGCCGGGATGGATGCCACCCTGTGGGAACTGCCAGGCTTCCTGGCCGATGCGCTTGGCCCACAACACCTGACCGCTGCCGCTGGTGACGATGATGCCGACATTCGGCCGGAAGCCGTCACGATCAATCACGACACCGCTTCCAAAATGGATGAACTGGCAGGGATTCTTCCATACGTCTTTCCACGCGGGCAAACTGGCGCCGCCCCTGGAAGGAAATCCCGCATGCGCCTGGCCCTCTTCGACCTCGACAATACCCTGCTGGCCGGAGACTCGGACTACCTCTGGGGCCAGTACCTGGCCGAGCTGGGGGTGGTGGACGCCGCGCAGCACACGGCGGAGAACCTGCGCTTCTACCGGCTCTACCAGGAAGGACGGCTGGACATCGAGGAGTTCTGCGCCTTCAGCCTGCGACCCCTGGCCGAGCACCCGCTGCCCCGGCTGCTGGCCTGGCGGCGGGACTTTGTTGCACAGCGCATCGCCCCGATCATCGCCCCCGGTGCCGGGCCGCTGCTGGCGCGCCACCGCGCCGAGGGCGCGCGCCTGCTGATCACCACCGCGACCAACCGTTTCGTCACCGAGCCGATTGCCGAGCTGCTGGGTGTGGACGCGCTGATCGCCACCGATCCGGAAATGCAGGGCGGCCGCTACACGGGGCGCGTAGCCGGAGTGCCCAACTTCCAGGGCGGCAAGGTGCAGCGGCTGGCGCTGTGGCGGGCCGCGCAGCCGGAGCGCTTCGAGCACCTGACGTGCTATAGCGATTCACGCAACGACCTGCCCCTGCTGGAAGCCGCCGACGTGGCCGTGGCCGTGGATCCGGATCCGGTACTGCACGCCGAGGCGCTGCGCCGCGGCTGGCCGGTGATCTCGCTGCGTGGTGAGGCCTACGCCCGCACCACGGTCTGAGCCGGCGCAGTCATCTCGCGCTCACCGGCGTTCACTGGGCTGGAATGAGGGCTCGGAGTGGGAATGGGGATTCCTGCCTGCCATAAACACCTCACTCGCTATCGTCGTTCCCCGCACCGGGGAATCCATCTCTCTGATCCGCCTTCACTTGCCCAGCACCACCCGCAGCTTCTTTCCGGCATGGATCCCCGTTTGCACGGGGATGACGGCAGGGAGGCGGTAGGAAACAACAGAGGTCGTCATTCCCCCGCACGCGGGAATCCATCGTGCCGATCCTGCCTTCACTCCCTCGGCACCGCCCGCAGGTTCCTTCCGGCATGGATCCCCGTTTGCACGGGGATGACGGCTATGGGTGGAAATATTTAAGGTCGTCATTCCCGCGCACGCGGGAATCCATCGCGCCGATCCTGCCTTCACTTACTCAGGACCACCTGCAGTTTCCTTCCGGCATGGATCCCCGTTTGCACGGGGATGACGGCGGGGAGACGGGAGGAAACAACAGAGGTCGTCATTCCCGCGCAAGCGGGAATCCATCGCTCTGACGGCCGCGAACGCCTGCTACTGGCCGCCCAGGCCGTCCAGGCTCGCGTGCAGAAGGCCGTTGCTGGCCAGCACGCTGGTGCTCTCCAGGCCGATCGGCCGGCCGTCCAGCTGGGTGAAGCGCCCGCCCGCCTCGTGCACGATGACACTCAGCGCGGCGATGTCGAGGATGTTGACGTCGGACTCCACGCAGGCGTCGATGCGCCCGCTCGCCAGCAGGTGATAGTGGAGGAAATCCGCATAGCCACGGATACGGTGCAGGCGCGGGATGATCGCGCCCAGGCGCGCCCAGGCGCGCGGCGAACGGGCCAGGCTGGCGATGTTGCCCAGCGAGAGCGTGGCCTGCTCCAGTCCCGTCACCGCGCTGACGCGGATGCGCTCACCCTCCAGCCACGCGCCCTGGCCCTTCACCGCCCAGGCGGTCTCGCCGCCGCCGTTCCAGCAGGGCGCGCAGGAGACGCCCAGCACCAGTTCGCCGCGGTGCATCAGCGCGATCTGTACCGAGAACATCGGGTAGCCGC
>JBKHXN010000114.1:0-2523 GCA_046565985.1 Gammaproteobacteria bacterium
GCGGCATCCGTGAGCGGACCTCGGAGGCCCTGGGTTATGGTCGCCGCATCCTGCTCGGCCCGGTGCACAAGCTCGACGCCGACCTGGGTGCGGGTGCCCGGCAGACCGAGGCGCAGTTCACCGGGGAACGGCAGAGCGAGGTGATCGGCCGCGGGTCCATCAAGTACGCGTGGAAGATCTCCGAGACCAGCAATTTCAGTCAGGCGGTCAAGGTGGAAAGCGGTGAGAGCAACACGTTCACCGAATCGGTGACCGAGCTGAAGCTGAGCGTGATCGGCAACGTGTTTGCAGGGGTTTCCTTCACGGCCCGCAACAACAGCGACGTGCCCCCGGGAACGCAGAAGACCGACACCTTCACCGCCATCAATCTATCGTACGGCTTCGGCGAGAAATGAGCCGCGCATGAGCCATTACCGGCACCACCTGTTCTTCTGCTGCAACCAGCGCCCGCCGGGCGAGCGCACCTGCTGCAACGACAAGGGCGCCACCCGTGTGCGCGATTACGCCAAGCAGCGGGTCAAGGCGCTGGGCCTGGCCGGGCAGGGCCAGGTGCGGGTGAACATGGCCGGCTGCCTGGACCGCTGCGAGCTGGGGCCCTGCCTGGTGATCTACCCGGAGGGCACCTGGTACACCTACGTGGACGAGGAAGACGTGGACGAGATCATCCGCGAGCATCTGCAGCAGGGCCGTGAGGTGGCGCGGCTGAAGATCTGACTGCGCCGCGGCGGGGTTACAGCACGGGCGTGTCGATGTTCAGCGGATCGCGCGTTTCCTTGACCGTGGGCGGCTTGACCTCGGGCGCCTTGACCGGCGGTTCCGGCTCCGGCTGCGGGTTGCCACGGCCGTCGGTGATCCAGACCAGCATGTCGTAGAAGGTGCGGATGTTGCCGACGTAATGCAGCGCCTCGTAGCCGCGCGCGTAGCCGTAGCGCGTCTGCGCGTGCCACTTGCGCTGGGTCAGCAGCGGCAGGCTGTTGCGCACGTCCAGCCAGCGGTTGGCGTTGCCGCCGAGCTGGGTGGTGAGCTCACGCGCATCGAGCAGATGCCCCAGGCCCATGTTGTAGGCGGCCAGGGCCATCCAGGTGCGGTCGGGCTCGGCGATCTCCGGCGGCAGCAGGTCGAGCATGCGGCGGAAGTAGCGTGCTCCGCCAAAGATGCTCTGGCGCGGGTCTTCGCGGTCGGCCACGTTGAGGAAGGCGGCGGTGGCGTTGGTCAGCATCATCAGCCCGCGCACGCCGGTGGGGCTCACCGCCGCAGGATTCCACAGGGATTCCTGGTAGCCGATGGCCGCCAGCAGCCGCCAGTCCAGGTTGTGCAGGCTGGCGGCTTCTTCGAAGTAGGCACGGAAACGCGGCAGGCGCGATTCCACATGGGTGGCCAGCGCCACGGCGCCGTAGTAATCCACCTGCTCCACATGGCCGAAGTAGCGGTCGCGCAGGCGTTCCAGCTCGGAGTTGCTGATGCTGCGCAGATACGCGCCGGCCTGGTCATAGAGGCTGCTGTCGAGCTTGCGGGCGAAAGCCCAGGCCAGCTCCTGCGATTCCGCCAGCGAGAACGCCACGCGCAGCTGCGGGTAGTAGCGGCGGTGGATGGCGATGATGTCGGAATTGGCGATGGTGTAATCCAGGTCACCATTGGCCACCTTGTAGAGCAGCTCTTCGGGTTCGCTGTCGGGTTTTTCGTCCCAGACCAGCTGCGGGTACTCGGCCTTGAGTACGCGCAGGCGCTCGCTGTGCAGGGTGCCGGCGGTGACCTGCAGGCGGCCTTGCAGCTCGCCCAGGTTGCGTGGCCGTGGCTGGCCGCTGCGATAGACCAGCTGCGGCTGCACGACGAGCAGCGGCTGGCTGAAGCGGTAGCGGGTTTCCCGCGCGGGGCTGATGCCCAGGCCGGCTGCGGCGATGTGGGCCTCTCCCCGATCAACCAGGTTCAGCGTTTCCGGCGGGCTGGTGGCCAGCACCATGCGGACCTGTACGCCCAGGTATTCGGCGAAGCCGCGCGCCAGGTCGTATTCGAAGCCCACCGGGCCGTCGCTGCCGGCGTAATAGGTGGTGGGACTATTGACCGTGGCCACCCGCAGCTCACCCAGGGTCTTGACCTGTTCCAGCACGGTGGCGCGCGGCGAGCAGGTGGCAATGCTGGCCGCCGCCGCAAACCACGCCCCCACCCAGCCATAGCGCAGGCCGAGCTTGAGCAGGGGGTACAGATTAGGCGGGACGGCTGGCTTCATTTAGAATTCACGGCCGATGGTCTTGGCCTGCTTTTGACGCCAAACTAGCACACCCGGTTTCCGCTCCGTCTTGCCGCACTGCGCTGACGGGCGGCCGGGCCGGCCGCCAGGCCACCTGAAAAGCGCCGAAGTGGCCATCGGCGTCGGGTCAATCGGATGGTCTGCGGCGCGGCAGCGCCGCCTGTAGCAGCAAACGAGTTACTGGAGAGGTACCGAAGTGGTCATAACGGCGCCGACTTGACCGATTTGCAGGAGCAAATCGGCACGAGCGCAGCGAGCCCGGAGGGCGAGGCACA
>JBKHXN010000115.1:0-7263 GCA_046565985.1 Gammaproteobacteria bacterium
TCAATCTTCAGCGTGAGGCGCGTGGTGCCCGGCTGGAACTCCAGGGGCAGCACGCCCATGCCGATGAGGTTGGTGCGGTGGATGCGCTCGAAGCCTTCGGCGGCGATCACTTCCACGCCGGCCAGGCGCACGCCCTTGGCGGCCCAGTCGCGCGAGCTGCCCTGGCCGTAATCGGCACCGGCGATGATGATCAGCGGCTGCTTGCGTGCCATGTAGGTTTCGATGGCCTCCCACATGCGCACCACTTTCCCTTCCGGTTCGATGCGGGCGAGCGAACCCTTCTTGACCTTGCCGTCCACCACCGCCATCTCGTTGATGAGCTGCGGATTGGCAAACGTCGCGCGCTGCGCGGTGAGGTGATCGCCGCGGTGGGTGGCGTAGGAATTGAAGTCCTCTTCCGGCAGGCCCATCTTATGCAGGTACTCACCGGCCGCCGAGTCCATCATGATTGCGTTGGAGGGCGAGAGGTGATCGGTGGTGATGTTGTCGCCCAGCAGCGCCAGCGGACGCAGATTTTTCAGCTTGCGCTCGCCGGCCAGCGCGCCTTCCCAGTAGGGCGGGCGGCGGATGTAGGTGCTCTGCGGGCGCCAGTCGTAGAGCGGACTGATCCTGCTGCCGTCGTCGGCCGGCTTGCGGAACATCGGCTCGTACACGGCGCGGAACTGGGTGGGATTGACGCTCTTGGCGACCACGGCGTCGATCTCGGCATCACTTGGCCAGAGGTCCTTCAGCGTGACCGGCTTGCCGTTCCTGTCGGTGCCGAGCACGTCCTTCTCGATGTCGAAGCGCACCGTGCCGGCAATCGCATAGGCCACGACCAGCGGCGGGCTGGCCAGGAAGGCCTGCTTGGCGTACGGATGGATGCGGCCGTCGAAGTTGCGGTTGCCGCTGAGTACCGCGGTGGCATACAGATCGCGGGCGATGATCTCCTGCTGGATCTTCGGGTCCAGCGCACCGCTCATGCCATTGCAGGTGGTGCAGGCGAAGGCGACGATGCCGAAGCCCAGCGCTTCCAGTTCCGGCAGCAGGCCGGCTTCCTTCAGGTAGCTCTCGACTACTTTTGATCCCGGCGCCAGCGAGGTCTTCACCCAGGGCTTGCGGGTCAGGCCCGCGCGGTTGGCATTGCGCGCGAGCAGGCCGGCGGCGATGACGTTGCGCGGATTGCTGGTATTGGTGCAGCTGGTGATGGCGGCGATGATCACCGCGCCGTCCGGCATCTGGCCCGGCACCTGTTCCCACTTTGCGGCGATGCCGCGCGCCGCGAGATCCGACGTGGGCAGGCGCTTGTGCGGATTGGAAGGGCCCGCCATGTTGCGCACGACGGTGGAGAGATCAAACTTCAGCACGCGCTCGTACTCGGCGCTCTTGAGTGCGTCCGCCCAGAGGCCGGTGTGTTTCGCGTACGTCTCGACCAGCCTGACCTGCTCGTCGCTGCGGCCGGTGAGCCTGAGATAATCGATCGTGTTCTGGTCAATGAAGAACATTGCCGCCGTGGCGCCGTACTCCGGCGCCATGTTGGAGATGGTGGCGCGGTCACCCAGCGTGAGCGCGGCGGCGCCTTCCCCGTAGAACTCCAGATAGGCGCCGACGACTTTGGACTGGCGCAGGAATTCCGTGAGTGCGAGCACCACGTCGGTGGCGGTGATGCCCGGGCCGGGCCGGCCGGCGAGCTCCACGCCGACGATGTCCGGCAGGCGCATCCAGGAGGCGCGGCCGAGCATGACGTTCTCGGCTTCCAGGCCCCCGACGCCGATGGCGATGACGCCCAGCGCGTCCACGTGCGGAGTGTGGCTGTCAGTGCCGACGCAGGTGTCGGGAAAGGCCACACCGTCCTGCACGTAGATCACCGGGCTCATCCGCTCCAGATTGATCTGGTGCATGATGCCGTTGCCCGGCGGGATCACCTCCATGTTCCTGAAGGCCCTGCGCGTCCACTCGATGAAGTGGAAGCGATCGTCGTTGCGGCGATCCTCGATGGCGCGGTTCCTGGCGAACGCGTCCTTCTCGAAGCCGGCGTGCTCCACGGCCAGGGAGTGGTCCACGATCAGCTGCACCGGCACCACCGGATTCACCTGGGCCGGGTCACCGCCCATGCCGGCGATGGCGTCACGCAGGCCGGCCAGGTCCACCAGCGCGGTCTGGCCGAGGATGTCGTGGCAGACCACGCGCGCCGGAAACCAGGGAAAGTCCAGGTCCCGCCGGCGCTCGATGAGCTGCATCAGATAATCGGAGAGCCGCGCGGGTTCGGCTCGTCTCACCAGGTTCTCGGCGTGCACGCGGGCGGTGTACGGCAGCCGCTCCCAGGCCCCGGGTCGCAGCGCATTCACCGCCGCGCGCGCGTCGAAATAGTCGAGCTGGGTGCCGGGGAGCTGCTTGCGGTGGGCGGTGTTCATGACGGGCTCGGGATCGGAATGGCAGGTCGCCGGAGTCGCTCAGCGGCGATCCTTGAGGGGCACGAATTTGAGGTTCTCCGGGCCGGTATAGTTCGCGCTGGGACGGATGATCTTGCCGTCCATGCGCTGTTCGATGATGTGCGCACTCCAGCCCGCGGTGCGGGCGATGACGAACAGCGGCGTGAACATCGCCGTGGGCACGCCCATCATGTGATAGCTCACGGCCGAGAACCAGTCGAGGTTGGGGAACATCTTCTTGATGTCCCACATCACCGTCTCCAGGCGCTCGGCGATGTCGTACATCTTCAGGTTGCGCTGCGCCCTGGACAATTCACGCGCCACGCCCTTGATCACCTTGTTGCGCGGATCGCTCACGGTATAGACCGGGTGGCCGAAGCCGATGATGACTTCCTTGCGCTCCACCCGGGCCCTGATGTCGGCCTCGGCCTCGTCTGGCGTGTCATAGCGTTTCTGGATCTCGAAGGCGACCTCGTTGGCGCCACCGTGCTTGGGCCCGCGCAGCGCGCCGATGCCGCCGCAGATGGCGGAATACATGTCTGAGCCGGTGCCCGCCACCACGCGCGAGGCAAAGGTGCTGGCGTTGAACTCGTGCTCGGCGTAGAGGTTCAGCGAGGTGTGCATGGCGCGCACCCAGAGCTCGCTCGGCCGCTCGCCGTGCAGCAGGTGCAGGAAGTGGCCACCGATGGAATCGTCGTCGGTTTCCACGTCAATGAAATTGCCGTTGTGGCTGTAGTGGTACCAGTACAGGAGCATGGAGCCGAGGCTGGCCATCAGCCGGTCGGCGATGTCGCGCGCGCCGGGATGGTTGTGGTCGTCCTTTTCCGGCAGCACGCAGCCCAGCACCGAGACGCCGGTGCGCATCACGTCCATCGGGTGCGCTGAGGGCGGCAGCTGTTCCAGCACCGCCTTCACCGCCGCCGGCAGGCCGCGCAGGGCCTTGAGCTTGGTCTTGTAGGCCTTGAGCTCGGCCTCGGTCGGCAGCTTGCCGTGCACCAGCAGGTGGGCGATCTCCTCAAACTCGCAGGTCTCGGCGATGTCGAGGATGTCGTACCCGCGGTAGTGCAGGTCGTTGCCGGTGCGGCCCACGGTGCACAGCGCGGTATTGCCGGCGGGCGTGCCCGAGAGGGCGACGGACTTCTTGGGCTTGAAGCCGGCGGCGGGGGTCTGGCTCATCGGATGCTCCTCGTGTTCTCTGGCCCCGCCCTGCGCTCAGGTGCGGCGGCCTCGGGGGATGGTTTCACTTCTTCTTCTGGGCAAACAGCGCGTCCAGCTTCTGCTCATAGGCGTGATAGCCGATGGCGTCGTACAGCTCCATGCGCGTCTGCATGCTGTCCACCACGGCCTGCTGGGTGCCGTCGCGGCGCAGCGCGGCATAGACGTTCTCCGCCGCCTTGTTCATGGCGCGGAAGGCGGAAAGCGGGTACAGCACCAGGCTCACGCCGGCGCCGCGCAGCTCGTCCACGGTGAACAGCGGCGTGGCGCCAAACTCGGTGATGTTGGCCAGCACCGGCACCTTTACCGCCGCGGCAAACTGCTCATACATCCTGAGGCTGGTGATGGCCTCGGGGAAGATCATGTCGGCCCCGGCCTCCACGCAGGCCACGGCGCGCTCGATGGCCTGGTCCAGGCCTTCCACCGCCAGTGCGTCGGTGCGGGCCATGATGACAAAGTCGGGGTCGCTGCGCGCGTCCACCGCCGACTTGATGCGGTCCACCATCTCGCCCTGGCTGACAATCTCCTTGTTGGGACGATGGCCGCAGCGCTTGGCGCCCACCTGGTCTTCGATGTGCAGCGCCGCCGCGCCGGCCTTGATCAGCGATTTGACCGTGCGCGCCACGTTGAAGGCGCTGGGGCCGAAGCCGGTATCCACGTCCACCAGCAGCGGCAGTTCGCAGACGTCGGTGATGCGGCGCACGTCGATGAGCACATCCTCCAGGCCGGTGATGCCCAGATCCGGCAGGCCCAGCGAGCCCGCCGCCACCCCGCCGCCGGAAAGGTAGATCGCGCGGAATCCGGCCCGCTGCGCCAGCAGCGCGTGGTTGGCGTTGATGGCGCCCGGAACCTGCAGCGGGGTCTCCTCGGCGAGTGCCTGGCGGAAACGGCGGCCGGGTGTGGCGATTGCAGTGGTGGTGGTCATGCAGAACCCCGGTGACGAAGACGGAAGCGGCGCCGGCCAGGCCAACGCCAGACCGCCATTTTCAATCAAACCGCGACTTCATGCTCGTTTGGGATAGCCCAGACGGCCCAGCGCCGCGGCGATCTCGTCGAGCACGCGCGGATCGTCGATGGTGGCGGGGGCGGTGTAGGGCTGGCCGTCGGCGATGGCGCGCATGGTGGCGCGCAGCACCTTGCCGGAGCGGGTCTTGGGCAGGCGCGCCACCACCCCCACCTGGCGCAGGGCCGCCACCGCGCCGATCTGCTCGCGCATGCGCTGCACCAGTTCCGCTGCCAGGGTGGCCTCGTCCTTGCTCACTCCGGCCTTGAGGACCACCAACCCCAGCGGCAGCTGGCCCTTGAGCGCGTCGGCCACGCCGATGACCGCACACTCGGCCACGTCGGGATGCCCGGCCAGCACCTCCTCCATGGCGCCGCTGGAGAGACGGTGGCCGGCGACGTTGAGGATGTCGTCGATGCGCGACATCACCCACAGATAGCCGTCCGTGTCGAAGTAACCGGCGTCGCCGGCCAGGTAGTAGCCGGGGTAACGGCCCAGGTAGTGCTGGCGGTAGCCGGCTTCGTTCTGCCACAGCGTGGTCAACGTGCCCGGCGGCAGCGGCAGGCGGATGGCGATGTTGCCGATGGTGCCAGCCGGCACCGCGTGGCCGGCCTCGTCGAGGATCTCCACCCGGTAGCCCGGCACCGGCACCGTGGACGAACCGGGCTTGACCGGCAACGGCTCCAGCCCCCAGCAGTTGGCGGCGATGGGCCAGCCGGTCTCGGTCTGCCACCAGTGGTCGATCACCGGCACGCCCAGCTGCTGCTGCGCCCAGAGGATGGTATCGGGGTCGCAGCGCTCGCCGGCCAGGTACAGGCGCTCGAAGTGGCGCAGGTCGTGCTCGCGCATCCGTGCGCCGGCCGGGTCTTCCTTCTTGATCGCGCGGAAGGCGGTGGGCGCGGTGAAGAACACCTTGACCCGGTGCTGGGCAATCACCCGCCAGAACGCACCGGCGTCGGGCGTGCCCACCGGCTTGCCCTCGTAGAGCACCGTGGTGCAGCCGTGCAGCAGCGGGCCATAGACGATGTAGGAATGCCCCACCACCCAGCCCACATCCGACGCCGACCAGAACACCTCGCCGGGCTGCATGCCATAGACCGCGTGCATGGAATAGCGCAGGGCCACCGCGTGACCGCCGTTGTCGCGCACCACGCCCTTGGGTTTGCCGGTGGTGCCGGAGGTATAGAGGATGTAGAGCGGATCGGTCGCCGCCACCGGCACGCAGTCGGCGGGCTCGGCGCGGGCCACCGCCTCCTGCCAGTCCACGTCGCGGCCCGGCGTGAGCGCGGCGGCCAGCTGCGGACGCTGCAGGATGATGCAGCGCTCCACACTGTGCTGCGCGGTTTCCAGCGCCTGGTCCAGCAGCGGCTTGTAGGCGATCACCCGGCCCGGCTCCAGACCGCAGGAGGCGCTGACCACCAGCCGCGGCCGGGCGTCGTCAATGCGCTTGGCCAGCTCCGGCGCGGCGAAGCCGCCGAACACCACCGAGTGCACCGCGCCCAGTCGCGCGCAGGCGAGCATGGCCACCACGGCCTGCGGCACCATGGGCAGGTAGATCACCACGCGGTCGCCCTTGGCCACGCCCTGCGCGCGCAGGGCGCCGGCAAAACCTGCCACCTGGTCGCGCAGCTCCCGGTAGCTCAGCGTCTGCACCACACCGGCAAGCGGGCTGTCGTAGATCAGCGCCGCCTGTTCGGCGCGGCCGTTCTCCACGTGGCGGTCCAGCGCGTTGTAGCAGGTGTTGAGTTCGCCGCCGGCAAACCAGCGGTAGAGCGGCGCCGCGTGCCCGTCCAGCACGCGGTCCCAGCGGCGCGTCCAGACCAGCTGTTCTGCCTGCTCGGCCCAGAAAGACTCCGGGTCATCCGACGAGCGGCGGTGCGCAAGGGTGTAAGTGTTGGACATGGGATCAGGTTTTACCTGCATGATACGGCGCGGTTCCGAGCCTACACAGGCCGAACCCGAATTTGAACTGCCGCACACATGATCCGCTGCCGACGTGGCATGAAAGCAGTCTGCCAAGGATGGCGTGGACCAAGGGAATTCCGGGAATGGATCAGTCACCACCGCCCCAGGGGCTGCTGTGCACATTGCCCCGGCGCCGGTCGCTGGTCCGCAGAGGCGCGCCAGGACCGGGCGTGCAAGGCCCAGGGCAACGGGCGCCGTAGCCTATGGGTTCCCTGGTGCTCACATGGCTGCGTCGGCTGACGCTGCCCGATCCGCTGGCACGGCGCCCCCTGCTGCTGATCCTCGTCCTCCATCTGCTGTTCTGCCTGGCATTGCTGCTGACGCTCGCCGGCGTCCTGCAACCGGTCCTGCCCTGGGCGGCACTGTCGGCCTGCCTGCTGCTGGCGGCACTGGGCCTGGTACTGGCCAGCCAGCAGACCCTGCGCCGCGCCGAGCACCTGCTGTTCTACGACAACCCGGTGCCGATGTGGGTGTTCGATACCGACACCCTGCAGTTTCTCGACGTCAATCACGCCATGACCATGCGCTACGGCTGGTCGCGAGACGAACTGCTGAGCATGACGGTACTGGAGATCCGCCCCGCGGCAGAGCGTGAACGGCTGCTGGCGGAGCTGGCCACGGCACCGCAGGCGCAGACCCAGTGGGGCGTGCACCGCCACATGACGCGCG
>JBKHXN010000116.1:0-2182 GCA_046565985.1 Gammaproteobacteria bacterium
CCCTTGCGGGTGCCGATGAGGACGGCGACGTGCGGCGTGGCGGTCATGGACGGACGGGTTGCGTGCGCAGGAGCTCGGGCCGGACTATAACGCGAGGCCCTCCACCGGATTGCCCATGCCCGACTCCGATCCACCGCGGCGGCTGCTGCGAACCCTGCGCCTGGACGACAGCGACGCGCGCCTGTTCCCGCGAGCGGCGCAGGCCGACGAGTGGGCGGTACCGGGCAGCTTCGTCTTCACCTTCAGCGAGCGCGATCCGGCGCTGCTCACCGGCGCCGAGCAGCGTGCCTTCAGCAGCGGTTTTCTCGGCCTGGACAGCCTGGGCTGGAGCACGCTGGTGGTGGTGGCCGAGATCAGCCCCGCGCAATACCGCCAGGCGCGGGCGGCGCTGGCAGCCTTCCTGCGGCGCGACTTCGGCGCCCCCGACGAGGCGGAGGCCCTGCGCGTGGCGCAGGCGCAACTGGCAGACGCCGCGCAACTGTGTGAGCATCCGGTGAACACGGTGATCTCGGTGGTGCGCGAGTGCACGCCGGCCGGGATCTCGGAACGCTTCGTGGCCCACACGCGGCGTCCCGTCTGGCAGACGCAGACCCGGATCTTCCGTGCGCTGCCAGACGACCAGCCAGACAACTGACAGATCCGGTGCGAGTCCAGCCATGAGCCAGACCTTGCGCCAACAGGTGGAAACGGCGCTGCAGGAATATCAGGACCCGCTGCTCGGCACGAGCCTGGGCGCGGCGCGCGTGCTGCGCGAGATCGAACTGGACGCGCAGGATCGGGTGCGCGCGAAGATCGTGCTCGGCTTCCCCGCGCGCAGCCACGGCCCGGTACTGGCCGAGGCCCTGCGCAGCCGGCTGCAGGGCATCCCGGGCGTGCGCGAGGCGCAGATCGAGGTCAGCGCCAGAATCGTGCCGCACCAGGCGCTGCAAGGGG
The DNA here is from genome assembly GCA_046565985.1 of Gammaproteobacteria bacterium. GTDB lineage: Bacteria > Pseudomonadota > Gammaproteobacteria > Nevskiales > Nevskiaceae > Polycyclovorans. Next base: position 934 of record JBKHXN010000116.1, read on the forward strand.
TCAAGCGCCTGGGGGCGGTGCGCAACATCATCGCGGTGGCCTCCGGCAAGGGGGGCGTGGGCAAGTCCACGGTGGCCGCCAACCTGGCCCTGGCGCTGGCGGCCGAGGGCGCGCGCGTGGGCATGCTCGACGCCGACATCTACGGCCCCAGCCAGCCGCGCATGCTGGGCGTGCGCGGACGGCCGGATTCGGTGGACGGCAAGCGTTTCAAGCCCATGCGCAGCCACACCGTGCAGTCCATGTCGGTGGGCTATTTGATCGACGAGGACACGCCCATGGTCTGGCGCGGGCCGATGGTCACCCAGGCCCTGCAGCAGCTGCTCAACGACACCGACTGGCAGGACCTGGACTATCTGATCGTGGACATGCCGCCGGGCACCGGCGACATCCAGCTCACCCTCTCGCAGCACGTACCGGTCTCCGGCGCGGTGATCGTCACCACCCCGCAGGACATCGCCACGCTCGACGCACGCAAGGGCCTGCAGATGTTCCGCAAGGTCAACGTGCCGGTGATGGGCATCATCGAGAACATGGCCCTGCACATCTGCAGCGGCTGCGGGCAGGAAGACGCCATCTTCGGCAGCGGCGGCGGCGAGCGCATCGCCGCTGACTACCACGTGCCCCTGCTCGGCCGCCTGCCGCTGGACCGGCGCATCCGCGAGGACGCCGACGGCGGCACGCCCACCGTGCTGGCCGACCCGGACGGCCCGATCGCCGCGCGCTTCCGCGAGATCGCCCTGCGCATGGCGGCCAAGCTGTCGCTGCAGGCCGAGGATTTCAGCGGCAAGTTCCCGCAGATCGTGGTGGTCAACGACTAGGCCCGGCCCATGCACACGCCCGAACCCCCGCCGCCGCCACGCGAGACCCAGCGCACGCTGACCGTGATGCTGGAGCGCGCGCAGCGGCAGCACGGGCGCTGGCCCTTCGTGGAATGGCGTGTCACCGGCGTACTGCCGGAACCGGCCGGCAGCAGCGCAGCCCCGCTGCGGCGGCTGGTCCACGACGGCGGGGCCGTGCGCCTCTACCAGTGGAGCGGCCTGCCGCTGCGGCTGATCCCGGACGCCTCCGAGGACTACTGGTACAACCTCGACAGCGCGCAGCCGCTGCTGTTCGTGATCTGCCACCAGGGGGAGGACGGCGATCCCGCGCCGGTGCGCATCACCGTGGACCAGGACGAGGCCGTCGCCGCCCAGGAAGTGCAGGAGACGGTGCTGGAATCTCCGCTGCCGCCGGCGCTGATCGACTGGGT
>JBKHXN010000117.1:0-31451 GCA_046565985.1 Gammaproteobacteria bacterium
GAGCAGATCCAGCACCGGGTCCACCAGCGCCAGGGTCAGCGCCGTCCAGGCCAGGCCCAGGATCAGCGCCAGGCGCAGCGCCGCGTTGAGCACCCCGCCGATCTCCGCGAGCGGACGCCCCGCGCCCCAGCGCTGCGCCACGATCGGCGATACCGCCATGAACAGGCCCATGAACAGCACGAAGAGCATGAAGAACACGTTGGCGCCCACCGCCACGGCGGCCAGGGCGGTGGCGCTGAAGCGGCCGGCAAACAGGGTGTCCACCGTGCCCATGCTGGCAAACGACAGCTGGGCCGCGATGATCGGCCAGGCCAGACGCAGGTTGATGCGGATCTCGTCGCGCACCGTGGGGGGCAGCAGGGGCATGGCTGGACAGACGGACTGAAGGCAGGCACGTATTGTGCGGTGGATCGGTCCGCACGTGGCGGCCAACTTGAGTAGGATGCCCGCTCGCCCCCGAAAAGGATCAGCCGGATGCGGCCGGAGACGTTTTACGCCACCGTGGGACAGGATCGTGTGGCCTACCAGACGGTGGGCAGCGGCGAGCACGACATCGTCTTCACGCTGGGGCTGTGGACGCATCTCGACGGTCCCTGGGAGGATCCCAGCTGGTCGCGGTTCTTCCGCAAGCTGGCGAGCTACGGGCGGCTGATCTGCTTCGACCGCCGCGGCTCCGGCCTCTCCGATCCACGCCCGCAGGACGGCCAGGACGTGGTGGCCCACTGGGGGGAAGATCTGCTCGCCGTGCTGCGCGCCACGCAGGCGCGGCCGGTGACACTGATCGGCAGCGTGGACGCCGGTCTGCTGGCCCTGCCCTTCATCGTCGCGCACCCGCAGCTCTGCGAGCGCCTGGTACTGATCAACTCCACCGCCCGCCTGCTGGCCGACAAGGACTACCCGGTGGGCCTGCCGCTCAAGGCCGCGGAGAAATTCACCGAACAGGTGCGCAGCGGCTGGGGCACCGAACGCTGGGCCGGGGCGCTGATCCCGAGCCGCGCCGGCGACGAGAACTTCTGCCGCTGGTTTGCCCGCTGGTGCCGCTCCACCGCCAATCCGCGCGGCGTGGTCGAGAACCTGCAGGCGGTGATGAGCCTGGACGCGCGCGACTGCCTGGCGCAGGTGCAGATTCCCGCCCTGCTGCTGGCGCGCCCCAAGTACCCGCTGACGCCTTCCGGACACAGCGAGTACATGGCCGCGCGGCTGCCCAAGGGGCAGTTCATCGAGATCGCCGGCACCGACGCGCTGCCGTTCTGGGAAGGCGCGGACGAGATCCTCGACCATATCGAGCACTTCATCACCGGCAGCCGCCGCGGCCAGGAGCCGCAGCGTTCACTGCACACCATGCTGTTCACCGACATCGTCGGCTCCACCCGCCAGGCGGCCCGGCTGGGCGATACCGCCTGGCGCGAACGGCTGGACCAGCACGACGGCATCATCCAGCAGCAGGTCGGGCTGTACCGCGGGCGCTTCGTGGAATCCGCCGGCGACGGCACGCTCACGGTGTTCGACAACCCGCGCGCGGCGATCGAGTGCGCCCACGCGCTGCACGCCGCACTGGCCCCGCTCAAGCTCAAGATCCGCGCCGGGCTGCACTTTGGCGAAGTGGAGCTGCGCGAGGACGGCCGCGTCGGCGGGCTCGCCATTCACATCGGCGCGCGGGTGCTGGCGCTGGCCAAGCCCGGCGAGGTACTGGTGTCGCGCACGCTGCGCGACATCCTCATCGGCTCGCCTTACGAGTTCAAGGAGCGCGGCATCCACGTGCTCGACGGCGTGCCCAGCAAGTGGCCGCTGTACAGCGCGCGCCGGCCGCGCAAGGGGCTATTCAGCTGAGTCGCCCTGCGCCAGCAGGCGCGCGTTGCCGCCCACCGCGGCGGTGTTGACGGTGAGCGTGCGCTCGGTGACGAAGCGCAGCAGATAGTGCGGCCCGCCGGCCTTGGGGCCGGTGCCGGAAAGCCCTTCGCCGCCAAACGGCTGGCTGCCCACCACCGCGCCGGTCATGCCGCGGTTGATGTAGCAGTTGCCGGCGCGCGCCAGCCGCTGCACGGTACGCCAGGTCCGCTCGATGCGCGTATGCACGCCCAGGGTCAGGCCGTAGCCGGTGGCGTTGATCTGCTCCACCAGCGCTTCCAGCCCGCGCGCCGGGTAGCGCAGCACGTGCAGGAAAGGGCCGAAGTACTCGCCGTCGAGCTGGGACAGGCCCGTGAGTTCCACCGCGCGTGGCGCAAAGTAGCTGCCGTGGGCGCAGTCCGGCGGCAATTCCAGCGTGCAGACCGGCCGGGCGCTGCGCGCCATGTCCTCGGCGTGCTGGTTCAGGCGCGCCAGCGCCGCGTCGTCGATCACCGGCCCCACGTCGGTGGACAGCCGCCCGGGATCGCCGATCCGCAGTTCGCGCATCGCGCCCTGCAGCAGATGGAGGCTGCGCTCGGCGATCTCCTCCTGCAGGCACAGCACCCGCAGCGCCGAGCAGCGCTGACCGGCGGAATGGAAGGCGGAGTGCAGCACATCCTTGACCACCTGCTCGGGCAGCGCCGAGGAATCCACGATCATCGCGTTCTGGCCGCCGGTCTCGGCGATCAGCACCGCGATCGGTCCCGGGCGCGCTGCCAGGCTGCGGTTGATGGCCTGGGCCACCTCGAAAGAACCGGTGAAGGCCACGCCCGCCACCGCCGGATGCGCGGTCAGCGCCGCGCCCAGCGTGCCGTCGCCGAGCACGCACTGCAGCGCGTCGGCGGGAATGCCGGCGGCGTGCAGCAGGCGCACCATCGCCACCGCCACCAGCGGCGTCTGCTCGGCCGGCTTGGCGACCACGGCATTGCCGGCGGCGAGCGCGGCGGCGAGCTGGCCGGTGAAGATCGCCAGCGGGAAATTCCACGGCGAGATGCAGACGAACACCCCGCGGCCGTGCATCTGCAGTTCGTTGTGCTCGCCGGTCACGCCCGGCAGAACCTCGGGCTGGCGCAGCAGGCGCCGCGCCTGGGCGGCGTAGTAGCGCAGGAAGTCCACGGTCTCGCGCAGTTCCGCCAGCGCATCCGGCAGGGTCTTGCCGGCCTCGCGAACCAGCAGGTGCAGGAACTCGGCGCTGCGCGCCTCCAGGGCCTCGGCGGCCCGCTCCAGCGGGGCCACGCGGGCCTCCACCGGGAGGCGGCTCCAGTGGCCAAAACCGAGCGCCGCGGCGGCCATGACCGGCTCCGCCTGTGCGGGCGGCAGGGCCGCCCACTCGCCCACCACGCGGCGCCGGTCGGCGGGATCGCAGAGCGGCTGCCAGACGCCGTCCGGGGCTTCGCGCCCGGCCAGCAGCGAGCGCGCCCGCGGCGGGCGGGCAACACCGCCCAGGGCAGCGGCGAGCCCGTCGAGCACGCTCTCGTCCGCCAGGTTGAGGCCGGCGGAATTGCGGCGCTGGCTGCCAAACAGCGCCGCGGGCAGCGGCAGTGCAGGGCTGGGGATCACCGTCAGGCTGCGGACTTCCGCCACCGGATCGCGCACCAGCTGCTCGGCCGGCACCTGCTCGTCAAAGATGCGGTTGACGAAACTGGTATTGGCGCCGTTCTCCAGCAGGCGGCGCACCAGATAGGGCAGCAGATCCTCGTGCGAGCCCACCGGAGCATAGACGCGGCAGGGCACCGGCAGGTCTTCGCGCACGCACTCGTAGAGCGCCTCGCCCATGCCGTGCAGGCGCTGGAACTCGTAGCCCTCGGCATCGCCGGCGTAGGCGCGTACGGCGGCGACGGTCTGCGCGTTGTGGGTGGCGAGCATGGGGTAGAACACCTCGCGCGCGGCGAGCAGCTTGCGGGCGCAGGCGAGGTAGGAGACATCGGTATTGGGCTTGCGGGTGAACACCGGATAGCCGGGCAGACCCTGCTCCTGGGCGCGCTTGATCTCGGTATCCCAGTAGGCGCCCTTGACCAGTCTCACCGCGAGCCGCCGCCCGGTGCCACGGGCCAGCGGCTCCAGCCAGTCGATGACCGCCAGCGCACGCTTCTGGAAGGCCTGCACCGCCAGGCCGAAGCCGTCCCAGCCGTCCAGCGCCGGGTTGCGGTACACCGCCTCGATCACATCCAGCGACAGTTCCAGGCGGTCGGCTTCCTCGGCGTCCACGGTGAGGCCGATCTGCGCCTCGCGCGCCGCCTGTGCCAGCGCCAGCAGGCGCGGCACCAGTTCATCGAGTACGCGGCCGCGCTGTGCGTGCTCGTAGCGCGGGTGCAGGGCGGAGAGCTTGATCGAGATGCCGGGCCGCGCCATGACCGGCAGGCCGTTCGCCGCGCCCGCATCGCGACCGATGGCGAGGATCGCCTCGTGATAGGCGCGCTGGTAGCGCTCGGCGTCGGCGGCGGTGAGTGCCGCCTCGCCGAGCATGTCGTAGGAATGGCGCCAGACCCGCTGGTCCCGCGAGCGCGCATGGCGCAGCGCCTCGCCGATATGGCGGCCCATGACGAACTGATGCCCCATGAGCTTCATGGCCTGACGGATGGCCAGACGGATCACCGGCTCCGAGGACTGGCCGACCAGCCGGTTGAGCGCCGCGCGCACGTTGCCGTGGGTTTCCGGCGGCACGCGCACGATGCGCCCGGTGAGCATCAGCCCCCAGGTGGAGGCGTTGACGAACAGTGAATCCGACTGGCCCAGATGCTGCTCCCAGTCGGCCGCGGAGAGCTTGTCGGCGATCAGCTTCTCGGCGGTGGCGGTATCGGGTATGCGCAGCAGGGCCTCGGCCAGGCACATCAGCAGCACGCCCTCCTCGGATGACAGGTCGTACTCGCGCATGAAGGCGTCCAGCGGCGACTGCTCGGCACGGCCTTCGCGGACCCGCCGGACCCAGACCGCCGCCTGGCGGCCGACGGCGGCGGCGCGCGCCTCGGGCAGTTCGGCCAGCGCCAGCAGGCGCTGCACCTGCGCGGTCTCGTCGCACAGCCAGTCGCGCGTGATGGCGGCGCGCAGCGGCTCGCGCGCGGGGGGCGGGGTGTCGAAGATGAAGCCGGGCTGTGCGGTGGGCGCGTGCATGCGCGATCCTTCGGATGAGCGTACGCCATTGTCCGCCCGGGCCGAAAAGCCTGACAATCAGGGAATGTACTCTGTTACCCCCAACAGCGGCCCGGCCGGCGAGGCCCTGATGGTCTTCATCAGCTGCCCCGACACACACGCCGAAGCCCTGGCGCAGCAGCTGGTGGAAAGCCGGCTGGCGGCCTGCGTGAACCTGGTGGCGGGGGCGCGTTCGGTGTACCTCTGGCGCGGCGCGGTGGAGACCGCGGCCGAAACCCTGCTGATCGCCAAGACCGACGCCACGCACTTCGAAGCCCTGCGCGGCGCCGTGCTCGCGGCGCATCCATACGAACTTCCCGAGATCGTCGCGGTCAGCATCAGCCAGGGCCATGCGGCCTATCTGGACTGGATCCGCGACAGCCTGAACCCATGAGAACCCTGCTCCTGACCACCTGCCTGTGGCTGGCCACACCGGCTCTGGCCGGCCCCTGGGACCGCGGCGCGCCCGCGCTGTTGCCGGTGGATCAGGCCTTCATCCTCGAACCCGTCACCTGGCAGGCGGGCGAGCTGCGCCTGGAATGGCGCATCGCGCCGGGTTACTACCTGTACCGCCACCGCATGGCGCTGGAACTGCCCGGCGTGAGCCTGCAGCTGCCGGCCGGCCTGGCGCACGCCGACGAGCACTTTGGCGAGGTGCGCATCTACCGCGACCACGTCCGGGCCAGCGCCGCCCTGGCGCAGCCGCCGGCCCAGATCGGCGTCAGCTATCAGGGCTGCGCCGACGCTGGCGTCTGCTACCCGGTACAGACACGCCGGGTGGCCGTGGAGCGGCTGCCATGATCGGCCGCAGCCTGGGCGTGCTCGCCCTGTGTCTGGCCTCGGGCGTGGCCGGCTTTCTGGCCTACGACGCGCTGCGCGGCGCCCCGGCGCTGGACGAGCCCGCGCCGGTGGTGCGGCTGACCGGCCTCGACGGCACGCCCCGGCAGATTGCCGACTGGCGCGGCAAGCTGCTGCTGGTGAATTTCTGGGCCACCTGGTGCACGCCCTGCATCAAGGAGATTCCGGTCCTGGTGAACGCGCAGACGCGCTTTGGCAGCCGCGGCCTGCAGGTGATCGGCCCGGCGATGGACGATCCGCAGGCGGTGCGCGTCTGGGTGGAGCGCCTGGGCATGAACTACCCGGTGATGGCCGGCGACACCGAGATCGCCCAGGCCATGAGCCTGCTCGGCGATACCCTGGGCGCGCTGCCGTTCTCGGTGCTCATCAGTCCCGAGGGGCGGGTGCTGTTCCGCAAGCACGGCGAATTCAGCGAGGCCGAGCTCAGCGAGCTGCTGCAGCGCCATCTGGCACCGCCAACTTGAGCGAAAAAGTAGCGATCTTTCGCTAACTTGCAATTAACTTGTCTTTTTTGTGCGGCATCGGGCAGAATCCGCGCATCCCTGACACGATCTGCCCCGCTTGTCCCGACTCCTGCTCATCAACGGCCCCAACCTGAACCTGCTCGGCACCCGCGAGCCGGGCCTCTACGGGGCTGAGACACTGGAATCCATCGAACAGCAGCTGCAGGCCGAGGCGCGCCGCCTGGGCCATGAACTGGAATGCCTGCAGAGCAACCACGAGGGGACCCTGGTGGATCGCATCCAGCAGGCCCGCGGCCAGGTGGATTTCCTGCTGCTCAACCCCGGCGCGTTCACGCACACCAGCGTGGCGCTGCGCGACGCGCTGCTGGCGGTGGCGATCCCGTTCATCGAGATCCACCTGTCCAACGTGCACGCCCGGGAAGCGTTCCGGCGCCATTCCTATTTTTCCGACATTGCCGTGGGCCAGATCGTGGGCCTGGGCAGCCTGGGCTACCGCCTGGCCCTGCAGGCCGCGCACGCGCGCCTGGGCCAACCCCACCCGAACTGACAAATTAAAGAGGCATCCCCATGGATCTGCGCAAGATCAAGACCCTGATTGATCTCGTTGAACAGTCCGGCATTTCCGAGCTGGAGGTCAAGGAAGGCGAGGAGTCGGTCCGCATCAGCCGCTACTCGCCGCCGGCCAGCGCGCCGGTGGCCGTGGCGCCGCCCCCTGCCGCGCTCCCGGCGCCCGCCGCCCCGGCACCGGCTGCCGCCCCCGCGCCCGCCGCCCCGGCCGCACCCGCGGCCGAGACCCGCCACGTGCTGCGCGCGCCGATGGTGGGCACCTTCTACCGCTCGCCCTCGCCGGGCGCCAAGCCGTATGTGGAGGTGGGCCAGACGGTCAAGGTGGGCCAGACCCTGTGCATCATCGAGGCGATGAAGATGCTCAACCAGATCGAGTCGGACAAGGCGGGCGTGATCGCCGAGATCGTGGCCGAGAACGAGAAGCCGGTGGAGTTTGACCAGCCGCTGTTCATCATTGAGTAGCCCTCGATGAAGGAAATCAAGAAAGTCCTGATCGCCAACCGCGGCGAGATCGCCCTGCGCATCCTGCGTTGCTGCCGCGAGTTGGGCATCAAGACCGTGGCCGTGCACTCCACGGTGGACCGCGAGCTCAAGCACGTGCTGCTGGCCGACGAGGCGGTCTGCATCGGTCCCGCCGCCGCGCCCAAGAGCTATCTCAACATGGCGGCGCTGATCAGCGCGGCGGAGGTCACCCAGGCCGACGCCATCCACCCCGGCTACGGCTTCCTCTCGGAAAACGCCGACTTTGCCGAGAGCGTGGAGAAATCCGGCTTCATCTTCATTGGCCCGCGGCCGGAAACCATCCGCCTGATGGGCTCCAAGACCAACGCCAAGGCGGAGATGATCGCCGCCGGCGTGCCCTGCGTGCCCGGCTCCGAGGGCGTGCTGCCCGAGGACGAGAAGATCTGCCTGGAGACCGCCGAGCAGGTCGGCTACCCGGTGCTGATCAAGGCCGCGTCTGGCGGCGGCGGGCGCGGCATGCACGTGGTGCGCAGCGCCGACGAGCTGATCGGCAAGATCCAGCTGGCGCGCACCGAGGCGCTGAACGCGTTCAAGGACGCCTCGGTATTCATGGAAAAATATCTGGAGACGCCGCGCCACGTGGAATTCCAGGTACTGGCCGACGGCCAGGGGCACGCCATTCATCTGGGCGAGCGCGACTGCTCCATGCAGCGCCGCAACCAGAAAGTGGTGGAGGAATCCCCCGCTCCGGGCATCAGCGAGGAACAGCGCGCCGAGATTGGCGCGCTCTGCGTGGAGGCCTGCAAGCGCATCGGCTACCGCGGCGCGGGGACTTTTGAGTTCCTCTACGAGAACGGGCGCTTCTACTTTATCGAGATGAACACCCGCATCCAGGTGGAACACCCGGTCACGGAGATGGTGACCGGCATGGACCTCATCAAGGAGCAGATCCGCATCGCCGCCGGGCGGCCGCTGAAGAAGCAGCAGCGCTACGTGAAGATGCGTGGCCACGCCATCGAGTGCCGCATCAACGCCGAGAACGCGCGCACCTTCTCGCCCTCGCCCGGCGAGATCAAGAAATTCCACGCACCGGGCGGGCCGGGCATCCGTCTGGATACCCATATCTATACCGGCTACCGGGTGCCGCCCAACTACGATTCGATGATCGGCAAGCTCATCGCCTACGGCGCCGACCGAAAATCCGCCATCGCCCGCATGCGCCAGGCCCTGTCGGAGATGGTGGTGGACGGCATCGAAACCAATATCCCGCTGCAGCGCCGCATCATGCGCGACCCGGTGTTCTGCGCCGGTGAGCACAACATCCATTACATGGAGCAGATGCTCGAACAGTGGAAGGCCGAATCGAGCTGATCGTTCGGCCGCGACCGGCGGCGCCCACGGGCGGTTTCCGGGCGGCGGGCTTTACTGAACCCGGCAGTTCAGTAATTTTGAAGGCGGTGCTAGACTGCCCGCCAGTCCTGTCCCGACCCCGTTCATGCAAGAACTCACGCCCGCGGAAGTGGTGGCCCTGCAAGCCCGGCAGGCCTTGCTGCTGCTCGACGTACGCCAGCCGGAAGAACTCGCCCTGGCGGCCGTGACCGGCGCCCGGCACATCCCCATGAACGAGATCCCGGCCCGGCTCGGCGAGCTGGAGCCCGACGCCCCGCTGGCCGTGCTCTGCCACCACGGCAGCCGCAGCCTGATGGTGGCGCGCTTTCTGGAACGAAACGGTTTTACCCAGGTCTTCAACGTCTCCGGCGGGATCGATGCCTGGTCCCGGACCGTTGACCCCGCCATTCCCCTTTACTGAATCCGCCCGGCGACACACGGAGTTTCCATGCGCCTCTACCCGATCCTGTTCTGCGCCCTGCTGCTGGCCCCCGCCACCACCCGCGCCAACGAGCTGCTCAAGGTCTATGAGCTGGCCCGCGGCAACGATACCCAGCTGCAGGCCGCCGCCCACGCACGCGACGCCGCCCTCCAGGCCCGCCCGCAGGCCCGCGCCGCCTTCCTGCCGCAGGTCAGCGCCGGCTACCAGGAGACCCGCAGCGACGACGAGCTGACCACCCTCAACGGTCAGCCCTGCGATGCCTTCGGCAACAGCACCTGCACCTTCGAGAACGAATCGGACGGACTGCAGGTCACGCTCAACCAGGCGCTGTTCGACTGGCGCGCGATCCAGACCCTGCGCCAGTCCGGCGACCAGGTGCGCCTGGCACAGATCAACTACCGCGGCGCCGAGCAGAACCTGGTGCTGCGCACTGCCGAGGCCTACTTCAACCTGCTGTCGGCCGCCGATGACCTGCGCTCCGCGCAGGCCGAGAACAAGGCCGTGGAGCGCCAGCTGGAACAGTCGCAGAAGCGCTTCGAGGTGGGGCTCTCCGCCATCACCGACATCCAGGAGGCGCAGGCGCGCTATGACCTGACGGTCGCCCAGGTGATCGAGGCGGAGCAGGCGCTGCGCAGCGCCGGAGAGGCGCTGCAGGAAATCACCGGCGCCGCGCTGGTGAACATCGTGCCACTGCAGGAGGATTTTCCGCTGCCCGCGCCGGACCCGGCCGACGTCAACGCCTGGGTCGGCGCCGCGCGCGACCACAATCTGAGCCTGCAGGCTGCCGCGTTCTCGGCCAGCGCGGCGCGCAAGGGCGTGGAAGTCGCGCGGGCCGACCACTTCCCCACCGTCGGCGCGCAGGCACAGTACAGCGACGGCAGCCAGGGCGGGCGCTTCGCCGCCGAGCAGAAGAGTGAATCCCTGACCCTGCAGCTGAACCTGCCGATCTTCTCCGGCGGCGCCACCCAGTCACGCGTCAACCAGGCACGCAGCCTCTACGAGCAGCGCGAGGCCGAGCGCGAAGGCATACGCCGGCAGGTGGAACGCCAGGCGCGCGACGCCTACCAGGGCGTGATCTCCGGCGCCGCGCGCGTCAAGGCGCTCAAGCAGGCGGTGCTGTCCAACCGCACCGCACTGGAGGCCAGCGAAACCGGCCTGCAGGTCGGCACCCGGACCGCGGTGGACGTGCTCAACACCCAGCAGCAGCTCTACCTCGCGGAGCGCAACTACTCGCGGGCCCGCTACGACTATCTGCTCTCCGTGCTGCGGCTCAAGGCCGCCGCCGGGCGCCTGGGTGAATCGGACCTGCAGCAGGTGGATCAGCTGCTCGTCGCCGGCTGAAGACGCGCCTCAGCCGGACGCCGGATCGGCGCCGGCGGCACGGCGTGAGGCAGCGCCGTAGCGGGCCAGGATGCGCGCCGGGATACGCGCCACGTCCACGAAGACCAGGCCGTCGAGCGTGCCGCCAAAGCTGGCGTCCACGTTGAAACCGGCAAAGACCCCGTTGAGCTCCAGATAATGCCGCAGCAGCACCGGCAGACCCGGCCCGCGCTCGATGCGGGCGATGACGCGCGACAGCAGCTGCGGGTCGGCCAGCGCGGCCACCACCGGGCGGCGCTCCCCGGCCGTGGCGATGCGCGGCGGATGCCGGGGGCGGATCTGCTGGCGCAGGTGCGAGTCGGAATGATGCCGGGTCAGCACCTCGGCAATCAGCGCCCGGCCTGCCGCACTGTAGCCGGGGCTGATGCTGACCGGCCCGTACAGGCAGCGGATCTCCGGCCGCGCCTGCAGCAGGCTGGCGATGCCCGACCACAACAGCCGCAGCGCCACGAAGCTGCGCTGCCAGTCCGGGCTCACGAACGAGCGGCCCATTTCCACCGCCGGGCCGGTGCGGGCGAACAGGTGCCGGTCAAATTCAAACAGGGTATGCGTGTAGAGCCCCTCCACGCCGTGCCTGGGCAGGATCTCCGCGACAAAGCCCAGCCGGTAGGCGCCCAGAATCTCATGCCGCGTGCGGTGCCAGACGAACAGGTGACGGTAATGCGCGTCGAAGCGGTCGGTGTCGGCGGGCAGGCCGCTGCCTTCCTGCACCAGGCGGAAACTCAGCTCGCGCAGACGGGCGATCTCCTGCAACAGCAGCGGCATCTCCTGCGCCGGCGCCAGGTACACGGCAAACTCGCCCTGCACGAACAGGCAGCGCCGTGGCGGCAGCGCCGCCACGGCGGCGGCCAGGGCCTCCGGGGCTACCGGCGGGCTGATCGGCGCCAGCGTGCGCGGCGGGGGCGCCGCTTCGGGCTCGGCGAGGCTGTAGGTGAGCAGGCGCAGATAGGGGGTCTGCGCCGGCTCGGGCAGGCGCGCCAGCTCCCCGGGCTCGATCAGCTGCCCCGGCACCAGCTGGACATGGCTGCCCCGCTGGTGGAGCAGGTCACGTGCCAGCAGCGCCGTGCGCAGGCGCGGATGGATGGCGCCTGCGGTCAGTGACCACCAGGCGGCATGGCCACGCAGGCAGACAGGCAGGATCCGTGCGCCGCTGCGCCGGGCCAGTAGCGCGGCGGTCTCCGACCAGGGCGGATCACTGACACAGCGGCCGGCGAAATCAACCCGGCTCACCTCGCCGGCGGGAAAGATCACCAGCGCGCCACCTTGCTCCAGATGGCGAAGGGCACGGCGCAGGCCCGGCAGGCTGGCGCCGCGCCGGAACACGTCCACCGGCATGATCAGCGGCGCCATCTCCGGCACGCGGCACAGCAGCTCGTTGGCCAGCAGCTGCAGATCCGGGCGGCGCGGCAGCAGCCAGTCGGCGAGCACCAGCCCGTCGGCGGCACCGAAGGGATGATTGGCCACGATCAGTAGCGGGCCGCTGGGCGGGACCGGCGTCCCGGCGGAGCCGTCCACCGCGTAGCTGATGCGCAAGGTGCGCAGCGCCGCGCGGACGAATTCACCCGGCGGTAGGCCGGCGGCGTGGCGGCGGTAGAGCCCGTCGAGCTCGCGCAGGCCGCTGACGCGCTCGGCGGCACCGGCCAGCCAGCCCAGCCCGCGCGGACGCGGCAGGCGCAGGGCGGAATCAGCGGCTGGACGGGATTGCAGGCTCGGCACGCGGCAGGTCCCCATACGGAGCGGGCCGCCAGCATAGCTCCACCGCGAGCAGCGCGTCAGCTGCCGCGCGAACGTCTGGGGCTGGGGCCCCAGGCCCTTTTCCGGCTCTGCTTCTTAAGCTTCCGGCTTCATCTGCGGGAGTGAGCGCGGGATTTCAGGTGTTGCCAGTGGCAACACCTGCCGCGCGAACGTCTGGGGCTGGGGCCCCAGACCCTTTTCCAGCTCTGCTTCTCAAGCTTCCGGCTTCATCTGCGGGAAAAGCAGCACATCACGGATGCTGGCCGAGTCGGTGAGGAACATCACCAGCCGGTCAATCCCCAGCCCCACCCCGGCGGCAGGCGGCAGGCCGTACTCCAGGGCGCGGATGTAGTCGGCGTCATAGACCATGGCCTCGTCGTCACCGGCGTCCTTGGCCTGCACCTGGGCCTGGAAGCGTGCGGCCTGGTCTTCCGGATCGTTGAGCTCGGAGAAGCCGTTGGCCACCTCGCGCCCGCCCACGAAGAACTCGAAGCGGTCCGTGACCTCCGGATTGCGGTCGCTGCGCCGCGCCAGCGGCGAGACTTCGGTGGGGTATTCGGTGATGAAGGTCGGGTCGAGCAGCTGGGCCTCCACCGTCTTCTCGAAGATCTCGGTGAGCAGCTTGCCGGGGCCGTAACTGTCCCTGACGTCGCCGCCGACCTTGCGCGCGTGCGTGGCCAGAAAGGCACGGTCGTCGAGCTGCGCGGCGGTGACCCCGGGGTTATGGCGCAGCACGGCCTCCTTCATGGTCCAGCGGTTGAAGGGCTGCTCGAGGTCATAGTCGCGGCCCTGGTAGTGCAGCTGCGCGCTGCCATTGACGGTGATGGCGGTATCGCGGATCAGGGTCTCGACCAGGTTCATCGCGTCCAGGCAGTCGGCGTAGGCCTGGTAGAACTCGAGCATGGTGAACTCGGGGTTGTGGCGGGTGGAGAGTCCTTCGTTGCGGAAGTTGCGGTTGATCTCGTAAACCTTCTCGAAGCCGCCCACCACCAGGCGCTTGAGATACAGCTCGGGCGCGATGCGCAGGTAGAAATCACGGTCCAGGGCGTTGTAGCGGGTGATGAAGGGCCGTGCCGCGGCGCCGCCGGCGATCGGCTGGAGCATCGGCGTCTCCACTTCCATGAAGCCCACGGTGTCCAGAAACTGGCGGATGAAGCGCACCGCGCGGCCGCGCTTCTCGAACACCGAACGCACGTCCGGGTTGACGATCAGATCGAGATAGCGCTGACGGTAACGGACCTCGGTATCGGTCAGCCCGGCCCATTTCTCCGGCAGGGGGCGCAGGCCCTTGACCAGCAACCGCAGCTGCTCGACCCACAGCGACAGCTCGCCGGTCTTGGTCTTGAATATCCGCCCTTCCACGCCCAGCAGGTCGCCCACGTCTGCCGTCCTGAAAAGCTCATAGACCGCTTCGCCCAGGGTGTTGAGCTGGCAGAAAATCTGGATACGGCCGGAGCTGTCCTGGAGCTGGCCGAAGCTGGCCTTGCCCATCACCCGCTTGGCCATCAGGCGCCCGGCGAGCCGGAAGCGCGTGGTCTCGGCCTCCAGCGCGGCGGGCTCGTGCGCGGCGTAGCTGCCGTGCAGGTGCTCGGCCAGGGTATCGCGGCGGAAATCGTTGGGGTAGGCCTGCCCCTGGGCACGCAACGCCGCGAGTTTCTCGCGGCGGGTGGCGATCACATGGTTCTCGTCCAGCGGCTTTTCCTGGGGCTTGGGTTCTTCGTTCATGTCAGAGTCCCTGCTTCAAACTGGCCTCGATGAAAGGATCGAGATGGCCGTCCAGCACCTTGACGGTATCCGCGATCTCCACCCCGGTGCGCAAATCCTTGATCCGTGACTGGTCGAGCACGTAGGAGCGGATCTGGCTGCCCCACTCGATGTCGCTCTTGGAATCCTCCAGCGCCTGCTTCTGGGTGTTGCGCTTCTGTATCTCGGCCTCGTAGAGACGGGCCTTGAGCATCTGCATGGCGCGGTCGCGGTTGGCGTGCTGGCTGCGCTGGGTCTGGCAGGCCACCACGATGCCGCTGGGCAGATGCTTGATGCGGATCGCCGATTCGGTCTTGTTGACGTGCTGGCCGCCGGCGCCGGAGGAGCGGAAGGTGCCGATCTCCAGGTCTGCGGGATTGATCTCGATCTCGATGTTGTCGTCCACCTCGGGGGACACGAACACCCCGGCAAAGCTGGTGTGGCGGCGGTTGCCCGAGTCAAACGGCGACTTACGCACCAGACGGTGCACGCCGGTCTCGGTACGCAGCCAGCCGTAGGCGTATTCGCCCTCCACGTAGATGGTCGCACCTTTGACGCCCGCGACTTCACCGTCCGAGCGCTCCATCAGCTCCACCTTGAAGCCCTTGCCCTCCGCCCAGCGGGTGTACATGCGCAGCAGCATCTCGGCCCAGTCCTGGGCCTCGGTGCCGCCGGAGCCGGCCTGTACGTCAAGATAGGCGTTGTTGGCGTCGAGCTCGCCGCTGAACATGCGGCGGAATTCCATGTCGGCGGCCAGGGCCTCGAAGCGCGCCACATCAGCGGCGATCTCCTGCAGGGTGGCGGTATCCCCCTCGGCCTCGGCCATCTCCAGCAGCTCGGCGGCGTCATGGAGCCCGCGCTCGGCCTGCTCGATGGGCCCGATCACCGCCTCCAGCCGGGCCCGCTCCCGGCCCAGGCCCTGGGCGTGTTCGGGCTTGCTCCACACGGCGCCGTCTTCCAGCTCGGCGTTGATCTCCACCAGGCGGTCGCGCTTGGTATCGTAGTCAAAGATAGCCCCGGAGCGCGTCAAAACGCGCTCTCAGGGCTTTGATCCCGCCTTTGATATGCTGAATTTCCATCGAAGCGCATCCGCGAAAGGGCGCGAAGTATAGCCGAGCCCCGGCGCCCCTCCACAGGCGCCGGCCGGGGCTTGCTGACGGCGGCTGTAATGCGCTGTTATAGTTCGGCGGGATTTGTTGCATCATTATCGGAACTGTTAGGGGAGAACCATGAAATATCGTTCCGGCTGGCTGGCTTTACTGATGATGGCGATGGCGGCGGTTGTCATGCCCGCACACGCTCAGGATGAAGAAGAAGAAACCGACACCCGGGCCCTCAAGGGACGTCCGGCCTACATGTCGCTGATGGGTTCCTATTCGTTTGCCGACAAGGACCGTGGCACGCGCGACGGCCTGGGCGCGCAGATCGCGGTAGGCAAGAAAGTGACCCGCGGCATGACCCTGGAATTCACCGGTTTCCTCAACAACTTCAACCCGGAAGAGGGTTTTGACCCGGCCTTCGAGCTCAAGGGCGTGGGTCTGGGCGCCATGATCTTCCCCTGGAACAATTCGCCCAACCTGTACGCGCTGCTCTCGGTGGCGCACGGCACCGGCGAAAACCTCCCGGGCGCCATTCCGAACTACCGCACCACCGTGTTTGATTCCGGCCTGGGCTACCTGCTGCCGATCACCTCGCGGATCATCCTGCGGACCGAGGCGCGCTACCGCATGGACGCGCACAACCGCAAGCAGGCGGGCGTGCAGACCCCGCCGCAGAACAACAAGCACTTCTACGACGGCGTGTTCAACATCGGCCTGCTGTTCCCGCTCGGCGTACCCGCCAAGCCGGAAGAACCGGCGGTGATGGACAGCGACGGTGATGGCGTACCCGACGACGTGGACGAGTGCCCCGGCACTCCGGCCGGCGCCATCGTGGACGCCCGCGGCTGCGAGCTGGATTCCGACGGTGACGGCGTGCCCGACCGCATCGACCAGTGCCCGGATACCCCGATCGGCCAGGCCGTGGACGAAGTGGGCTGCCCGCTGAGCAACGATGGCGACGGCGACGGCGTGCTCGACGACGTGGACGAGTGCCCCAACACCCCGCCGGGCGCCAAGGTACTCGCCAACGGCTGCTCACTGGTGGACGACTGCCGCACCCCGGGTCCGGGTGAGCAGGTGGACGCCAACGGCTGCGCCATCGGCTTCGTGCTCAAGGGCGTGAAGTTCGAGTTCAACGCCGACCGCCTGACGCCCCGCGCCCAGGAGATCCTCGACCAGGTGGCCGAAACGCTGCTGGCCTACCCGGATGTGCGGGTGGAGATCGGCGGCCACACCGACAGCCTCGGCCGTGATTCCTACAACCTGGCGCTCTCCGAACGCCGCGCCCGCTCTGCCCGTCAGTACCTGATCGGCCGGGGCGTGGATGCCGGCCGCATAACCGCGGTCGGCTACGGCGAAGCCCGTCCGATCGCGGACAACGAGACGCCGGAAGGCCAGGAAGAAAACCGCCGCGTGGAACTCAAGGTTCTCGAGTAAGTCCCGCGGTCGTGTCACCCAACCCCCGCCGGCGCTGCCGGCGGGGGTTTCTTTTTGCCCCTTCCCCCGGCGTGCGCCCGGCGTTACTGTGCGCCCATGCGCCTGGTGGTGGACTTCAACAGCTATTTCGCCTCGGTCGAGCAGCAGCTGGACCCGGCGCTGCGCGGCCGCCCGGTGGCGGTGGTGCCGATGCTGGCGGATACCACCTGCTGCATCGCCGCCAGCTATCAGGCCAAGGCCTTCGGCGTGAAGACCGGCACCCGCGTGGCCGAGGCGCGCCGGCTGTGCCCGGAGCTGGTCCTGGTCACCGGGCAGCACGCGCGCTATGTGGAGTTCCACCAGCGCCTGACCGCAGCGATCGACCGCGTGCTGCAGGTCGTGGCGGTGACCTCCATCGACGAGATGCACTGCGATCTGAACACGCGCGACGCCAACCCGGAATCCGCCCGGCGCATCGCCCTGGCGATCAAGGACGCCATCCGCAGCGACGTCGGCGAATGCCTCACCTGCTCCATCGGCATTGCGCCGAACGCCTTTCTGGCCAAGACCGCGTCCGACATGCAGAAGCCGGACGGTCTGGTGATGCTGTGGCCGGAAGATCTGCCCTACGCGCTCTACGGCCTGGAACTGCGGGATCTGTGCGGGATCGGCGCACGCATGGAACAGCGGCTGCGCCGCCACGGCATCCACACCGTGCGCCAGCTCTGCGAGGCCAGCCGCGAGGCCCTGCACCAGGCCTGGGGCAGCACCGGCGGGGATCTCATGTGGGCGCGGCTGCGTGGCGAGGAGCCCTACGTCCCGCAGGGTACGCGCAAGAGCATCAGCCATTCCCACGTACTGGCGCCGGAGATGCGCAACGACCGCGATGCCCACGCCACCCTCCACCGCATGCTGCAGAAGGCCGCCATGCGCCTGCGCAAGGAAGGGCTGGTGGCCGGCAGCCTGCATGTCCGCATCCAGTACGTGGACCGCCAGCACTGGGGGCAGGACGGGCGCCTCAACGCCACCGAGGACAGCCTGATCCTCGCCCAGGGCGTGGACGCGCTGTGGACGCAGCGCCCGCGCACCCGCGTCAAACCCCTGGCGGTGGGCGTGGTACTGCTGGATCTGGCCCCGGCCTCGCAGGCCACGCTGCCCTTGTTCGACGAGAGCCGGCCCAAGATCCGGCTGCACCAGGCCCTGGACCGGATCAACCTGCGCTACGGCAAGAACGCGGTGTTCTACGGCTCGGCCTTCTCCGCGCGCGAGCACGCGCCCATGCGCATCGCCTTCACGCGCATCCCGGACCTAGACACCGAGCGCTGAAGGCGCTCAGCCGGCCTCATCCTCCGGGTCAAAGCGCAGCGCGGCGCGGATGTCCTCGTGGCTGAAGCCGCGCGCGGCAAGGAACCGGTATTGCCGCGCCCAGTCCTCCCGATCTGCGGGAGGCGCCTTGAATCGGCGCTGCTGGAGCCTGTGGCAGAGCTCGGTCCAGTCGCAGTCCGCAGCCTCCACCGCGGCACGGGCGATGGCGTCCGGCACCCCGGCCGCGCGCAGCTCGGCCTCGATGCGCATGCGCCCGTGGCACTGCGCCACGCGGTGCTGCACCAGCTGCTCGGCATAGCGCTCGTCGGACTGCAGTCCGCGATCGGCCAGCCGCGCAACGGTATCCTGTACGACGTCGGCCTCATACCCGCGTGCGCGCAGCTTGCTGTTCAGTTCGCGGGCGCTGTGCTCGCGCCGGGCCAGCGAACGCAGCGCGGAATCCCGCGCCGCCTGCGGCCCCAGGTCCTTATTTTTCTTCACTCGCGGCGACACGCGCGGCGCGCGCCGGGATCAGCTTGTCGCGCAACTGCTTGTCGATCTCGGCGGCGATCTCCGGGTGCTCCTTGAGGAACTGGCGGGCGTTGTCCTTGCCCTGGCCGATCTTGTCGCCCTTGTAGGCGTACCAGGCGCCGGATTTCTCCACCAGCTTGTGCTCCACGCCCAGGTCGATCAGCTCGCCCTCGCGGGAAATGCCCTCGCCGTACATGATCTCGAAGATCACCTGCTTGAACGGAGGAGCGAGCTTGTTCTTGACCACCTTGACGCGGGTCTCGTTACCGATCACCTCGTCGCCCTTCTTGATGGCGCCGATGCGGCGGATGTCCAGTCGCATGGAGGCGTAGAACTTCAGCGCGTTGCCGCCGGTGGTGGTTTCCGGGCTCTGGCCGGGCATCATCACGCCGATCTTCATGCGCAGCTGGTTGATGAAGATCACCGTGGTCTTGGAACGGTTGATGCTGCCGGTGAGCTTGCGCAGCGCCTGGCTCATCAGGCGTGCCTGCACGCCCACGCTGGCGTCGCCCATGTCGCCCTCGATCTCGCTCTTGGGCACCAGGGCCGCCACCGAGTCCACCACGATCACGTCGATGCTGTTGGAACGCACCAGCATGTCGGTGATCTCCAGCGCCTGTTCGCCGGTATCGGGCTGCGAGATCAGCAGGTCACCCACCTTGACGCCCAGCTTCTCGGCGTAGCTCATGTCCAGCGCGTGTTCGGCGTCTATGAAGGCGGCCACCCCGCCGGCTTTCTGCGCCTCGGCGGTGACGTGCAGGGCAAAGGTGGTCTTGCCCGAGGATTCCGGCCCGTAGATTTCCACCACACGCCCGCGCGGCACGCCGCCGATGCCCAGGGCGGAGTCCAGGGTGATGGAGCCGGTGGAGATCACTTCCACCTCGGGGCGCTGGTCGGTGCCCATCCGCATGACGGCGCCCTTGCCGAACTGTTTTTCAATCTGGGAGAGCGCGGCTTCCAATGCTTTCTTGCGGTTATCGTCCATCTCGGCGTCCTGGTGCGTGGGTTGAGGTATGAAGTCCCGATTATCCCATACTGACCCGCTCGCGCAGCAGCTCGAAGGCGGCCGCGGCGGACTGTTCCCGTACCGCCTCACGGTCCCCGCCGAAGCGGTACGGCCGGGCCAGTACCCCGCCCTCGCGGCCGGCGCAGGCCAGCCAGACGGTGCCCACCGGCTTGTCGGCGCTGCCGCCGTCCGGCCCGGCGATGCCGGTCACGGCCAGGGTCCAGTCCACCGGCGCGCGCTGGAGCAGGCCTTCGGCCATGGCGCGGGCCACCGCCTCGCTGACCGCTCCGTGGCCGGCGATCAGCTCGGCGGGCACGCCCAGCAGTTCCTGCTTGGCGCGGTTGGAGTAGGTCACCAGGCCGCGCTCGAACCAGGCGGAGGAACCGGGCAGGTCGGTGCAGATCTTGGCGATCAGCCCTCCGGTGCAGGATTCGGCCACCGCCAGCCACTGGCGCCGGGCGGTCAGTGCCGCCACCAGCGTGGTCAGGGCGGCGGGGGCGCTCATGGACGGAAGATGCGCTCGGCCATGCGGTCGGCGATCTCGCCGGTGGGGCGGCCCTCGGTCCGGGCGCGCTCGAAGATCTGTGTCAGGGTCTTGCCGATGCGCTGCAGGTGCGCCTCGACCACGGCGGCGGCGTAGCCGGGCCCCTCGTAGTGGATGTCGATGATCCCGCCGGCGTTGATGACGTAGTCCGGGGCGTAGAGGATGCCGCGCTCGGCCAGTGCCTGGTCATGCCGGGACGCGGCCAGCTGGTTGTTGGCCGCACCGGCCACCACGCGCGCGCGCAGCTGGTCCAGGCTCTGGTCATTGAGCACCGCGCCGAGCGCGCAGGGCGCAAAGACGTCCACGTCCAGGCCGAAGATCTCCTCCATGCTCACCGCCGTGGCGCCCAGGGTCTGCACGCAGCGTTCCACCGAGGGCGCGTGCAGATCGGTCACCCACAGGCGGGCGCCGGCGGCGTGCAGGTGCTGGGCGAGGCGAAAACCCACGTTGCCCACGCCCTGGATCGCCACCCGCAGGCCCTTGAGATCGCTGCGGCCGTACTGGAAGCGCACCGCGCTCTGGATGCCCACGAATACGCCGTAGGCGGTGGCAGGCGAAGGATCGCCGGTGCGGCCGTTGGCGGCGGCATGGGCGTCGGCCAGACCGCCGACATGGGCGGTATGCTCGGCCATGAGGCGGATGTCGGCCACGCTGGTGCCGGAATCCTCCGCCACCACGTACTGGCCGCCCAGACGGTCCACGAAGCGGCCCATGGCACGCATCATCATGGGGGTCTTGTCGCGTTTGGGATCGCCGATGATGACGCTCTTGCCGCCCCCCTGCGGCAGGCCCGCGAGCGCCGCCTTGTAGGTCATGCCGCGCGACAGCCGCAGCACGTCGGTCAGGGCCTCGTCGTCACTGGCGTAGGGCCACATGCGGCAGCCGCCCAGGCCCTTGCCGAGCCGGGTGCTGTGCACCGCGATGATGGCCTTGAGCCCGGTCGCCGCGTCGTAATGGCTGACCACGAGCTCGTGGGCATCGAACTCGGGGTGGGAGAACAGGGACATGATTTTCTCTGCGTTCTGGCGTCGCGCCAGCGGCGCGGGTGGCGTATTTTACGGGAAGCCGCGCTCGCACTGGCACGGCACCACGACCAACGACGCAGACGCGCCGAGGAGACTCCGATGATCCGCCCCCTGCTGCTGGCCGGCCTGCTGCTGAGTGCTCCCGCCCTGCGCGCACAGACTCTGATGGACATCCCGCTGGCGCAGTGGACCCCCCTGCCCGCCGCCAGCGCGCTGCGGGTGAGCGCAGAGACCCAGGCGGCGCGGGATACGCTGCTGGGCGCGGACGCAACCGATCCGGCCTTCGTCAAGATCTGGTGGGTGGGGGTCTCCAGCTTCATCGTCAGCATGGGCGGGCACCTGCTGTATCTGGATGCCTGGGAGATCGTCGGCCTGCACGCGGATTACCTGCCCATCGGCCGTGAGGAGCTGGCCCTGCTGGGACCGGAGGCGATCCTGATCGGCCACGGCCACTTCGACCATGCCGGCGACGCCGGCTACATCGCCGGCCGCAGCGGCGCCGCCATCGTGGGCTCGCAGGAGATCTGCGACCTGGCCCGCAAGCAGGCGGCGCGTGACAGCAATGAACTGAAATTCCCCTGCCTGGTCACCGGCACCGCCAGCACCCCGCCGCCCGGCACGATCCAGACGGTGAAGCTGTGGGCGGATCTGCCGGAGGTCAGCATTCTCCAGCACATCCATTCCGCTGCCACCGAAGAGCTGGACGACCCGGGCACGCCCTTCGTCCCGGTGGAGCCGGCCTCGCTGCTCAACTACCTGCTCAACCTCAATACCGATCCGCAGGAGATCCAGTGGTTCCTCGAATCGCTGGACGATCCGCAGGGCGGCACCTGGGCCTATCATCTGCGGATCGGCGACTTCAGCCTGCTGCAGCACAATTCCGCCGGCCCGATCCGCAGCGAGAACCCCGGCGGGCCGGAGGTCCAGCAGGCGCTGGACAGCTTCCCCGGCTGCGTAGATGTACAGCTGGGGGCGATTCTGGGCTTCAACCAGCCGGTGAATGGCCTGCGCGACCCGCGGCTCTACATCGAGCATGCGCACGCGCAGATCTTCCTGCCCACCCACCACGACAACTGGGCGCCGGGTGTTTCGGCGGGGGCGGAGGGCTACCGCGAAGCCCTGATGGCCGAGATCAGCACGCTGGAACACCCGCCGGAAGTGGATTTTCTGGTGGACCCGCAGGATTACCTGAAGCCACGCATCTATCGCGTGGATGATCCGCGCTGGAAGCAGGCAATGCCCGGCTCCTCCTGTGCCGCCCAGGCGAACGCCCCGACGCGCAGTGTGCCGCGCGCCGGCGGCGCGCCCGGGCCGAGCCTGCTGCTGCCGCTGCTGGGGGCGCTGCTGCTGCGACGGCGCGTGGGGATGCGATAATCCGCACCTTCATTTCCGGAGCCTGATATGAGTCTTGCCGATCCCATCGTCATCACCGCTGTTGCCCGCACGCCCATGGGCGCGCTGCTGGGCGCGTTTTCCGGCCTCAGCGCGAGCCAGCTCGGCGCCGCCGTCATCCAGGCCGCGGTGAAGCGCTCGGGGATCGCCCCGGCCGATGTGCAGGAGGTGATCATGGGCAACGTGCTCGGCGCCGGCCAGGGCCAGGCCCCCGCCCGCCAGGCGGCGCGCGGCGCCGGCCTGCCCGACGCGGTCAACGCCACCACCATCAACAAGATGTGCGGATCCGGCCTCAAGGCGGTGATGCTGGCCCATGATCTGCTCAAGGCCGGCAGCAACGAGGTGATGGTCGCCGGCGGCATGGAGAGCATGACCAATGCCCCGCACCTGATCCGCCTGCGCGGCGGCCTCAAATATGGTCACGGCGAAGTGCTCGACCACATGGCGCTGGACGGCCTGGAGGACGCGTACCAGAAGCGCACGCCCATGGGTGTGTTCGCGGAGAATACAGCCGATCGCTACGGTTTCACCCGCGAACAGCAGGATGCGTTTGCGCTGGAATCCCTGAGCCGGGCGCGCCGCGCCAACGAGGACGGCAGCTTCGATTTCGAGATCGTGCCGGTGGAGATCAGCGGCCGCAAGGGCGTGGAGCTGATCAGCCGTGACGAGGGGCCGTTCAAGGCCATGCCGGAGAAGATCCCCACGCTCAAGCCCGCGTTCAGGAAGGACGGCACCGTGACCGCGGCCAACGCCAGTTCCATCAACGACGGCGCGGCGGCGGTGGTGATGATGGCGGAATCCCGGGCGCGCAAGCGCGGACTCACGCCGCTGGCGCGGATCGTGGCGCATGCCTCGGCGGCGCGGCTGCCGGCGGAATTCACCATCGCCCCGGTACAGGCGATCAGCGCGGTGCTGGCCAAGGCCGGCTGGAAAGCCACCGACGTGGATCTGTGGGAGATCAACGAGGCCTTTGCCGTGGTCACCATGGCGGCGATGAAGGAACACCAGCTGCCACACGCGCGCGTCAACATCCACGGCGGCGCCTGCGCGCTGGGCCACCCGATCGGCGCCAGCGGCGCCCGCATCCTGGCCACGCTGGTCGGCGCGCTGAAGAAGACCGGCAGCCGCCGGGGCGTAGCCACCCTGTGCATCGGCGGCGGCGAAGCTGTCGCGCTCGCGGTGGAAATGTACTGAGGTGTCAGGCGCCGGCGGGCACCGCATCGCCCGCCGGCGCTGGGCTTACAGTGGGTTGATCTCCGCCAGCAGTTCCGGCGCGCGATAGACCTTGGCCAGGGCCTCCACCATCGCGGCGCTGTGCACGGCCACGCAGCGGTTGCGGGTTTCGTCGTAGCCGTAGGCCCCGCCCAGGGAGTGGATGTTGCCGTCAAAGGCCAGGCCCACCAGTTCCAGCCTGCGGTTGAGTACCGGGCTGCCGGAGTTGCCACCGATGATGTCGTTGGTGGTGACGAAGTTGAAGGGCGTCTTGAGCTTGAGCCGCTCGCGCGCCTGGCTCCAGGACGGGGCCAGGGCAAAGGGATCGAACCCGGTGGCGCGGGCGTAGAGGCCGGCGAGCGTGGTGAACGGCGCGACCGGCTGGCCGCGCTCTTCCCAGCCCTTGACCTCGCCGTAGGACAGCCGCAGGGTGAAGGTCGCATCCGGATAGACGCTGGTGCCCTGCAGGGCAAAGCGTACCTCGGCGATGCGTTCGGCGTTCTTCTTCTCCACCGCCTCCACCTCATCCTCGTAGCGCTTGCGGATGGCGCGCGCCGCCGGATCGGTGGCCAGCGCCAGGCGGATGAAGGGGTCGCGTGACTTGGCCACCGCCGCCGCGCCGCCTTCCCACAGCGCCTTGCGCGCCGCCACATCGCCCATCCGGGTGCCCGCCACCAGCCGTGCGGCCAGGGCTTCAGGCGATTCCTTGCCCAGTACCAGGCGCACGAAGGGATCGTCCACGCCCAGCAGCTCGCGCAGCTTGGTCAGCGACCACGCCAGGGTCGCGGTTTCATAGGCGGCGTCCAGCGGCGCGCTGGAGAGCAGCAACTGCTGGAGCCGTGGCAGTTCGGCGTCGGTATAGCCGCGCAGGCGCTGGGCGTTGGGTTTCTTGCGCTCCTCCGCGGCACGCACCAGCTGGCGTGCGTAGCGGTAGTACTGGGAGAAGAACCCGCGCTGGTTCTCGATCAGCTGGTAGGGTGCCTCGATCTCGACATACCGCACCTGGGCCGCGGCGATCTCCTCCCAGGCACTGCGATGGCGCGCGAGCAGCTCCGGCTTCTGCACCAGCAGCGCACGCAGGCTTTCCTCTTCCTGGCGCTTGCGCTGCATGAAGGCCGGATCGGCCAGCGCACGCAGCCGGCCGTTGAGTACCTTGTAGCTGTTCTCGGTGCTCAGCAGATCGGTGGCCGAGACGCGCGCCTGCTCGGCGCCCTGGCGCGCGTACTGCAACAGCAGGCCGCGGCGTTCGGCGAGATACAGCAGGGTATTGAGTACGTCCACGTCGCGCTCGCGCTGCAGCTGGGCGAAGGTGAGCAGGCGCTTGGTGGAGCCGGGGTGCCCGGTCACCAGGGTCATCTCGCCCTCCTGCGCGCCGGCCGGGTTGACGCGGAAATGCTGTTCCACCCGCGCCGGCTTGCCGTTCTCATAGGCGCGCAGCAGGCCCATGTCGAGGTTGTAGCGCGGGAAGTTGAAGTTGTCGGGATCGCCGCCGAAGAAGCCGCTGGCGTACTCCGGGAAGAAGGTCAGGCGCACATCCTGGTAACGCTGGTAGCGGTACAGGTGGTAGAGGCCGCCGTTGTACAGCTCCACCACGTCACAGCGCAGGCCGGACGGGTCGGCGGCGCTGCACTCGGATTCGATCCGCGCTTTCTCGGCGTTGCGGGCCTCGATGTAGGCCTTGCCGCCCAGCTCGCGGGTGGCGCTGCGGATGCGCTCGGTGACGTCGCTGATCGTGTCCAGGCGGTTGAGCTCCACGGCCGGGCATTGCCGCTCTTCGCTGCGGCTGCGCGCCACGAAGCCATCGCGCACCAGGTCCTGCTCGGCGCTGGAAAGCTCCTGCACGCAGTCGATGATGCAGTGCGCGTTGGTCAGCACCAGCCCGTCCGGCGAGATGAACGAACCGGAGCAGCCGCCGGCCAGCCGCACCGAGGCTTTCATCGCCTTGTCCACTGCGGCGGCGTCCGGCTGGAAGCCGTAGTCACGCTCCAGGGCGGCGCGCGGCAGGTTGTCCAGGGTCCACATGCCCTCGGCGGCACGGGCGGCGGGGGCGACGCCGAACAGCGTCAGGATCAGGGTCGGGACCAGGCTGCGACGGATCATGGATTCACTCGGTCGGGATCAGGCGCGAACTATACCGCGCGATTCCGGGGCGCGATGGATCTAGGTTCGCGGCAGGTCGTCGGGCAGGCTGGGCGACGGCGCCCTGAACACCAGCACGCGGGGCGCGCGGAAGCGCACCAGGGCGCGGTAGAGCGCGCGGTAGCTCAGGGCAAACAGCGCGCAGAAGAACATCAGCATGCCGGTGTCGTCCCACCAGATCAGCGCCGGGGCGCAGCACAGCGCGGCGAGCATCCACAGGTACAGCGAGGTGATGGAGTTGCGCAGCACCACGCTCAGGTGATCGCGCCGCGGACCGAAGCGGCGTACCAGGCGGCGGTGGATGAGCTGGTGCAGATGCAGCGAATCCGGCTTGCCCATGTGATGCAGCCCATAGGTGGCGCGGCGGGCCATGGAGAACAGCGTCTCCCAGACCGGGTAGGCCATCAGCAGCATCGGGAACCAGGCCGAGACCGTGGGGTTGCGCACCACCAGCAGGATCGACAGCTCCGCGATCAGGAAGCCCAGGGTGTAGGCGCCCGCATCGCCGAGAAAAATGCGGCCGAAGGGGAAGTTCCACAGCAGGAAACCCAGCACCGTGGCCGCGGCCAGGAAGGCCGACTGCATGATGAATACATCACCCAGCTGGCGGGCCACCACGCCGAGCGAGACCAGCACCATCAGGCAGACCATGGCCGCCAGGCCATTGCAGCCGTCGATGATGTTGGTGGCGTGGGCGACGCCGGCCGAGGCGACCAGCGTCAGCGCCAGCGCGGCCAGCGGCGTGGCCGCGAGCCAGGCGTCCACGAAGGGCACCTCGATGCGATTGAGACTGCCCTGCAGCAGCCACCAGCCGAGCGCGCCCGAGATCATGGTCACCGCCAGTCGCAGCATCACCCCGGCACGGCGGGTGACGTCCTCCAGCAGGCCGATGGCAAAGGCCGGCAGCAGGCAGATGATCAGAAAGGCCGTCTCGCGCTCCAGGGTCTCGGTCAGCCAGGCCATGGCCAGCAGGCCGGTGAGGTAACCGATGAAGATGGGCACGCCGCCCAGGCGCGGCACCCAGTGGCGGTGCATCTTCTGCGCGCCCTGCTGCTCGTCGGTGCCGATCTGGTGCGCGCGCGCCGCCTGGATGGTGGCCGAGCACAGCCACAGGCTGGTAAAAAAAGCCAGGATCGCGGTGACGCTCAGGTCCATGAGGATCGATCTCGACAGGGTATTGGGCCCCTGCCCGCATCCACGATGCGGGCGGCGAGGCCGTCAAAACCAGAGGGAACCGAGCCTAAACCCCTTGTATGACAGTGTCCAGACAAGAAAACCCTCAGGGCAGGGCGTCGATTTCCTCGTCGTCCTGGGGCGGCAGCAGGTCTTCCCGCGAAACGCCGAGGAAAATCACCATCGCGCTGGCGACGAAGACCGAGGAATAGGTCCCGACGATGATGCCGACGATCAGGGCGATGGAAAACTCGTGCACCACCGTCCCGCCGAGGAAGAACAGCGAGGTCAGCACGAACAGCGTGGTGCCGCCGGTGATGATGGTGCGCGCCAGGGTCTGATTGACGGAGAGGTTCACCACCTCCAGCGCCGAGGCGCGGCGCTGCTCCAGGAAGTTTTCGCGGATCCGGTCATAGACCACGATGGTGTCGTTGAGCGAATAGCCGATCAGCGCCAGGATCGCGGCGAGCACGGTCAGGTTGAACTCCAGCCCGAACAGGGCGAACCAGCCCAGCACCAGGATGGCGTCATGCAGGGTGGCGACGATGGAGCCGAGCGCAAACTTCCACTCGAAGCGGAACGCCACATAGACCAGGATGCCGATCAGCGCGAAGATGGCCGCCAGCGCGCCGTCCACCGCCAGTTCGTCGCCCACCTGCGGACCCACGAATTCCACACGCCGCAGCTCCAGCGGCTCGCCGCCGGCCGTGAGCGCGGCGATGATGCGGTTGGACAGGTCAGCGGAGCTTTCGGCGTCCTCCGGCACCAGGCGGATCAGCACGTCGGAGGTGGTGCCAAAGTACTGCACCACCGCCGAGGACAGACCGGCGGCATCCAGATCGGCACGCAGGGTGTTGAGCTCCACCGGACGCTCGTAGCCGATCTCCACCAGCGCGCCGCCGGTGAAGTCCAGACCCAGATGCAGGCCCTTGCCCAGCACCAGGCCCAGCGCCAGCACGGTGAGCAGGATCGAGACCGCCATCATCGGGCGGCGGATCGCCATGAAATCAAAGCGGGGAACGCGGGAGAAAAAGCGCATGGCGGAGATCCTCAGACCGGCAGGTCGGCGAGCTTGCGCCGGGCAAACAGCAGCTGCACCAGCGCGCGCGAGGCGACGATGGCGGTGAACATCGAGGTGGCGATGCCGATGCTCAGCGTCACCGCAAAGCCCTTGACCGGCCCGGCGCCGAGCGCGAACAGCACCACGGCGGCGATCAGCGTGGTCAGCTGCGAGTCGGCGATGGTGAGGAAGGCCCGGTCGTAGCCCGCCTCGATGGCCTGATGCGGCGGCTTGCCGTTCGCCAACTCCTCACGGATACGCTCGTAGATCAGCACGTTGGCGTCCACCGCCATGCCCAGCGTCAGCACGATGCCGGCGATGCCCGGCATGGTCAGCGTGGCCTGGATCAGCGACATGGCGGCCACCAGCAGCACCAGATTGAGCAGCAGGGCCACGTTGGCCAGCAGGCCAAATACCTTGTAGTACACCGCCATGAAGATCAGCACCGCCACCAGGCCCACCAGCGCGGCGAGCTGGCCCTGGGCGATGTTGTCGGCACCCAGGCTGGGGCCGACGGTACGTTCCTCGACGATCTCCACCGGCGCCGCCAGCGCGCCGGCGCGCAGCAGTACCGACAGATCATGGGCTTCCTTGCTCTCCAGGCCGGTGGTCTGGAAGCGCTTGCCGAACACGCCACGGATGGTGGCGACGGAGATGATTTCCTCGATCTCGCGCTGCTCGCGGATCGGCTCGCCGCGGGCGTTGTAGGTGGTCACCACCTCGCGCTCCTTGAACAGCACCGCCATGGGCTTGCCCACGTTCTTCTCGGTGAAGGCGAACATGCGCTTGGCGCCCACCCCGTCGAGCGTCACGCTGACGGCGGGCGAGCCGTTCTCGTCCACGGTGGCAGCGGCATCCACCAGCTGGTTGCCGGCGGCGATGGTCTCGCGCAGCAGCAGGTAGGGCCGGCGGTCGCCGCGGGTGTAGAACAGCTCGGTGCCCGGCGGAATGATGCCGGTGCGGGCGGCGAGATAGGGATCATCCTCCGCCACCGCACGGTATTCCAGCGTGGCGGTGGCGCCCAGCAGGTCCTTGACCCGGGTGGTGTCCTGCACACCGGGCAGCTGCACGACGATGCGGTTCTGCCCCTGGCGCTGCACCAGCGGCTCGGCAACGCCCAGCTGGTTGACGCGGTTGCGCAGCGTGGTGAGGTTCTGCTTGACCGCAAAATCGACGATGCGCTTGGCCTCTTCCTCGCTGATGCGTGCTTCCAGGCTCAGCGGACTGGCCTCGGGCGTGCTCAGGGCGAGCTCGGGATTTTCATCGCCGATGAGCTGGCGGGCGCGGGCCAGGCGCTCGGTGTCGGCAAATTCCAGCACCACCGCATCGCCCACCTGGCGGCGGCCGCTGTAGCGCACGCCTTCCCTGCGCAGCAGCGCCGGCAGCTCGGTCACGTAGCGTTCCACCGTCTTGGTACGGACTTCCTCGATATCCACCTCCAGCAGGAAGTGCACGCCGCCGCGCAGGTCCAGGCCCAGATTCATGGGCTTGGCACCCAGGGCCTGCAGCCAGGCCGGGGTGCGCGTGGCGATGTTCAGCGCCACCACATAGCCGCGGCCCAGTTCGCGCTTGAGGGCGTCGGCCGTCCGGAGCTGGCTGACCTCATCGTCCAGACGCACCACCCACTGCCCGCCTTCCGGCCCGCTGGACAGGGGGACCAGGTTCTCCCCCGCCAGCGCGCGGTCCACCACCTCACCAAACCCGGCGGCGAGCGGCTCGCCGCTGTCGCGGGAGATCTGGACGGACGGATCGTCCCCAAACAGGTTGGGGGCGGCATAGAGCAGGCCGGCCAGCAGGGCCACGACCAGCAGCAGGTATTTCCAGAGCGGATACGGTTTCATCAGTGGTCTCGCGCCTGGCGCCGGGCCCGGCGCCAGGCTTGCGGATGGGAAATGGACGCGGCAGGCGCGTCTTCAGAGCGCCTTGAGCGAGCCCTTGGGCAGCACCGCGACGATGGCCGGCTTCTGCACCTTGACCGCCACGTTGTCGGCCACTTCCAGGGTGATGTACACCTCGCCCATGTCCAGGATCTTGCCGGCCAGGCCGCCGCTGGTGATGACCTCATCACCGCGTGCGAGCTTCTCCAGCATCTGGCGCATTTCCTTGTTGCGCTTCATCTGCGGACGGATGAGCAGGAAGTAGAACAGCACCACCAGCAGGATCAGCGGCAGGAACTGCATCAGGGCGTTGGGCTGGGCCTGCCCGGCCTGGGCGTAGGCGGGGCTGAGGATGAAATCGAGCACGTGCGACTCCGGGGGTTCAAAAAGAGCGCCGGATTATGCCACAGGGCGTCTCCGGGTCCGGACCTTGGGGGTCTCCACCGAGGTGAGGATGCCGCGCAGGATATTGAGCTCGTTGCGGTCCGGCCGGGCGCGGTTGAACAACGTACGCAGGCGCCGCAGCAGCAGGCGCGGGTTGTCCGGGTCCAGAAAGCCGGTGCCCAGCAGGGTGCGCTGCAGATGCTCGTAGAAATGCTCCATCTCCTCGGCCGTGGGCGGCGCATGGGCCGGCAGCGCGGTCTTGGCCGCCACCCGCGGCGCGTCCGGCAGCGCCGCCTTGCGCAGCTCCCAGGCCAGAATCTGCACCGCCTGGGCGAGGTTGAGCGAGCCATAGTCCGGATTGGTGGGCACAAAGGTCACGGCGTGACAGCGGTCCAGGTGCTCGTTGGACAGCCCGGTGCGCTCGCAGCCAAAGACCAGCGCGCAGCGCGCCGCGGCCGGCAGGGCCAGTGCACGCGCGGCAAAGGCGGCCGGCATCAGCGGTTCGTCGCCCAGGTGCCGCGGCCGGGCCGAGGTCCCCACCACCCAGGCGCAGTCGGCCACCGCCTCTTCCAGGCTGGCGCAGACGCGCGCCGCCTCCAGCACCGCCAGGGCGCCCGAGGCCATGGAGCGCGCCTGCGGATGCGGGTAGCGTTCCGGCGCCACCAGCATCAGGTCGGTAAGGCCCATGGTGAGCATGGCGCGGGCGGCCGAGCCGATATTGCCGGGGTGCTGGGTGCCCACCAGCACCACGCGGATGCGGGACAGGTCCGGGGCGGGCGCAACTGGGTCGGGAGTGGACATGCGTGTATTCTATGCGCCGTTTCGCCCCGCTCTTCCGAAAAAAGTCCCGACGCCCATGCATCCGCTGGTCAATATTGCCGTTTCCGCCGCCCGCAGCGCCGGCAATTTCATCATGCGGCACCAGGAGCGCGTCGACTCCCTGCAGATCGAGCGCAAGAGCCGCAATGATTTCGTCACCCAGGTGGATCGGGGCGCGGAAGCGGAGATCATCAAGATCATCCGCCGCTACCACCCGGACCATGCCATCCTCGGCGAGGAAAGTGGCAGCCGCCACAGCCGCTCCGAGGTACGCTGGATCATAGACCCGCTGGACGGCACCACCAATTTCCTGCATCGCCTGCCGCACTTTGCGGTGTCGATCGGCGTGGAAGTCCGTGGCCGCCTGGAGCACGGCGTGGTTTATGCGCCCAGCACCCAGGACCTCTACACCG
>JBKHXN010000118.1:0-6270 GCA_046565985.1 Gammaproteobacteria bacterium
CACGCGCGCTGCGCTCGGCCGAGGCCGCCGAGCAGGCCACCCGCAACGGCTACGAGGCCGGCACGCGCACCATCAGCGATGTGCTCGACGCCCAGAGCCGCACGGTGCAGGCGCGGCGCGAGCGCAACCAGACCCGTTACCAGCTGCTGCTGTCACTGCTGCAGCTCAAGCAGGCGGTGGGCGTGCTCAACGAGCGCGACTTTGCCGAAATCGACCGCCTGCTGCAGCCCGGCTCCCCCTCCTGATCCACCGACCTGTTCGCCCCGGAAACTCCCATGAACAAGCGCATGTTTTGGATGCTCGTCCTCACCGCCCTCGTGTTTGGCGGCATCTTCGGTTTCAAGTGGTTCGGCAACAAGATGATGAACCAGTTCTTCGACAACATGCCGGCACCGCCCGCCACCATCAGCAGCGCGGTGGCCAGCAGCGCGGAGTGGACCGACCGGCTCGAGGCCGTGGGCACGATCGTCGCGGTCAACGGCGCCCAGGTGACGACCGAGGCCGCCGGCGTGGTGGACAGCATCCGCTTCGAATCCGGGCAGGAGGTCAAGGCCGGCACCGTGCTGCTGACGCTGGACACGCGCACCGACATCGCCGAGCTCAAGGCGCTCAGCGCCCAGGCCGAACTGGCGCGCAACGAGCTGGCGCGCTTTGAGCGCCTGTATGGGCTGGAGAGCATCTCCAAGGCCGAGCTCGACCGCCGCCAGAGCGAGTACGACCAGGCCGCCGCGCGCGCCGCCGCCCAGCAGGCACGCATTGCGCAGAAGACCATCCGCGCGCCGTTCTCCGGCGAGCTGGGCATCCGCCAGGTCAACCTCGGCCAGTTCGTCGCACCCGGCAATCCCATCGTTTCGCTGCAGAGCCTGGACCCGGTGTACGTCAACTTCAGCCTGCCGGAACAGAACCTGGCACGCCTGCGCGAGGGTCTGGTGGCACGCCTGAGCGTGGACGCCTATCCCGGCGAGATTTTCGAGGGCCGCATCAGCGCCATCGAGCCCGAGGTGGATACCGCCACCCGCAACGTACGCATTCAGGCCACGGTGCCCAACCCGCAGCGCAAGCTGCGCCCGGGCATGTTCAGCCGCCTGAGCCTCGACTTTGCCAACAGCCGCACGGTGATCCTGGTGCCGCGCACGGCGATCAGCTTTGCGCCCTTCGGCAACTCGGTGTACGTGGTGACCGAGACCGGCGAGGGTGAGCAGAAATCCCGCGTCGTCAAGCGCCGCTTCGTCAAGACCGGCGAGATCCGCGGCGACCTGGTGGAGGTGACCGAGGGCCTGAAGGCCGGCGAGGAAATCGCCAGCAGCGGCCTGCTCAAGCTGCAGAACGACACGCGCGTGACCATCAACAACTCCGTGCAGCCCAGCGCCGAAGAAGCGCCGACGCCGCCCAATTCCTGAGCCATCGCCGGAGCCGGCCATGAAGTTCACCGACCTGTTCATCAACAAGCCCGTGCTGGCCACCGTGGTCAGCCTGTTCATCCTGCTGCTGGGCCTGCGCGCCGGGCAGGAGCTGAACGTGCGGCAGTATCCGGAGCTGCAGAATGCGGTGATCACGGTCACCACCGTCTATGTGGGCGCCGACGCCGATCTGATGCAGGGCTTCATCACCACCCCGCTGGAACGCGAGATCGCCACCGCGGACGGCATTGACTACATCGTCTCCGCCAGCCAGCGCAGCGTCTCCACCGTACAGGCCTTCCTGCGCCTGGACGTGGACCCCAACGAGGTACTGACGCAGATCGCCGCCAAGGTCAGCAAGCTGCGCGGCGAACTGCCGGCCGAATCGGAAGACCCCACCGTGGAGCTGGCGGTGGGCGAGACCATCGCCGCGATGTATCTGTCGTTCTATTCCGACGTGCTGGACAACAACCAGATCACCGACTATCTGGTGCGCGTGGTCGAACCGCGCTTTGCCACCCTGCCCGGCGTGCAGCGCGCGCAGATCCTCGGCGAGCGCACCTTTGCCATGCGCATCTGGCTCAAACCGGACCGCATGGCCTCACAGGGCGTGACCGCCAGTGACATCTTCAGCGCCATCCAGCGCAACAACGTGCTGGCGGCGGTGGGCTCCACCAAGGGACAGATGGTGGTGGTGGACCTGACCGCGCGCACCGACCTGCAGACGCCGGATGAATTCCGCCAGCTGGTCATCCGCACCGAGAACGGCGCCATCGTCCGGTTGGGGGATGTGGCGGACATCGAGCTGGGATCGGAAAACTACAACTCCTCGGTGACCTTCAACGGCGAATCCGCCACCTTCATGGGTATCCAGGTGGCGCCCGACGCCAACTCGCTCGACGTCATCCGCGCGGTGCGCGAGGTGTATGAGAGGGAGATCGTGCCCCAGCTGCCGGAGGGCCTGAAAGCCCGCATTCCCTACGACTCCACCCGCTACATCGAGAACTCGATCGACGAGGTCATCCAGACCATACTCGAAGCCATCATCATCGTCATCGTCGTCATCTTCCTGTTCCTGGGCAGCCTGCGCAGCGTGCTGATCCCGGCCATCGCCGTGCCGCTGTCGCTGGTGGGCGCCCTGTTCCTGATGCTGCTCATGGGCTTCACCATCAACCTGCTCACGCTGCTGGCCATGGTGCTGGCCATCGGCATCGTGGTGGACGACGCCATCATCGTGCTGGAGAACATCCACCGCCACGTGGAGGAAGGCATGTCACCGTACGACGCCGCCATCCGCGGCGCGCGCGAGCTCGCCTGGCCGGTGGTGGCCATGACCACCACCCTGGTCGCGGTGTATCTGCCCATCGGCTTCATCGGCGGCCTCACCGGCACGCTGTTCGTGGAATTCGCCTTCACGCTCGCCGGCGCCGTGCTGCTGTCCGGCATCGTCGCGCTGACGCTGTCGCCGATGATGTGCTCGCGCATCCTGCGGCCGCACAGCGAGAACGGCAACGGCCGCTTCGCCGCCTATCTGGACCGCCAGTTCGAAAAGCTGCGGCTGAGCTACCAGCGCCGCCTGCACGGCGCGCTGGACGATCGCCACGTCATCGGCGTGTTCGGCCTGATCGTGCTGGTGTCCTGCTACTTCCTGTTCATCAGCAGCCCCAGCGAGCTGGCGCCGCAGGAAGACCAGGGTTTCATCCTGACCTTCTCGGAAGCCGATCCCTACGCTTCCATGGAATATCTGGAGGCCAACACGCGCGAGCTCAACAAGATCGGCGACAGCATTCCGGAGATGGAGAACCTGTTCCTGCTCAACGGATTTGGCGCCAGCAACTCGGCACTCGCCGGCTTCGTGCTCAAGCCCTGGGGTGAGCGCGAGCGCGACACCAATACCATCCTCAATACCGAGATCCAGCCCAAGGTGGGGCAGATCCCGGGCCTGCGCGTGGCGGCGTTCGTGCCGCCCTCGCTGCCTTCCGGAGGCGGCCGTGGCTTTCCGGTGGAGTTCGTCATCAACTCCACCCAGCCCATCACCAACCTGCAGGAACTGGCGCAGGAGATCCTCGGCCAGGCCTATGCCAGCAAGAAATTCATCTTCCTCAACACCGACCTCAAGATCGACAAACCGCGCGTCGACGTGGTGGTGGACCGTGAAAAGGCCGCGCTGCTGGGCGTGGACATGCGTACGCTGGGCGCGGATCTTTCCGCGATGCTGGCGGGCGGCTTCGCCAACCGCTTCTCCATGGAGAACCGCTCGTACAAGGTCATTCCCCAGGTGGAGCGCACCGAGCGCCTCTCGCCCGGCCAGCTGTCCCAGTACTACACCCGCGCCGGCAACGGCCAGCTGGTGCCCATGAGCACGCTGGTGCGGCTGGAAGAGACGGTGCAGCCGCAGCAGCTCAACCGCTTCCAGCAGCTCAACGCGGTGACCATCTCCGGCGTGCCGCGTCCGGGCGTGACCCTGGGCGCGGCACTGGGGGTGCTCGAGCAGGCTGCCGACCGCGTGCTGCCGCAGGGCTATACCGTGGATTACTCCGGCCAGTCGCGGCAGTTCAAGACCGAGGGCGCGCAGCTGGTGCTGACCTTCTTCTTCGCCCTGCTGGTGATCTACCTGGTGCTGGCCGCGCAGTTCGAATCCTGGCGTGACCCCATCATCATGCTGGTGACGGTGCCCATGTCCATCGCCGGCGCGATGATCTTCGTCTCGCTGGGGGCCGCGACCCTCAATATCTATACCCAGGTTGGCCTGGTCACGCTGATCGGCGTGATCTCCAAGCACGGCATCCTGATCGTGGAATTCGCCAACAAGCTGCAGGAAGGCGGCATGGAAAAGCGCCGGGCGATCGAGGAAGCCTCCTCCATCCGCCTGCGCCCCGTCCTCATGACCACCGCCGCGCTGGTACTGGCCATGATCCCGCTGCTGATCGCCACCGGCGCCGGCGCCGGGGCGCGCTTCTCCATGGGCCTGGTGATCGCCACCGGGATGACCATCGGCACGCTGTTCACCCTGTTCGTGGTGCCGGCCATGTACCTGTACCTGGGGCGCGACTATGCGGCCGAGGCGCGTGCACGGACCCTGCGCATGGCCCAGGCCCACTGAGCTTTCCGTAACGCCCGCCGGCGCGGCAGCGTGGCCGCGCTCAGGCGGGCGCGCCAAACCGGAAGGCGGACTGCGCGCTGGCCATCACCTCGTCGGCAAAAATCCGCTCGCCGGCAGACTCCGCCGCCGCGCCGGCCACCACATGCAGCGGCAGCAGGTGTTCCTCACGCGGATGCGAGGCGCGCGCGCCGGGCGCGCTGGCCCAGTCCCGCAGTCGTGCCGCGCGTGCGTCCGGGGGCAGGGCCACGGTCTCGGCCAGCCAGGCGTCGAAGTGCTGCGAGTCGGCATCCACCGGGCCACCGGCAAAGCGGAAGCGGCGCATGTTGTGAAAGCTCATGCCGCTGCCGACGATCAGCACGCCCTCCTGGCGCAGCGGCGCCAGCGCCCGGCCCATCGCCAGGTGCGCGGTCGGGTCCAGGCCGGCCTGCAGCGACAGCTGCACCACTGGAATCTCGGCCCCGGGAAACGCCAGCTTCATCGGAATGAACACGCCGTGATCGAGCCCACGCGCCGGGTCTGCCGCGCTGGCGATGCCCGCCGCCGTCAGGCATTCCTGCACCCGCAGGGCCAGCTCCGGAGCACCCGGCGCCGGCCAGGTGATCTGGTAGGTGTGCGGCGGGAATCCGGAATAGTCGTAGATCAGCCCCGGCCGGGCGGCGGCAGTCGCCGTGAACACCGGCGCCTCCCAGTGCGCGGAAATCACCAGCAGCGCCTGCGGACGCCGCCCCGCCACCGGCACCAGGCCGCGCAGCCAGTCGCCCAGGCGGGTCCAGGTGTGGGGCGGGTCCCAGTCCATGAAAAAACAGGGACCCGCCCCATGTGGCACGAACAGTGTGGGCAGCTCCGCCGCCGCCATCGGGCTCAGATCCGCAGGCCGAAGCGCGCGTCCAGCGAGTAACGATCACCGCCACGCAGCAGCACCGCCAGCGTGACCAGCCCCCACATCAGCGGATACTCGTAGCCGCCCTCGGTCCAGAAAAAGCCGTTGGGGAGATGCACCGACAGCGCCACCGCCATGAACACCGCCACCGCCAGTGCGGCCGGGCGGGTCAGCAGGCCCAGCACCAGCGCCAGTCCGCCGAAAAACTCCACCAGCCCCGCCAGCAGGGCAAACGCCACGCCCGGGCTCATGCCTAGCGAAGTCTCGAAAAACTCCCCGGTCGCCGTCAGCCCGTAGCCGCCGAACCAGCCGAACAGCTTCTGCGCACCATGCGGCATCAGCAACAGGCCCGCCGTCACCCGCACCAGCGGGTAGGCCAGCGGCGCCAGTTGGTTGATCCATGCCACCCGGCTCGGGGTCACCGTTGCCACCGTCTCGCTCGTCTCCATGTTCGCTCTCCGGTTGCCGGAGCGCAGGCTGCGCCCCTGGGCCGTCTCAATATTGCACCTTGCCTGTGCGCCGTCATCCCCGTGACGATCCGTCGGATGGCCGGGAATGCCCGGACCAATAAAAAACCCCGCTCGCGCGGGGTGGGGGTGTGGCGGAGAGGAAGGGATTCGAACCCTTGTGCCAGGTTACCCTGACCATCCGATTTCGAGTCGGCGCCGTTATGACCACTTCGGTACCTCTCCAGTAACTCGTTTGCTGCTACAGGCGGCGCTGCCGCGCCGCAGACCATCCGATAAACTCGGCACATCCATGTGCCTCGCCCTCCGGGCTCGCTGCGCTCGTGCCGATTTGCTCCTGCAAATCGGTCAAGTCGGCGCCGTTATGACCACTTCGGTACCTCTCCAGTAACTCGTTTGCTGCTACAGGCGGCGCTGCCG
>JBKHXN010000119.1:0-33862 GCA_046565985.1 Gammaproteobacteria bacterium
TGGTGGCCGAACCAGAAGTTGTGCTCCAGGCCCAGCTTCTGCATCACCGCCAGCCACTGGCCGGCAAAGGAGCCGATGACGATGATCAGCAGCGAGAAGAACAGGAAATTGACCCCGAACCGCTGGAACTTCGGTTCGTGGCCGGACAGCGCGGGCGCGATGTACAGTCCCGTGCCCAGCCATGCGGTCGCGATCCAGAGCACCGCCAGCTGCGTGTGCCAGGTGCGGGTGATGGAGTAGGGCAGCACTTCGGCCAGCGCGAATCCGTAGGCTTCCTGGCCCTCGATCTGGTAGTGGGCGGTGATCGCGCCCAGCAGGATCTGCACCAGGAACAGCGCCAGCACCACCCAGAAATATTTCGCACTCGCCTTCATCGACGGCGTCACCACCAGCGCGGCCAGCGGGTCGCGCGCGGGGAAGGGCGGATGCTCGTCGCGGTGCGTCACCGCGTGGTGCCAGCCAAGCAGCGCGATCCCGGCCAGCAGGAACATCACGCTGAAGGCCGACCAGACCCAGGTGCTCGGTGGCGGCGTATTGCCCACCAGCGGCTCGCCCGGCCAGTTGTTGGTATAGGTGACGCGCCTGGCCTCGACTGTCGGCCGGTCGGGCGACAGCGTGGCGCCGGCCTGGGTGGGACGCTCGGTGGTCGCCGCCCACGCGGTCCACCAGAAGAACGAGGCCAGGTCGCGGCGGTGGGCCGCGTCCGGGACGGTGTTGTTCTTCATCGCGTAGGCCTCGCGCAGCTCCGCGGTGGCCGGGTCGTTGCCGAACAGGCTCTCGTAGTGTGCGGACACGTTGGAGATCACCGCCACCCGGTCCCGCGTGAGGGTGATCTCGCGGGTGTCGGGGTTGTAGGTGTTGGCCCGCATCAGCTCCTGCAGCCGGCCCTGCAGCGCCGCGCGCTCGCCGGCGGGCAGCGCGTCGTAGGCGGCCATGCCGCCGTCCTCGCGGGCCCACATGTCGAGCAGGCCGACCGCCTCGCGGTGCAGCCAGTCGGCGCTCCAGTCGGGCGCGACGTAGGCGCCGTGGCCCCAGATTGATCCCAGCTGCATGCCGCCCATCGACTGCCAGACTTGGCGCCCGCGCTCGATGTTGGCGCGGGTGTAGACCACCGTGCCGTCGTCGGCGAGCATCCGCTCGGGCATCGGCGCGGCGTTGTCGCGGATCTGGCCGCCGGACCACAGCAGCACCGCGAACGAGGAAATCAGCAGGGCCGCCAGGCCCGTCCACAGCTTGCGGGTACTCTCCATGACGCTCACTCCCGGAATTTGGGGGATGATGCGCCACGGCCGCGGATTCCGCATTGACCCAGGTCAAGCATT
This sequence comes from Gammaproteobacteria bacterium, assembly GCA_046565985.1. GTDB lineage: Bacteria > Pseudomonadota > Gammaproteobacteria > Nevskiales > Nevskiaceae > Polycyclovorans. Next base: position 1,323 of record JBKHXN010000119.1, read on the forward strand.
TCCCTGGGATCCGGTCCGGAGTGTAACGGACGACACGGGCAACCGCTCTTCCGTCCGCGACGACGTCAGGCGCGCAGGACCGGGGCGGCCAGCGCCTCGAGCCGGGCGCGATCGCGCAGCTCCACCTCGCGGCGGTTCACGTCCAGCACGCCGTCATGCTGCAGCCGCCGCAGCACCCGGCTGACCGTTTCCGGCGCCAGCCGCAGGTATTTGGCGATGTCGGTGCGCGGCATGGTCAGCGCGAAGCGGTCCGGCGAGAAACCGCGCGCGGCCAGACGCCGCGACAGGCCGATCAAGAACGCGGCCATCCGTTGGTCGGCCGACCAGTCCCCAGACAGCAGGGTGGCGCGTCCGATATCGCGGCTGAGCAGGCGGAACAGGTGCCGCTGCAAGCCCGGCACCCGGGTGGCCAGCACCGCGATGCGGGGGAACGAGAACCGGCACAGCATGACCGTGTCCAGCGCGACCGCGTTGCAGGGATAACGGTCTCCGTCGATTGCGTTCAGTCCGATCACCTCGCCCGGAAGGTGGAAGCCCAGCACGTGTTCGCGGCCGTCTGGATCTAGCACGTAGGTCTTGACCGTGCCGGCACGGACCGCGGCTATCGCGTCGAAGGGATCGCCTTCGCGGAACACGTGCGTGCCTGGCTGCAGCGGCCCCACGTGCTGCACCAGCACGTGCAGGTCCATCAGCGCCGCCTTGTCCATGCCATCTTCCAGGCACGCCTGCGAGAACGCGCAGGTCGAACAGAAACGCAGGTCGTCGCCGTCGTCGCCGAGCGTGCGCTGGTTCAGGCCGGGGAACGCCGGGCCGGTCATTGCGCGCGCATCCGGCGGCGGGTGCAGGGCCTCAGACCGCACGCGAGAAGCGGCTGGGAGCATCGGCGGGCAGATTGAGGTAGCGGTCGAAGCACATCGCGATGTTACGCAACAACAGGCGGCCAGGCGACGTGGTGCGTATGCTCTGCGCCCTCCCCGCCATAGATCCATCGCCGGAGTTCCTGTTCTGCAGCTGGCCAGCCAGTCTCGCTGGTTGATTCGTCGCTGCTATACCCCCCGAGGAAAGCGGCTCTTGATCTGTATCAATGCAGGACGCCACCTGGCGCGGTATGATAATTCGTAAATTCGCCCTAGGCGGAGGTGTCTTCATGTCACGGTTGCGCACATGCTTGCTGGGTGGGCTGCTGCTCATTCTGGCCTTGGCTGGTTGCAGCTCGGAATTGGAGCCGGCAAAAGATACCGGTGGTTCAGCCAAAGGTGACTTTGGCCCTCCCCAAGGCCAGCCAATCAAGGCCGTGCTGGCCGCGCCGCCGCACGTGCCGCCGCCAGTCAATCGCAAGCACCCTGCCAAGGTCATCGTCGACCTCGAAGTGCGCGAGCTGGACATGGAGATCTCCGAGGGCGTGAAGTACACGTTCTGGACCTTCGGCAGCACCGTGCCCGGCAGCTTCATCCGCATTCGCCAGGGCGACACGGTCGAGTTCCACCTGAAGAACCACCCGTCATCGAAGATGCCGCACAATATCGACCTGCACGGCGTGACCGGCCCCGGCGGCGGCGCCTCGGCGAGCTTCACCGCGCCGGGCCACGAGACGCAGTTCACGTTCAAGGCGCTGAACCAGGGGCTGTACATCTACCACTGTGCGACGGCGCCGGTCGGTATGCACGTAGCCAACGGCATGTACGGCCTGATTCTGGTCGAGCCGCCCGAGGGCTTGCCGAAGGTCGACCGCGAGTTCTACGTCGTGCAGGGCGATTTCTACACCGTTGGCAAGTACCGTGAGAAGGGCTATCAGCCGTTCGACATGCAGAAGGCGATTGACGAAAATCCGACCTACGTGCTGTTCAACGGCTCTGAGACCGCCCTCACTGGCCACAAGGCGCTGAAGGCCAACGTCGGCGAGACCGTGCGCCTGTACGTCGGCAACGGCGGCCCGAATCTGGTGTCGAGCTTCCACGTGATCGGTGAGATATTTGACAAGATCTGGTTCGAGGGCGGCACGCGCTACCAGGAGAACGTGCAGACCACGCTCATTCCCGCCGGCGGCGCCGCGATCACTGAGTTCCGGCTCGAGGTGCCGGGCACCTATGTGCTCGTCGACCACTCGATCTTCCGCGCCTTCAACAAGGGCGCGCTGGCGCTGATGAAGGTTGACGGGCCCGAGAACAAGGCGATCTACTCCGGCAAGGAGCTCGACATCGACTATATCGGCGATAAGGCCGTGAGCATGGAGCCGGTGGCCGAGGCGGCGCAGGCCGCCGCGACCGGCACGCCCACGAAGCAGCAGCAGATCAAGGCCGGCGAAGTGCTCTACAAGGGCACCTGCTCGGTCTGCCATCAGAACAACGGCGAAGGCCTGCCCGGTGTGTTCCCGCCGCTGGCGAAGGCCGATTACCTGATGGCCGACAAGAAGCGCGCGATCGACGTCGTCCTCAATGGTCTGGCCGGCCCCGTGACGGTGAACGGCGAGCCGTACAACTCCGTGATGCCGCCGATGAGACAGCTCACCGACGACGAGGTCGCCAACATCCTGACCTACGTCATGAACAGCTGGGGCAACAGCGGCGGCGTCGTGGCGCCGGGTGAAGTGGCCAGGGTCCGCGCGACGACGAAGCGTCCCGAGGGTGCGGCGCACTGATGCAGTGGCTCGTACTCGGAGCGGTGTTGCTTACCGCAGCACCGGCCCTGGCCCCGGCCGCGGACACGTTCACGCGTGTCCGCGGCGCTACGTTCCGCTCGGTGCTGCCGCCCTCGGCGGCGAGCGATCGCGCGACCGTGAAGGACTTCCTGCTCGCGCGAACGCCGGTCACTAACGGTGAGTTTTTGGAGTTCGTACGGCGCCACCCGGAGTGGCAGCGTGGTAACGCCGCGAAGCTGTTCGTAGACGACGGCTACCTGAAACACTGGGGAGGCGCGACGCGTCTCGGCGCCGCAGCCCCCGCCCAGCCCGTCGTACAGGTGAGCTGGTTTGCGGCCGATGCTTACTGCGCAGCGCAGGGCGCCCGGCTGCCGACTTGGCACGAGTGGGAGTGGGCCGCGGCCGCCGACGAGCGCGTTGCCGATGCACGCAAGAATTCGGCGTGGCGTCAGCGCATCCTGGCTTGGTACGCCGAAACCGGCGCGCAACTGCCACGCGTTGGGCACGAGCCTGCCAACGTCCATGGCGTGCAGGACCTGCATGGCCTGATATGGGAGTGGGTCGAGGATTTCGGCGGGGTGATGGTGTCCGGTGATAATCGCGAGCAGGGCGCCGACCCGGACCTGATGAAGTTCTGCGGCGCCGGCGCGATGACGATGGAGCAGAAGGAGAACTACGCGGTGATGATGCGCATTGCGATGCTTTCTTCGTTGAAAGCCGCGTACACCACCGCCAACCTCGGCTTCCGCTGCGCTAGGGACCTGCCATGAAGCATTTAGCATTTGCACTCGCCCTTGCGGGCGCCGTCGGCGCCGCTGCCGCGGCTCCCAGCGATTCGCTATACCAGATGCAGGTTGTGCTGACCGACCAGGGCGGCAGGCCGGTGAAGCTGGACCTGTACGCTGGGCACCCGGTACTCATCACGATGTTCTACGGCAGCTGCCCGCACGTGTGCCCGATGCTGGTGTCCACGATCCAGCGCTATGAGCGCGAGATGTCCGACGCCAGCCGCGGCCGCCTGCGGGTGTTGCTGGTCAGCCTCGATCCCGATCGCGACACGCCGGCCAGGCTCGCCGAGGTGATGCAGCGCCATCGCGTGGATCTGGCGCGCTGGACGCTGGCGCGCGCGGAGGCGCAGGACGTGCGGCGCCTGGCCGCGGCGCTGAACATCCAGTACCGGCAGCTGCCGGACGGCGAGTTCAGTCATTCGGCAGTTATCACGATGCTCGACGAACAGGGGCGCCTACAGAAGCAGACTTCGTCGATGCTGCGGCTCGATCCGGAATTCACCGATGCCTTGAAGTCCGAGACCGCAACTACTGGCAATCAGGAGTCCGTCCCCTTTGAGTCGTGAGGGTCGCGTGCGTCCGGTAGCTACAACGCGAGCCGTGCGCCGAGTGCGCTGGCCAGCAAGTCAAGGGGCGCGTAGCCGAGCACGCGGCCGGCGTGCACAATGGCCAGCGTGAGATGAGTGGCACGGGGCCTCGCAAGCGCATCTGCGCGGTGTTGATCGCCCTGCACATCAGCGCGCAATGCAGGCGTCGTGGCCCCGGCGAGCCGGGCGGCAAGGAACCGGCCAACTGCGGTAAGGTCTGTGCCTGACGCATCCTGCCAATCATTGGGGAGATCACACGTATGTACAAAGCATCCCTGGCCGCCGCCGGCGCCCTGCTGCTGGTAGCCTGCGCGCATCTGCCAGGCGCCGGCCAGAGTACCAGCGCCGACAATCCTTTCCTGGCGCCCAGCGCGCTGCCGTACCAGCTGCCGCCCTTTGACCGCATCACCGACGCGCACTACCGCCCGGCCTTTACCGCCGGCATGGCCGAGCAGCGGCGCGAGATTGACGCCATCGCCCGCCAGACCGAGCCACCGAGCTTTGCCAACACCATCGAGGCGATGGAGCGCAGCGGCCAGATCCTGGCCCGCGTGTCACGTGTGTTCTTTGCCCTCTCGGCGGCGGATACCAACCCCGAGCTGCAGGCCATCCAGGCCGAGATGGCGCCGCGCCTGTCCGCGCACCGGGATGCGATCTACCTTGACAGCGCGCTCTACGCACGCGTGAAGACCCTGCACGACCAGCGCCTGCGCCTGGGCCTGGACGCCGAGGCCCTGCGCCTGCTGGAGGAAACCCACACCGCTTTCGTGCGCGCCGGCGCCCAGCTGGCCGAGGCCGACAAGACCCGGCTGCGGGCGCTCAACGAGGAGCTGTCCAGCCTCAGCACCCAGTTCCAGCAGAACCTGCTCAAGGCCACCAACGCCGCCGCCGTGGTGGTGAGCCGCAGGGCGGAACTGGCCGGGTTGCCGGAAAGCGCCATCAACGCCGCGGCCGAAGCCGCGAAGGCGCGCGGCATGGACGGCCAGTGGCTGATCAGCCTGCAGAACACCAGCGGCCAGCCGGCGCTGGCGCAGCTGGAGAACCGCGCCCTGCGCGAGCGCCTGTACTGGGCCTCGGTGGAGCGCGCCAATAGCGGCGAGTTCGACAACACCGGCGTGCTGGTGCGCATGGCACAGCTGCGCGCCGAGCGCGCCCGCCTGCTGGGTTATGAGCACCATGCGGCCTACGCGCTGGAAGACCAGACGGCGCGCACCCCCGAGGCCGTCAATGGCCTGCTGGCGCGCCTGGCGCCGGCAGCGGTGGCCAACGCCCGGCGCGAGGCGGCGGACATGCAGAAGCTGATCCGCCAGCAGGGCGCCCAGTACCCCCTGGCCGCCTGGGACTGGGCCTACTGGGCCGAGCGTGTACGCAAGGCGCGCTACAACCTCGACGTGGCCGAGGCGCGGCCCTATTTCGAGCTGGAGCGCGTGCTGCGCGACGGCGTGTTCTTCATGGCCGAACGGCTCTATGGCCTGCGCTTTGCCGAGCGCGGAGATCTGCCGGTGTATCACCCGGACGTGCGCGTGTTCGAGGTCTTCGAGGCCGACGGCGCGCCGCTGGGCCTGTTCCTGTTCGACCCCTTCGCGCGGCCCAGCAAGCGCGGCGGCGCCTGGATGAATGCGCTGGTCAGCCAGTCCGGCCTGCTCGGCACGCGCCCGGTGGTCACCAACAACCTCAACGTCACCAAGCCCCCGGCGGGCGAGCCGGTGCTGCTGAGCTTTGACGAGACCAACACGCTGTTCCACGAATTTGGCCACGCCCTGCACGGCCTGTTCTCCAACGTGCGTTACCCCAGCTTTGCCGGGACCAGTGTGCCGCGCGATTTCGTCGAGTACCCCTCGCAGGTGCACGAGATGTGGGTGCTGCACCCCGAGGTGCTGGCCAACTACGCGCGCCATTACCAGACCGGCGAGCCGATGCCGGCGGCCCTGGTGAAGAAGATCCTCGCCGCCGAGCAGTTCAACCAGGGCTACGCTACCACCGAATACCTCGCCGCGGCGCTGCTCGACCAGGCCTGGCACCAGATTCCGGCCGGTACCGAGATCCCGGACGCGCTGGCCTTCGAGGCGCAGGCGCTGCGCAAGGCCGGGGTGGCGGTGGCCACGGTACCGCCGCGCTACCGTTCGCCGTACTTCGCGCATATTTTTGCCGGTGGCTATTCCGCCGGGTACTACGCCTACATCTGGAGCGAGGTGCTGGACGCCGAGAGCGTGGACTGGTTCAACGAAAACGGCGGGCTCACCCGCGCCAACGGCGACCACTTCCGTGCCGAGCTGCTCTCGCGCGGCGGGGCAGTGGACGCGATGACGCTGTTCCGCAACTTCCGCGGCCGCGATCCGCGCATCGAGCCGCTGCTGCTGAGGCGCGGCCTGAAGCCGGTGCGCTAGGGCGGGCCGGACGGCATGAGATCTCCCAGCACATCGGGTTCGGATATGGCCGGCCGCACCGTCGTGATCACCGGTGCGTCCAGCGGCATCGGCGAGGCGGCGGCACGCCAGCTCGCCGCCTCTGGTGCGCTGCTCTGCCTGGTGGCGCGCCGCGCCGATGAACTGCAGCGCGTGCGCGACGCCATCCGCGCGGCCGGCGGACGGGCCGAGTGCTACCCCGCCGATCTCAATGACGGCGCCGCCGTGGACGCGGTCTGCGCCGCCATCCTCGCCGCGCATCCGCGGGTGGACGTGCTGGTGAACAATGCCGGGCGCTCCATCCGCCGGGCCCTGGCCGACAGCGTGGGGCGCCCGCACGATTTCGAGCGCACCATCCAGCTCAACTATCTGGCCGCGGTACGGATGACGCTCAATCTGCTGCCGCGCTTTCTGGAGCAGGGCAGCGGGCATGTCATCAATGTCTCCAGCGTGGCAGCCCTGATGAGCACGCCCCGCTTCGCCGCCTACCTGGCCAGCAAGTCGGCGCTGGACGCCTTCTCGCGCTCGCTGGCGATCGAGCTGCATGACCAGGGCCTGCGGGTCACCACGCTCAACTATCCATTGGTCAGGACGCCGATGATCGAGCCCACGGCGATCTACCGTTACCTGCCGCAGATGGAGGTCAGCGAGGCGGCGGACTGGATCGTACAGGCGGTGCGGACCCGCCCGGTACGGCGCACCACGACGCTGGCGCTGGCCTTCCATCTCGCCACCGCGGCGCTGCCGGGGCCGGCCCTGCGGCTGCTGGCCGGGTTCTACCGGCGGCGCAACCGCAAGCTCATGCAGCAGCTCGAAGCCGAGCGGGCAAGATCCGGCACGCCGGAGTAGGGCCGCTCAGGCCGGGTCTGCGGCGAGCGGGGTGAGTACGCCATCGCCGCCGATCAGGCCTTTGAGTACACCGCGCGCCATGCTGGCGGTTTCGGGGTCGCTGGCGGCGATCTGGGCCTGGATCAGGGCACGGGCGCGATCCTCGTCACCGCCGGCGTCGAGTTCGATCAGCACCAGGTGCCCGACCACTGCGAGCGCCACCGCCACCTCCCACCACACCGCTGCCTGGGCGCGGCCGCGGCGCAGGATCAGGATGCGGTTGTCGGCGCGCATCATCTGCTGTGACCAGATGCGTGCGTGGCCGCGGTCCGGAGGGAGGATCTTCTCCACTACCTCGCGCGTGCCCAGGTATCCGTCGAGAAAATCGCTGCTGCTGCACAGCCGCGTGAGCGTACGCAGGTTGGTGAATACCACCAGCCCGCTGGGCAGCGCCTCCAGGGTTTTGAGGGTGTGGGGCAGGGCATCGGTCATGGGCCGATCATAGGTCAGTCACGGGGGCTGTGCAGATGTCCGGGTTTCGCGCACCATGCACGCCTTTACCCGATGGACGAATCCCAGCATGACTTTTTCCGACATCCTCAAGCAGCTGCAACCTCAGGCACAGGGCTGGACCGCCACGGTGGGTGACGACTGGCTGCAGGGTCGCAGCGTGTTCGGCGGCCTGCAGGCGGCCCTGGGCGTACGCGCCATGCGCGAGCGGGTGCCCGCCGGCATCCCGCTGCGCAGTCTGCAGACCACCTTCATCGCGCCGCTGCCGGCCGGCACGGTGCGGGTGCAGGCCGTGGTCCTGCGCGAGGGCAAGTCGGCCCTGCACGTGCAGGCCAGCCTCTGGGACGGGGACCAGCTCGCCTGCCTGATGGTGGGCATCTTTGGCCGCAGCCGGGAATCGGTGATCACCCTGGAGCTGCCGCCGCTGCGCGTGGAGAAGACCTCGGCGCAGGCGCAGGAACTGCCGTTCATCCCCGGCGTCACGCCCGCCTTCACACGCCACATCGAATTCCGTTGGGCGCTGGGCGGCTTTCCCTACATGGGCGCGGCGCAGGCCCATACGCAGATCTACGTGCGGATGCGTGAGGAGCCGCAGGTCGGGGAGGCCGAGGTGATTGCGCTCGCCGATGCCATTCCCTCGCCCGGGCTGTCGCTGCTGAAGAAGCCCGCCGCCGCCAGTTCACTGACCTGGACGCTGGAGCTGCTGCGCGATGACCATGAACGCAGCGCCACCGCGCCCTGGCTGATGGACGCACAGGTCAGCGCCGCCCGCGACGGTTATCTGAACCAGACGGCCACGCTGTGGGACCCGCAGGGCCGCGCCGTGGCGCTGAGCCGGCAGACGGTGGTGGTATTCGGCTGAGGCGGCCTGCTTACGCCGCGCTGCGCTGCTTCTGCCAGTTGGCGAGCGTCTGCGCGCACACCTGGTTGCGGCCCATGCCCTTGGCGGAATAGAGCAGGCTGTCCGCCGCCTCGATGAACTGCTCGGGCGTGGAGGTGGCCTGCGGTACCGCATGCACCAGGCCGATGGAGACGGTGATGCTGAGGTAGGCCGGGCCGCCGAGCGTGGGCGGCTCGATCCGCAGCTGCTGGATCGTCTGCAGCAGTTCATTGGCGATGCGGCTGGCGGTTTCAAAGCTCACGTCGTAGAGCACCAGGGCAAACTCTTCGCCGCCGTAGCGTGCCTTGACGTCCAGCGGCCGGTGGGCGAACTGCTGCAGGGTGCGCCCGAGGATGCGCAGGATCTCGTCGCCAAACAGATGCCCGTAGGTATCGTTGAGTTTCTTGAAGTGGTCAATGTCGAACAGCAGCAGTGCCAGCCCGGCCTGCTGGCGCGTGGCCTGGCGTGTCACGGTTTCCAGTGCGCGGTCAAATTCGCCGCGGTTGGCAATCCCGGTGAGCGGGTCGATGCTGGAGTGCAGGTGCAGGATTTCATACTGCAGCCAGTTGCGCCGGCGCGAGCTTTCCACCGAAATTCCGGTGATGAGATTCACCGCCAGCATCACCGTCATCACCAGCAGGTTCATGCGCAGTTCCTGCGCCGGCTGGTCCACATACTGCTCCAGCCACATGCTGGCCACACCCACGATCAGGATGTAGGGCAGCAGCCGCCTGAGCGGGATGAAGCCCACCGCCACCATCGCCGCGGTCAGCACATGCGGCAGCACCGAGGGCAGGAAGTAGCTGGTATAGCCGGAGGAGAGCTTCATCAGCATCATGCCGATGGCGGTGCCCAGATAGGCGCCGATGGTGGCTTCCACCGTGTACTGCTTGAAGCGCTGGCTGGAGGTGACCAGCAGCGCAATGAGCAGACTGGGCACGATCAGGCTGTACTCGACGATGACGAAGAAGTGTTCGAGATGGTCCGGCGTCTTGAACCAGATCGGGCCGTACCAGGGCGCCAGGCTGTAGGGCAGCATGGGCAGGAACAGCAGCAGCAGACGCGGGCCGCGGTGATTGTCGATCAGGCTGTCAACGAAGCGCTGTTCCAGTTGCGCGTCAAAGCCCAGCAGCGTGTACAGCCCCTGTGTATTGCGTTCCAGCTTTTCCAGTTGTTCACGCAGCATGCTGTTCTCCCCTTGCCGCTTTATTCACCGCTTTGTTCCATCTGCCGCCAGATCATCAGACCATATCCGCGGCGCATGCAGGGAGTTGCGGCCGCGGATTCGGATGCGTGGACGCGCTGGACCGATCAACGGTGCGCGGCCGGTCATGCATGGCGCACGGCGTGTTCAGGCCTGGGTGGCGGGCGGTGGCGTACGGTCGATCAGCAGCAGCGAGGCGCTGAGGCCGACCAGCAGGCCGACCCAGGGTTCGAGGAAAGCGATCGCCGCCGCCGTCATCAGCACCACGCCGCGTTCGGAGGGGCGCTGCGGGATCGCCAGCGCCACATAGGCGCAGGCAAAGCCGGTGACGATCAGGGTCAGAGACAGGGCCACGCCCATCAGCGGCTTGAGCCCGGTCAGCAGCGGCAGCAGCAGGAAGATGATCGGCAGGCCCATGAGGTAGTAGGAGTGCAGGCCGTCGTGCAGCGAGCGCAGGGTCTTGGCGCCCCGGCGCCAGCGCTGCACGATCACCACGTGCACGCCGGTCCACAGTGCACCCTGGGTGGGGAAGAACGGCGCGCTCACGCCCATCAGCAGATTGCGAAGGCCCAGCGACAGGTGCGAACGACGGGCGTCGAGCTCGATGGGTTCGTCCGGGCGCTGCGGCTGCGCGTCGGCGATCACCGCCTGCCCGGTGATCAGGTCGCCGAACAGGATGATGTAGGTGACCATCGCCAGCGGCAGCGAGGCGAGCATCATCTCCAGGCTGGGCCAGCCGATGGCCCAGGGTGAGACCTTGGCCCAGGTCTCGGCCAGCGGCGGGATGAAGATGCCCCACTGGATGTCGTAACTGACTTCACCCACCAGCGGGCCGATCAGCGCGGCGGAGAGAAAACCCGGCAGCAGTCCCATGGCGGCGAGCAGGGCCAGGACGCGGTATTTCAGGCTCAGGCGCTGCAGCGGTTCGGAGAAGATCAGCAGCAGGCTGATGCCGCAGGCCAGCACGGTGATGATCGGCTGCTGCAGCAGGAAGCGCTCGGCGTCGTCGATCAGCACGCGCTTGAAGGCTGCCAGCGCCGCGCCGAGGATGATGCCGGCCTTGAGCGTGGCAGGGATCCAGTCGAGCAGCTTGCGGCCCAGGCCGGTGATGCCGAGGATCATCACCAGCACGCCGAAGTTGAGCGACAGCGCCGCCATGGCCTGCAGGCGCTCTGTGGGGTCGGCGTAGCTGCCCATGACGAAGGCCAGCACCAGCGGCAGCGCCGGGGTGACCCAGCCCGGCGCGTAGGGCTCGCCGAAGATCACCAGCGCCGAGACGATGAGGATGTTGTGAATGATCGCGCAGGTCAGCGCCTGCTCGAAGCTCAGACCAAAATACAGCGTCATCACCGGCACCAGGGCCAGGCCGGTGGCGGCCGAGACCAGCAGCCCCTGCAGGAACTCCGGCCAGTACAGCCGCGTGTGATAGAACGGCAGGCGGAAGGTGAACGGACCCCACTGCCAGCCGCCGACCAGGGCTTTAGTGCCAGTTTTTTCCACGGACATCTCCTCGGTATTTTTTATGTAATCCCGGCCGGGCCGGTGGCCAAGCCTAGCAGGCCGGCAGGGCGCTGTGGACCGCCACGCCGCTGTGCACGTAGCTCAGGGGCCGCGGGCCGGGCAGGTAGCCCGAGTCCAGCTCGGTGATCCGGAAGCCGCCGGCGCGCAGCAGGGCAGGCGTGTCGCGGTTGAGGTGACAGCCGCCGGCCAGCGGCTTCCACCACGGGGTGAGACGATCCTGCCAGCGGCGCACGCCGGGATCCGGTGCCAGGGCGTGCTCGCAGAACAGCAGTTCGCCGCCGGGCCTGAGTACGCGGCGCATCTCGGCCAGCGCGCCCACGGCATCGGGGATGGTACACAGCGTGAAGGTGCAGACGATGCTGTCGAAGGCGGCGGCGGGCGCGCCGATCTCGCCGAGTTCCAGCGGCAGCATCGTCACCGGGACGGCGCAATGCGCAGCGCGGCGGAGTGCCTTGGGGTGCATGGCGGCGACGGGGTCCACGCCGCTGATGTGGCTGACGCGCCCCGGCACATAGAACGCCAGGTTCAGCCCGGTGCCGATGCCGATCTCCAGCACCCGGCCCCGGGCGCGCGGGACGATCGCGGCACGGGCCTTCATCACATGGCCCAGGCCGCAGGCGCAGTCGATCAGGTGGGGCAGCAGATGGCGTTCGTACCAGTTGCCGTCCATGGGGTCAGCCGGCCCGCAGGCTGGCCATGTCGATGACGAAGCGGTACTTGACGTCGCTGCGCACCATGCGCTCGAAGGCTTCGTTGATCTGCTGGATGGGGATGATCTCCACGTCGGCGGTGATGTCGTGCGCCGCGCAGTAGTCGAGCATCTCCTGGGTTTCGGCGATGCCGCCGATCAGCGAGCCGGCCAGGTGGGTGCGGTTGAAGATCAGGCTGCCGACCTTGAGCGTCGGATCCTTGTCCGGCACGCCCACCAGGGTCATGGTGCCGCCCCGCTTGAGCAGGGCGAGGAAGGCGTTGAGATCATGCGGCGCCGCCACGGTGTTGAGGATGAAATCAAAGCTGCGGCTGTGGGCCTTCATGGCCGCCCTGTCGCGCGAGATCACCACTTCATGGGCGCCCAGGCGGCGCGCGTCGGCCACCTTGTGCTCGGAAGAGGTGAACAGCACCACCTGGGCGCCAAAGCTGTGGGCGAGCTTGACCGCCATGTGCCCCAGTCCGCCCAGGCCCACCACGCCCACCTTGTGGCCCGGCCCCACGCCCCAGTGCCGCAGCGGCGAGTAGGTGGTGATGCCGGCGCACAGCAGCGGTGCCACGCCCGCGAGCGGCAGGCGCTCGGAGATGCGCAGGGTGTAGGCCTCGTCCACCACGATGCGCGTGGCGTAACCGCCATAAGTGGGCGCCTGGGTGTCACGCTCGCGCGAGTTGTAGGTACCGGTGAAGCCTTTCTGGCAGTACTGCTCCAGGCCTTCGGCGCAGCTCGGGCAGCTGCGGCAGGAATCCACGATGCAGCCGACGCCCGCCAGATCGCCGGCCTTGAAACGCTTCACGTCGCTGCCGGCGCGGGTCACGCGGCCGACGATCTCGTGTCCGGGCACCATCGGAAAGATCGAGCCGCCCCATTCGTCGCGCGCCTGGTGCACGTCGGAGTGGCAGACGCCGCAGTAGAGAATCTCGATCTCCACATCCCGCGCGCGCGGCTCGCGGCGTTCGAAGCTGAAAGGGGCGAGTGGGGACTGGGCATTGGCGGCGGCGTAGCCGAGGACGGTGCTCATGGCGGGCTCCGGGAAAGGGGCGTCTATCTTCACCGCTGGCGCGGCGATTGGCGAGCGCGCGCCGGGCGATCCGTGCGCCCCTGTGCGGCAATCTCCACCAGCGCCTGGCGCAGCCAGCGGTTGCCCAGGTCTTCCTCTGCGTTCTGGTGCCAGTACATCTGCACCTCCATGCGCGGTAGCGGGATCGGGGCCTCGGCGATGTGCAGGGGCAGCTGTGCGGCAAACCAGCGGGCGTGGAAGCGGGGCAGGGTCAGCAGCAGATCGGAGTGCGCCGCGATGTGGCAGGCCGCGTAGGGATGCTGGCAGCGCAGCGCCACGTCGCGGCTCAGGCCACGCCGGGCCAGCGCCACGTCTTCCAGGGCCGGGCCGCTGGCGCGGGCGGAAAAGATCACGTGGCGGGCCTTGAGCCAGGCGGCCGCGCTCAGCGGGGCGCTGCTCAGGGGGTGGCCGCTGCGCATCAGCACGCAGAGGGGGTCGGTCAGCAGGGTCTGCTGGCGGATGCCCGGGCCGAGCGGCTGGGGTATGTCCACCGCCAGCGACAGTTCGCCGGCGCCGAGCAGGCGCGGGAGCTGGGCGCGCTCGAATCCCACGCAGCTCAGCTGCAGGCGCGGTGCCTGGGCGAGCAGGGTCTGGCTGAGCGCGGGCAGCAGGGTGAACTCCAGCGAATCGCGCATGCCCATCACGAAATGTCGTGCCGTTTCCGCCGGATCGAAGGACTGGCTGCGCCTGAGGCTGCCGTTCAGGGTGTGCAGGGCCTGCGCCACGTCCGCGGCCAGCGTCTGCGCCAGCGGCGTTGCCACGATGCGCCGCCCGCTGCGGCGGAACAGCGGGTCGCCGAACTGCGCCCGCAGCCGCGCCAGGGCGTTGCTCACCGCCGGCTGGGTCAGGTGCAGCTCCCGTGCCGCCTGGGTGAGGCTGCCGAGGCGGTGGATGGCCTCGAACACCCGGAACAGGTTCAGGTCGATCCGCGCCGTGCGTTTTAATTCATTCATTTGAATGATGATATGAGATTCATCAAATAAAGTGGATAACGGGTCTGCCACGGCATAAGGTAGTGCCCCACCGCTTCCGGGACCGCCCATGGACTTCGCCCACACCCCCCGCACGCAGGACTACCTGCGGCGTCTGCGCAGCTTCATCAAGGACCAGGTCCTGCCCTGGGAGACCGAGCAGCTCAAGACCCTGGCAGCGAGTCCGCACGGCGGTGACTGGCGGCGCTGGAGCCCGCTGCCCGGCATCGAGGAGCTCAAGGCCCAGGCCCGCAGCGCCGGACTCTGGAACCTGTTCCTGCCTGATCCGGAGCTGGGCGCCGGCCTGAGCAACTTGGAATACGCGCCGCTGGCCGAGGAGATGGGGCGCAGTTTTTTCGCCTCCGAGATCTTCAACTGCAGCGCCCCGGACACCGGCAACATGGAAGTGCTGTGGAAGTACGGCACACCCGAGCAGAAGCAGCGCTGGCTGATGCCGCTGCTGGCGGGCGAGATCCGCTCGGTGTTCTGCATGACCGAGCCGGACGTGGCCTCCAGCGACGCGACCAACATGCGCGCCACCGCGGTGCTGGAAGGCGACCAGGTACTGATCAACGGGCGCAAGTGGTGGGCCAGCGGCATCGGCGACCCGCGCTGCCGCATCGCCATCTTCATGGGCCTGACCAACCCTGCCGCCGGCCGCCACCAGCAGCACAGCATGGTGCTGGTGCCGCTGGATACGCCGGGGGTCAGCATCCAGCGCATGCTGCCGGTGTTTGGCGAATACGACGAACCGCACGGCCACGGCGAGGTGATCTTCGACAACGTGCGGGTGCCGGCCTCCAACCTCATCCTTGGCCCTGGCCGCGGCTTCGAGATCGCCCAGGGGCGCCTCGGGCCGGGACGCATCCATCACTGCATGCGCTGCATCGGCGCGGCCGAGCGCGCGCTGCAGCTCATGATCGAGCGCGGCATCCAGCGCGTGGCCTTCGGCAAGCCACTGATCAATCTGGGCGGCAACCAGGAACGCGTCGCCAACCTGCGCATGGCGATCGACCAGGCGCGCTTGCTCACGCTCTACGCGGCGTGGAAGATTGACAAGGTGGGCGCGATCCCGGCGCTGACCGAAATCTCCGCCATCAAGGTGATCGCTCCCAACGTCCTGCAGCAGGTGGTGGACGAGGCGATCCAGATGTTCGGTGGGGCCGGGGTCTCCCACGATACACCGCTGGCGGCGCTGTTCTCGGTGGCGAGGGTCCTGCGCATCGCCGACGGACCGGACGCGGTGCACCGGGGGCTGATCGCCAGGGTAGAACTGGGCAAGTACGCCGCCCTCATGGCACAACACAAAAAGGGAACATCCGCATGACCGCAGCAAAAACGCATGACCGCGAAAAGCGCATCTTCATCACCGGCGGCGCTTCCGGCCTCGGGCGGGCGCTGGCAGAGCGCTATGCGCGCGAAGGCTGGCGCGTGTGCATCGGTGACGTCAATGAGCTGCGCGGGCTGGAGACCCTCTCGCTGCTGCGCGATCTCGGGGCAGAAGCGCACTTTGCCAAATGCAATGTCACCGACGAGGTGCAGATCCAGGCAGTGGCCGAGTGGCTGTACCGCAACTGGGGCGGCGTGGACGTGGTGGTCAACAATGCCGGAGTGGCCATCGCCGGCGGCATAGACGAGGTCCCGCTCAAGGACTGGCATTGGGCGGTGGACATCAACCTGCTCGGTGTGGTGCGCGGCTGCAAGGTGTTCACGCCCATGTTCCGTGCCCAGGGCCACGGGCACTTCGTCAACGTGGCGTCCATGGCGGGCCTGATACACGCGCCGATGATGTCAGCCTACAACGCCACCAAGGCGGCAGTGGTGGCGCTGTCGGAAACCCTCAAGGTCGAGCTGGCGGACGCGGGCATCGGCGTTTCCGTGGTCTGCCCGGCGTTCTTCCGCACCAATCTGGCGGAGTCCCTGCGCGCCGGCAATCCCCACGTGCAGCAGATGACGCAGAAGCTGGTCGGCAAGGCCGAGGTCAGCGCCGACGAGATCGCCGGGCAGGTTTTCCGGGCGGTGGCACGCGGTGAGTTTCACATTCTCACCCACGCGCGTGAGCGCCTGCTGTGGCGGCTCAAGCGCCTGCTGCCGTTTGCGGCCTACCTGGCGATCCTGGTCCGTGGCACGCGGCGCATGATGGCTCCGCGCGCGCCGGATGCACGGGGTTCCACGGCGTCTTCGTGAGCACCATCCTGCTCATCCGCCACGGGCAGGCCTCGTTCGCCGCGTCCGATTACGATCAGCTCTCGGCGGCGGGCGTCCGGCAGGCGGAAATACTGGGCGCCGCCCTGCTGGCGCGGCAGACCTGCCCGGATCAGGTGCTGTGCGGCGGCATGCGCCGCCACCAGCAGACCGCCACGGCCTGCCTGCAGGCCATGGACCTGCCGGCGGAGTGGCAGCAGGACCGCGCCTGGGACGAGTACGACCACAACGACGTGCTCGCCGGGCTCGATCCGCGCTACCGCGAGCAGAGTGCCATCGCCGCCGACCTGGCGCGCATGGACAACCCGCGCGAAGCCTTCCAGTCACTGTTCGCCAGAGCGGTGGCACGCTGGACCGACGGTCAGCACGACGCCGAATACCGTGAGACCTGGAGCCAGTTCTGCACCCGCGTGACCGATGGCCTGGAGCGCCTGGCCGGCACCCTGACGCGCTCGCAGACCGCGCTGGTCTTTACTTCCGGTGGCGCCATCAGCGTGGTCTGCCAGCGCCTGCTGGGCCTGCCCGCCGAGCGCGCGCTGCGGCTGAACTGGACCATTGCCAACGCCTCCGTCACCAAGCTGCTGGTGGGCCGTGGCGGCATCCACCTGAGCACGCTCAACGAACACAGTCATTTTGAAGGGCCGCAGTCGGCCCTCATCACCTACCGATAGGAGCTCCCATGCGTCAGAACATCCTCATTACCGGCGCCAGTTCCGGACTCGGCCGCGGCATGGCCCGCGAGTTTGCCGCACGGGGGCGCAACCTGGCGCTGTGCGCGCGCCGTACCGACCGGCTGGAGGAACTGCGCGCCGAGCTGCTGGCGGCGCATCCGCAGATCAAGGTCAGCGTGCGCGCGCTGGACGTGATGGACTTCGACCAGGTGTTCGAGGTGTTTCGCGCCTTCCGCGAGGATCTGGGCTCGCTGGATCGGGTGATCGTCAACGCCGGCCTGGGCAAGGGCCAGCCGCTGGGCACCGGCTACTTTTATGCCAACCGCAAAACCGCCGAGACCAACTTCGTTGCGGCGCTGGCCCAGTGCGAGGCGGCGCTGGAAATCTTCCGCGCGCAGAACGCCGGACATCTGGTGACCATCTCCTCCATGAGCGCCATGCGCGGCATGCCGCGCAACCTCACCACCTACGCCGCGACCAAGGCCGGTCTGGCGGCGTTGACCGAGGGCATTCGCGCCGATCTGATCCGCACCCCGATCCGCGCCAGCACGATCTTCCCCGGGTACATCCGCTCCGAGATCAATGAAAAAGTGAAGAACACGCCCTTCATGGTGGATACCCAGACCGGCTGCCGGGCGCTGGTGCGTGCCATCGAGAAGGAACCCGCCACGGCCTGCGTTCCCGCCTGGCCCTGGAGCCTGATGGGCCTGGTGATGCGCTGGGCGCCGCTGTCCTGGGTTTCGCGCATGGCCTGAGCGCCGCAGCCCGCCCGGCGTTCTAGAATGCCCCATGAGCGATACCCGCAGCAGCCGTCCGGTCGAGCTGGTCCCCCGCGTGCTGCCGCGCGGCCGCCACAAGCTCAAGCACAGTCTGGTCGTGGCCTCGCAGCGCCAGCGGCTGCTGGAGGCGATCACCGAGCTGGTGGCGGAGAAAGGCTATGCTGCCGTCACGCTCAACGACATCGTGCGTCGCGCTGCCATCGCCAAGCGCACGTTCTATGTGCACTTTCCCGACAAGCTCGGCTGTTTCATCGCGGCTTTCGACGCCTTCACCCTGCAATTGGTGGAGACCGTCATGCGCCTGTTCCGGATGCAGGGCAGTGTGCATGCCCGCACCCAGTTCACCGTGCGCGGCCTGCTGGCCGCGCTGGCTGCCATGCCGGAGGCAACGCGCGCGTTCTATCTGGAGCTGCCCGCCGCGGGCGCCGAGGCGCTGGACCGGCGCCTGGCCATGCAGCGCGAATTCGCCCGCCTGCTGATCCAGCTCAGCCGTGAAGTCCACGACGGCCGCCCGGAGGTGCGCGAGCTGAGCGAGCTCCATGCCCTGGCGGCTGTGGGCGCGCTGCACGAGCTGATCGTGCGCACCGTGCACGAGCACGGGCCGTCGCGACTGCTGGAGGTGGGCCGTGAGCTGGCGCCGCTGGCGGCCGCGTTCATTACCCTGCAGGTACCCGACGAGCCGGGCTAGGGCCCGCCTACTCGCGGCCGATACGACGTTCGCGCTGGTAACGATAGAAGCCGGAGGCTTCCTCGGCGGCGATCAGCTCCGCCTCGTCACCGAAACGTTCCCTGCGCAGGGCCTGCAGGCGTTTCTCCCGTTCCGCTTCGGCGGACTCGGCGAGGATGCGCGCGCGTTCGCGCTCGTAGCCCTGGCCGCGTTCCCAGGCGGTGTCGCGCGCACGGTCCACGGCGCTCCAGCGCTCCAGCGCAGCCTGGTCCATGCCCATGGCGTGGCGCAGCGCGCGCAGGCTGGCCTGGCGCTGGTCCGGCGCCTGTGCCTGCAGATCGGACTGCACGCTGCCCACCTCGAGGAAACGGTTCAGCAGCTCGGTCTGCCGGCGCTGCAACAGCGCCGCAGCCTGCTCGCCATGCGCCTGCTGGACACTGGCCAGATACTGGGAGAATTTTTCCTGCACGGTGAGGTGCGCGGCGTCCTCCAGCCCCAGCAGGGTGTCCTGTACCGCCTGATTCTTCAGCTCGGCGGCCCAGATCTGCTCCGCCTGCGCGCCGAAGACTGCGCGACGCGCATCCCACAGCTGCTGGCGCCGCTCGGCGGGCGGCAGTTGCAGCAGATCATCGCGGTGGGTGCGCAGCCAGTCGTTGTGCTGCATGAGCTTGTGAAACTGTGACTCCAGATCCTGCGCCAGCTGCGGGAACAGGGCGCGCAGGAAGACGCCGATCCGCGCCTGCCAGTCCTCCGGGTACAGCGCCATGAGATAGGACTGCAGCTGTTCGAGCAGCTTGATCTGCGCATGCGGGGAGTCGATGCGGCCCGCAAAGCGGCCGCGCAGCTGCTCGATGAGGACCTGGTCGTCGGCAGTCAGTGGCAGCGGATGGGCAGTTGCGGTCTGCGTGCCGGGCGGCGAACTGTCCGCGGCGGCGTCGGGCGCGGCTGGGGCCGTGGCGGGTGCGGCGGCGCCCGCGGGAGCGTCGGCCGCGCGCAGGCCTGCGAACAGCAGCACCAGGCCCGCGCAGGCCAGCACCAGGATCAGATGCGTACGGGTGAAAGAGATCACGTCATGTACTCCCAAAAAAGAAGGGCCCTGCCCTAAGGCAAGGCCCAAGACCGGGTCGGCATCCCTGCCTGCCGGTCATTCCCCCTGAACTCAGTAGCCGTTGTCGGCGATGTAATCGGTGATGGCGGCGTAGAACTCCATCTCGTCGAAGGTGTCCGGCGGCACGCCGATCACGTCCAGGTGATCCTGGTTGATCTTCCATTTGTGCGAGGTCATCTGGGTGGCGTCGGGCGCGTTGAGGTTGCCCACGAAGCCGGTATCGGTCTGCTGCCAGACATAGTCCAGGCAGCCGTAGCACTCCCAGTATTCCAGGCGGTAACCCATCTGCTGGGAGTTGATGCCCACCAGGCCGTCGTCGTCGTTGTCGTGCGGATCACCGTCGCCGGTGCCGAGCGCGCCGTCGCCGTTGGCGTCTGTGGTGGCGTAGCCGTCGCCGTCGATGGTGGTCCAGGCTTCCTTGAGCAGGTACAGCGCCGGGTTCATGTTGTAGTTGTCCTGCCCGGTGAGGAAGCTGCGCGAGCGGGCGATGTAGGTGCCGCTCACCGGGTACTTGGCGTTGAAGGCCTTGGTGCCGGTGGTGATGCCGTCATTGGGGTCTATGTCGTCATGGATCAGCTGCTTGAGCGCGGCGTAGGCGTCGTTGCCAGAGCCGTAGATCACATCACCGAAATACTTGGCCAGCGCCGCCAGCACCGACTGCACGCCGGGGTTGAGCCGGTAGACGTACTTGGCGATCGGCGAGCCGCGGTGCGGCGAGGAAATGCTGATCCCGTACTTGACCACCGTGTAGCCCTTGTTCTGGTAGAGCAGCTTGGCGGCCTTGCGCAGATCCAGCCCGCCCTGCGAGTGGCCGACGATGTTGACGTGGCTGACGCCGGTGGAGGCCATGTAGCCCAGGATGTCCTGATAGAGCTCGTAGCCGCGCTGCTCGGAGCTCTGGAAGGGTGTCACCGAGGCGACGAAGGACTGCTGGTTGTAGTGGATGTCCGGATTGCAGTAGTACTCGCCCCACTGGCAGGTATCGAGCACATAGACCCCGTAGTCGTCACCCCAGTAGTCGTAGCCGAGGATGTCATCAAAGCCCGCCATGCCGTGGGCAAAGACGATGGGGTAGGCGGTCTTGTCGGCAGTGCGCGCCAGCGCGGGGTTGGACAGGCACAGGGCCAGACCGGCCGCGAGCAGCGGTAGTAGCTTCTTTAGCATGTTCTCCTCCCAGAGATTTTTATGCTTGTCTGCGTGCCGCCCGCGTGGGACGGCCCGTCATGTATGGGAACTCTACGCGTCCTATTGCGGAATTTCAAAGTTTTTTATTGTACGACTGGTCAGTAACAGTCGTTCACAATCAGAATTCGTTTAAAACCTCTATTTATTAAGGAACTTCAAGGTTCCTTGCTGGAGCCCACACTGCGCCGGGGCTCACAGGCCCCAGCGCGACCACACGGGCGGCAGCGTGGCCGGCAGGGGATGGAGGCGGCCCAGGCCCAGCCAGTGCTGTGCCGGATCATGGAAATCCGAGCCCAGGGAGCCGAGCAGGCCGTGCGCCTGCGCCTCGGCGGCCAGCTGTTCTACTTCGGCCGGTTCGGAGCTGCCGCAGGAGACTTCCATGCCGGTGCCGCCGGCCTGGCGAAACGCCTCCAGCAGCCGTGACCGGGTGGTAGGGCCCAGGTCATAGCGCGCCGGGTGGGCCAGCACCGCTTCGCCGCCGGCGGCGCGGATCCAGTCCAGGGCCTCGCCCAGATCGGCCCAGGCGGTCTTCACATAGGCCGGCTTGCCCACCGAGAGGTGGCGCTGGAAGGCTTTTTTCAGGTTCTTGCTGAGGCCGGCCGCGACCAGCGCGCGCGCAAAATGGGTGCGCGTGACCTGGCCCGCGCCGGCCAGGGCCCGGGCGCGCGCCAGGGCATCGGGCAGCCCGGCTTGGTCCAGGCGGGCGGCAATCTGTTCGGCGCGCGTCTCGCGCTGCGCCTGCAGCCGGGCCAGGCCGCGCTGCAGCGCGGGCGCCTGCGGATCGATGCCCAGGCCCAGCACGTGCAGGGTGTGACGTTCCCAGCTCACGGAAATCTCCACGCCGGGAACCAGCCGCATCCCATGCGCCGCGGCCGCGGCCTGCGCGGCGTCCAGCCCGGCGGTGCTGTCGTGATCGGTCAGCGCCAGCACGGTCACCCCCGCGGCGGCCGCGGCCGCCACCAGCGCGGCCGGGCCGAGGGTGCCGTCCGAGGCCGTGGAGTGGCTGTGCAGGTCTATGGTGCTGAGCGGCCGCTTCATGGCTGCAGGGCCGGAGGCAGGCTCGCGTTCAGCGCATCAGCTCGTAGGGGCCGCCGCGTTCCAGCGCGCGCTGGTAGGCCGGCCGGGCGTGCAGGGCCTGCAGATAGGCCCGGATACGCGGGCGGTCTTCGCCACCGGCGCGTGCGGCCGCGGCCTCCAGCGGGAAGCTCATCTGGATGTCGGCGACCGAGAAGGCCTCGCCCGCAAACCAGGGGCTCTGGCCCAGTTCGGTTTCCACGAAGTCCAGGTGCAGGGCGATGTTGGGGTCGAGGAATTTCTGCTGCACCCCACGGGCAATGCCGCGTGCGATGGGGCGGATCAGCCGCGGCACCGAGACCGGGATCCGGCCGAAGACCAGCTTCATCACCAGCAGCGGCATCAGCGAGCCCTCGGCGTAGTGCAGCCAGTAGCGGTAGCGCAGCTGCTCCGGGCTGCCGGCCGGCGGGACCAGCCGGCCCTGGCCGTGGCGTTCGGCCAGGTATTCGAGGATCGCGCCGGATTCGGCCACGGTGTTCTCGCCGTCGGTGATCACCGGGGACTTGCCCAGCGGGTGCACCGCGCGCAGCTCCGGCGGCGCCAGCATGGTCCGCGTGTTGCGCTCGTAGCGCTTGACCTCGTAGGGCAGGCCCAGCTCTTCCAGCAGCCAGAGCACGCGCTGCGAGCGGGAGTTGTTCAGGTGGTGCACGGTGATCATGTGGGGTTCCGGTCGGTCGGCGTCAGTCGCCGGTATAGAGATGGGCCTGCAGCAGGCCGTCGGGGGGCATCTGTAAATAGTGTCCACCATCCCGCAGGCTGGCGCAGACCCTGCCCGCGTCCACACGGGCCAGCCGCGTGGCCGGGGTGAGGGACAGGCGCATCACGGGGGTGAGGCGCCCGGTGCGCTGCTGCAGGGGCGGGGGCAGATCCTCCACCGCCAGGTCTGCGCGCAGGTAGAGGTACAGCTCCGGCTGGCGCGCGCAGCGGAACACCAGGCAGTCAACCGGCTCCACGTGCGGCGGCGCTTTCAAGCCGCTTCCACCACGACTTCGCAGCTCACCGAATTGGCGATGAAGCAGTCGTGGTGGGCGGCCTCGTGCAGGGCGTCCAGCTCCGCGGCCTGTGGCTGGCGCTCACCGCCCCAGCGGATCTGCGGGCGCAGGCTGACCTTGAGCATGGCGGTGCGCCCCTGGGCGTTCTGGCCCATCAGGCCCTCGGCGCGGTCTTCATAGCGTTCCACCACATGGCCCTTGCGGGCGGCGTGAAACAGGAAGAACAGCATGTGACAGGACGAGAGTGAGGCGACGAAGGCCTCTTCCGGGTCCACCGCGTTTTCGCTGGACAGGGGAACGGGAACCACCTGCGGCGAACTGGAAGCCGCCACGCTCAGGCCGCCGTCAAACTGCCACTGGTGGGCACGGGCATAGCGGTTGTCGGTGAATTTCTCGCCTTCACGCTTTTCCCAGACCACGGTGGCCTGGTAACGGTGCTGTTTGCTCATCGGCTGCTCTCCGGTTGGCTGGCGCGGCATCTGGCGCCTTCACAAAGTCGTAATATAGGGGTGAACCAGCGGTCAGTTGCGGGCCGCATATTACGAAATCAGGTGGAGGAGCATGTCATGAAGCAGATGGCCCGGCTGGGGATGCTGTTGTGTCTGTGCGGCATGGCGGCGAGTGTACAGGCGGCGGTTCCCGCCAGTCTGTACGACATCGGCAACTGCGTGCGCTTCGACACACCGCCGCTGGACTATGTGTTCTGTGACGATGGCGTGCCGGCCGCCGGCGGCTCCACCGCCAACGTCGGCGGGCTCAGAGCCATCACCGTGCCCGCCGAGTACGGCGATGACGGTTACACCGGGCTGCCGCCGAAGAAAATCCCCACCACCGTCTCCGGCGCGGACACCGACGGCAACATCGCGCTGGACGTGGACATCACCTGGCCGCTGTCCCCGCCGCCGGCCGAGGGCTACCCGCTGCTGTTCTTCATGCACGGCTGCTGCAGCGGCAACAAGACCAGCTGGGAATCCGGCACCAAGACGGCGGCCGGCAGCTTTGCCGTGGAGAGCGAGAAATGGCACTACAACAATGCCTGGTTCGCCTCGCGCGGCTACGTGGTGGTCAACTACACCTCGCGCGGCTTTGCCACCAATGGTCCCACCGGCCCCAACCGCGCCGGCTCCACCGGCCAGACACAGATCGACTCGCGGCGCTTCGAGATCAACGACTTCCAGCATCTGGCCTGCCAGGTGCTGGCCAACGCCAGCCAGTGGGACGCGATCAACGGCCGGACCAACCGCATCAACCCGAATGCGGTGGTCGCCACCGGGGGCTCCTACGGCGGCGGCTTTGCCTGGATGGCGCTGACCGATCCGATCTGGAACTGCAACGCCGAGACCGGCGCCGACGGCCAGCGCATGAAGCTCGCCGTGGTCGCCCCGCGCTACGGCTGGACCGACCTGGTGTATTCGCTGGTGCCCACTGGGCGGCATTCGTCCCTGCCGACGGCGCTGCCGAGCACGGACGGCTGTGACTCCTCCGGCCGCAAGGTGGACGGCAGCGCCTGCGAGACGCCGCTGCCCACCGGCATGCCCAAGCAGAGCATCAACGCCGGGCTGTACGGTACGGGCCTGAGCGGTGCCAACTTCCCCGCCTCGATCACCGAGGCGCAGAGCTGCCTGAGCGGCAGCTATCCCAGCGAATCCAACCCGGCCTGCAACAACACGCTGGCGACCATCCTGCCGGAGTTCCTGGCCGATCGTTCCGCCTATTACCAGCAGCACTGGTTCAACCGGATCGTCAGCGATCCGGAATACCGGATCCCGGTCTTCAACGCCGCCACGTTCACCGACCCCCTGTTCCCGCCGCACGAGAACCGGCGCATGCACAACCGCATCCTCGCGCTGCTGCCGGATTACCCGCTGAAGGCCTACTTCGGCGACTACCAGCACTTCGTGCAGAACAAGACCAAGGAGTGGGCCGATATCTGCGGCGAAAATCGTCGTGTCTGCACCGACGCGGACTTCTCGCGCCCCGCGCCGCCGCCCGAGGAGGGCACCGTCTTTGATTTCAACGCCCCGCCGGTTTCGCTGGTGCGTACCGGGGTGACCACCCGGCTGAATCGCTTCATCGACCACTACGCGAAGCCGGCCGCCAATCCGGCCCAGGCCGCGCCGAGCTTCGACGTGACCGCGGCCCTGCAGGTCTGCCCGGGCAAGGGAACCGAGACCCAGCCGGTGGACGAGCCGGGCGACACCTTCACCGCCGCGCGCTTCGAATCACTGGCCAACGCCACGCGGACTTTCGACAGCGGCGGTTCGGCGCCAAGCTTCACTGCCGGCCCCACCGGCACCACCACGACCTCGACGGCCGGCGGCGGCACCCACGCCGATCCGGTGGCCACCTCGCAGATGAGCAACAAGTGCTCGGTGCGTGCGGCCAGCGATCCGGCGCCCACCGGGGTGGTGCAGTACACCTCGGCAGTGCTGGAGGACGATCTCACCCTGCTCGGCGCCGGGGTCATCACGGCGCTGTTCACCGCCTCGGGCGACAGCAACAGCGTGCAGCTCAACGCGCGTCTTTATGAAGTGCTGCCCAACAACAGCGCGCTGATGGCCGACCGCGGCTTCCGCCGCCTCAGCGCCGCGGAAGTCACCGGCGGGGTGATCAGATTCGAGCTGTTCGGCAACGGCTGGAAATTCACCAAGGGCAGCCGCATCCGCCTGGAACTGATGCAGGACGATGCGCCCTACCTCAAGTCCAGCACTCCGCCGTCCAGTCTCAGCCTGCAGCGGGTGGTGCTGAACCTGCCGGTGCGCACGACCAGCAGCGGGACGGGTGGCGGTACGGGCGACGGCGGTACCGGCGGCGGCACCTCACCGGTGCGCGGCGGCAGCGCGGCAGCCATCACCCCCTGGCTGCTGGGTGGCCTGCTGCTGGGTGCCCTGCTGCGCCGCCGCTGGCGGCGCAGTGCCCGGGCAGCGCCGCTGTAACACTGCAGCAGGTGTTGCCGGCGAGGTGCCGCGCAGACTTCCCGGAACGACGGGCACAAAAAAACCGCAGCCTGGGCTGCGGTTTTTTTTGACGCCGATTCGGCTTAGAGAGGACGAATCTGCGTTGCCTGCATGCCCTTCGGGCCGCGCGTGGCAACGTACTCGACCTTCTGGCCTTCGGTCAGGGACTTGAAGCCGCTGCCCTGGATTTCCTTGAAGTGGGCAAAGAGGTCTTCGCCGCCTTCAGAGGGGGTGATAAAGCCGAAGCCTTTGGCGTCGTTGAACCATTTGACGGTTCCGGTGGAAACATTGCTCATCTGTACATTCCTATAACGGTTGAAATACGGGCAAACCGCCCGTGGGGTTGCAAGCGATCAAGGAAGGCATCAAGGGTGTAGGGACGCAATGAAGCGACCGGGAACGCACGCTGATAACGCTACTTGAAACAACTGCGGGAGTTAAGGTACCTGAACCACTGGGGCTTGTCTAATCCGCCCTGGCTTGAATGATCCGCGCCCGCCCCCAACTCCTGTACCTGCGCCGGCCGGGCCGTGGTCCTGTCTGCCGCATCCATTTCACTGCAAACGGGAATCCCATGGCCGATCCATCACTGCTCCAGGCGCTGCAACTGGGCCCCTATCTGCTGCGCAACCGGGTGATCATGGCCCCGCTCACGCGCATGCGCGCGGGTGCCGGCAATACGCCACACGAACTCAACGCCGAGTACTACCGGCAGCGCGCCAGCGCCGGTCTGATCATCGCCGAGGCCACGCAGATCTCGCCGCAGGGGCAGGGCTATCCGGCCACGCCCGGGATCCACTCCGCCGAGCAGGTGGCGGGCTGGCGCAAGGTTACCGAGGCCGTGCACGGCGCGGGCGGGCGCATCTTCCTGCAGCTCTGGCATGTGGGGCGGATCTCGCATTCCTCGTTCCAGCCCGACGGCGGACTGCCGGTGGCGCCCAGCGCCATCGCGCCCGGCGGCAAGACGCTGACGGCGGACTGGAAGAGCGTGCCCTTCGAGACGCCGCGCGCGCTGGAGACCGCGGAGATTCCCGCCATTGTCGCGGGTTACCGGCAGGCGGCCCTGCGTGCGCGTGACGCCGGCTTTGATGGCGTGGAAGTGCACGGTGCCAACGGCTACCTGCTGGACCAGTTCCTGCAGGACGGAACCAACCGGCGCAGCGACCGCTATGGCGGCAGCCTGGAGAATCGTGCCCGCTTGCTGCTCGAGGTCGTGGACGTGGTGACCGAGGTCTGGGGCGCGGGCCGGGTGGGCGTGCGGCTCTCGCCCTACGGAACCTTCAACGACATGTCCGATTCCGACTACGCCGGCCATTTCACCCGGATCATCGGCTGGCTGTCGGAGCGCAAGCTGGCCTATCTGCATCTGATCGAGCCACGCGCCACCACCGCAGGCGGGTCCGACCAGATTGACGCCGGGGCGCCCGACGCCGCCGCGATGTTCCGCGAAGCCTTCGGTGGGGTGCTGATCTCCGCGGGCGGCTACACGCCGCAGACCGCCCAGGCGGCGGTCGCCAGTGGCCGGGTGGACGCGGTTGCCTTCGGGCGCCTGTTCATCGCCAATCCCGATCTGCCGCGGCGCATCGAACTGCAGGCCCCGCTCAACGCCTACCAGCGCGCGACCTTCTACGGCGGCGACGCGCGCGGTTATACCGACTACCCCAGCCTGGAAGCCGCCGGCGCCTGAGCCGCGCACTCAGGCCAGCAGCAGGCCGGAGAGCAGGGCGGCGATGCCCAGGAAGCTGAGAAACCCGGAGACGTCGGTCACCGTGGTGAGGATGATGGAGGAGGACTGCGCCGGGTCCTGGCCGAAACGCGTGAGCATGATCGGCACCAGGGCACCGGCCACGCAGGCGATGGTCATGGACAGCACCATGGCCAGGCTGATGATCAGCGCCAGCCCCGCGCTACCGCTCCAGACATAGACACCCGCCGCGGTGGTCAGCGCCACGGCGGCGCCGTTGATCAGGCCGATGCGGAACTCCTTGAGCACCATGCGCAGCCACTGGCGGATGCCGATCTCGTGCAAGGCCAGGCCGCGCATGGTCACCGCCTGGGCCTGGGCGCCGGCGTTGCCGGACTGGCCGGCCACCACCGGCAGCAGCACCGCCAGCGCGGTGAACTGGGCGATGGTGCTCTCGAACACGCCCACCACCGAGGCCGCCAGAAAGGCGGTGAGCAGGTTGATGTGCATCCACAGCAGGCGCTTGCGCACGGCGAAGCCGACCGGTGACAGGGCACGCTCGTCCTTGCTCACGCCCACCATCATCTGCAGGTCTGCGCTGGTGGATTCCTGCAGGGCCCTCATCAGTTCGGCCGCGCGGATGACGCCGAGCAGCTGGCCGTGCAGGTCCAGCACCGGCAGTTCTTCCAGGTGCTGCTTCTCCAGCAGTTCCACCACCAGGTCGCGCGGGTCCACCGCGCTGACGCTGACGGTCAACGGGCGTCCCAGGGTGCCGAGCAGGCTGTCGGCGGGGGCCAGGGCCAGGTCCTGGAGGTCCACCACCGCCTGCAGGCGCAGCTGCTCATCGACCAGAAAGACCGAGCGCAGGGTGCGCGGGCGGTTCTGGCGCAGGTGCTCCAGGGCCTGGGCCACGGTGGTCTCCGGGCGCAGCACGGCCACGCGGGTTTCCATCAGCGCGCCGGCGCTGTCGGCCGGGTAGCGGATCAGACGCTCCAGGTCCTGGGCGGTTTCCCGGTCGAGCCCGGCGAGCAGACGCTGGCGGGTGTCGGGTTCCAGGCGGATCAGGGTGGCGGCGGCCCGCCCCGGATCGAGTTCGCGCAGCAGGGCGCTGGCGACCGCGTCCGGCAGCGCGGTGAGCAGCCGCTCGGCGAGGCTGGGAATCAGGTAATCCCAGGTGGCGCGCAGGACATGGATGGGCAGCCGGCCGAGCAGCGGCGCGGCGTCCTCGGGCGGCAGCCGTTCCAGGGCCTGAGCCGCCTCGCGCGGGTAATCGAGCAGGAAGCGGTGCGTCAGGGCTTCGACGGCCGGCGTTGCGTGCTTGTTCACGGGTTTTCTCCTGGGCCGCGGCGCGGCGCGGCGGCCGGTGGCAGCAGCCGGGTCAGCCCTTCGACCAGGCCGGCGAGACCGAGCCAGTAGCCGTCGGCCATCTCCAGCCGGCCACGGCCGGCGTGCGGTCCGCCGCGCTCGGCGCTGAGGGCGCGCCGCAGTTCATCGTGATGCAGGACGCCCACCAGCCGTCCGTCGAGCGCCAGCACCGGCAGGGCCTCGTGGGTCTGCCAGGCGGGGTGGTCACGGCAGCTGGACGGATCGCTGCGCGCGGCCAGATGCGGGCTGTCCGGCTCCAGCAGGGTACTGAGCGGGGTGGCGGGTGCGGCGCGCAGCAACTCGGCCAGGCGCACGCGGCCCTGCAGGCGCTGCTCGCGGTCCACCACGAAGACCACGCGGTCGAGATCGCGCGCTTCCTCACGCAGGCGGCGCAGGGCCTCGGCGGCAGTGATCTCCGGCGGCAGCAGCGGCGGCTCCGGGTCCATCCAGGCGCCGACGGTCGTCTGCGGGTAGCCCAGCAGCAGACGCAGGGTCCAGCCCAGGCGCAGGGGCAGGGCCTCCAGCAGCGGATCGCGACGTTGCGCCGGCCATTGCCGCAGGGCCGTGGCGGCGAGCGCGGCCGGCATCTCGCGCAGCAGGGCGATGGCGGTATCCGTCGGCAGTTCCAGCAGGCAGCGCGCGGTATGGAACGGCATCATCCGCGCCAGCACCGGGCCGCCGAGGCGCGCCGGGATGTGTTCCAGGAAGGCGGCGACGCAGTGGGCACTCTGTGTTTCGAGCACCGCGGCGGCGGCGTCCGGATGCCGGTCGAGCAAGGCCAGGCTGAGCTGGATGCCGCCCTCATTCACCGGCCTGCTCCCGGATCAGCAGGGTGCAGGGCCGTTCACTGAACATCCGGCCGGGGATGGCGGTGCGCCCGTCGGGCATTTCCAGGATCACGCTGCGCGCGGTCAGCTCCACGATCTGCCCCTCCAGCTCGCCGAGCCGGATGCGGTCGCCCTCGCGGTAGCGGCCCTGCAGCTCGCGGATGCCCAGCAGATCCTCCACCCAGCTGCGCGCGCCCAGGCCAAAGGCCAGAGCCGCACCGCCGGCGACGCCGCCGAGCAGAATGCCGGCCAGCACCACCAGGAAGGTGGTATCCAGGCCGATCAGATCCAGGGCGATCACCAGCGCGATCACCCACACCGAGACCTGGGCGGCCGCGCCGAGCAGGCCGCGGTAATCCAGAGAGGCGGTGAGATCTTCCACCAGCCTGCGTGCAAACTGGCCCAGCGCGAAGGCAAACACCAGGATCAGCGCCGCCGCCGCCAGCAGCGGCAGTTGGGCGAGAATGCGGTCCAGCCAGACCGCGAAGACGGTCAGCCCCAGCACCTGGCTGGCGGCCGTTAGAAATGCCAGCAGCACGATCCAGAACACCAGGGCCCCGATCACGCCCGGCATCCGCCCCGGCCCGCGCAGGCCGTGGTTGCCCGGCAGCAGCCGCGGCAGCAGGCGGCCCAGGCCCGTGGCCAGACGGGTGACGATGATCCGCAGCACGGTGGCCAGCAGCCAGCCCGCGAGCAGCAGCAGCAGCCCGCCGAAGAGCTTGGGCAGGTAGGCCGCGATCACCTCCAGCAGGCCGGTATAGAGGCGCTCCACGGTCGTGCTCCAGTCGGACTGCAGGCTCATGGGGGCGCTCCGGGTGCAGGTGGAATGATTTTCAGCTTAGTCGCAGCGTGACAAAAACGCACGACCGCCGCCGGGCTGGCGCCGCGGGGTGTGCGCAGGTGAAGATTCGGCGCAGAATCCGCTACACCACCACGGGGAGAAACAGGCAATGGAATACATCAAGGCGTTTGTGGCCGGATTTGTGGCCACGCTGGTCTTTCATCAGGGGCTGCTGGCCGGCCTGCACGCCGCCGGCATCTCGCCGCGCGCGGCCTTCGACATGACCGCCACCGCGCCGCTGCACGTGCCGGCGGTGATCTCGCTGGCGTTCTGGGGCGGGCTGTGGGGCATCGCGCTGTGGTGGGTGATCCGCTCCATGACCGGCGTGCCGTTCTGGAGCCTGGCGGTGGTGCTCGGCGCCATCGGCCCCAGCGTGGTCGCGCTGTTCATCGTATTCCCGCTCAAGGGTCTGCCGATGGCGGGCGGCTGGGACCCGAAGATCATCGTCGGAGCGCTGATGCTCAACGGCGCCTGGGGCCTGGGTGTGGCGCTGGTGATGCGGCTGCTGCTGCGCTTCTGAAGGGTCAGCCTGCGGGCTGCAGACGGATCTGCAGCCGCAGGCCGGTGGCCCGCCAGGCCAGCCCGGTGAGCGGGTAGAGGCAGACCATCAGCAGGGCATAGCTCCACTCGATGGCGTTGAGCAGAGCGCGCCGGTCTTCCACCAGGTACTGCAGCGGCAGGCTCGCCAGCCCCAGCAGGATCAGCAGGGCAAACAGCAGCAGGAACAGCCGCCGCAGCGCCGCGGGGATCTGCGGTTGGCGCGCCAGCAGGCTGATCATCAGCATCTGCGCCAGCACGGTGAAGGCAAAGTACAGGTTGATGCCGTAGCGGCGCAGCAGCTGGTACACCGGCCCCTGCTCGCCGAGGAAGGTCGCATACAGCAGGTAGAACGCCGCGCCCACCAGCCCCAGCCCCAGCACGCAGCCGCGGCGGATGCGCGCCTGCGGCAGCAGGGCCCGGCACCACAGGGCCGCGACCCACCAGTACGCGGCGAGCACCACGGCATAGGGCAGCATCACTGCCCGGAAGCCGTATACGGCGTGACCCTGGCGCGTGGCGGCGCTGATCGAGGTGCAGCCGTCCAGGTAGGGCAGGCACCAGGGCACATGGCCGGCGTGCGCGGAGTACAGATACAGGCCGTGGATCACCAGAACCGGCAGCAGCGCCGCCAGCCAGGCCAGCCATTCGGGCGAGACGCCGGAGTCAGTGCGGGGGCGTGAACTCATTGCGGATTCCAGGCCAGTTGCGCGGCGGATACGGATGGACGATTTGCCGCACAATGGCGGCCGTCCAGGGCAACACCTCACGTGGGAGTATGAAATGAATCCGGCACCACACCAAATCGTGGTTTTCGGCGCGACGAGCTTTGTCGGCCAGATACTCAGCGCCTACCTGTTCCAGCGCCACGGCGCGGCCGGCGAGCTGCGTTGGGCGCTGGCGGGGCGCTCGAGGCAGAAGCTGGAAAGCCTGCGCGCCAGTCTTGGCCCCGGCGCCCAGGACCTGCCCCTGATCGTGGCCGACGCGGCGGACGAGAGCGCCCTGCGCGCGCTGTGCGCCAGCACCCGTGTGGTGGTCTCCACCGTTGGCCCCTATGCCCTGTACGGCTCGCCGCTGGTCGGGATCTGCGCCGAGACCGGTACCGATTACTGCGATCTCACCGGCGAGGTGCAGTGGATCAGCCGCATGATCCGCGCCCATGAACAGACGGCCCGCCAGAGCGGTGCGCGCATCGTCCACTGCTGCGGCTTCGATTCCGTTCCCTCCGACCTGGGCGTGCATTTTCTCCAGCAGGCCGCGCGCGAGCGCTTTGGCGAGCCCTGCACCCGCGTGCGGCTGCGGGTGAAGGCGATGCGCGGCGCCATGTCCGGCGGCACGGTGGCGAGCCTGATGAACGTGGTCAAGGAAAGCCTGCGCGACCCCGAGATCCGCAGGGAGCTGCGCGATCCGTACTCGATCTGTCCGCCGGGCAATCCGCGCGGCCCGCGCCAGCCCGGCATCGGCCGCACCGCCTACGATCCCGCGGCGCGCAGCTGGCTGGCGCCCTTCGTGATGGCGGCCATCAATACCCGCATCGTGCACCGCTCCAA
>JBKHXN010000120.1:0-2630 GCA_046565985.1 Gammaproteobacteria bacterium
AGATCGTGCAGCGCTTTCAGGACCGTTTCGGCCCCACGGTGCTGTGCTTTCACTCCGGCCTGGGTGACGCGGCGCGCGAGCAGGCCTGGCTGCGGGCCCGCGCCGGCGAGGCGCGGGTGCTGATCGGCACCCGCTCCGCCGTGTTCCTGCCGTTTGCCCGGCTGGGCCTGATCGTGGTGGATGAAGAGCACGACGTCTCCTACAAGCAGCAGGAAGGACTGCGCTACAGCGCCCGCGACGTGGCGCTGTACCGCGCCAGCCGCAACGGCATTGCCATCGTTCTGGGCAGCGCCACCCCGGCGCTGGAAACCCTGCACAACGCCCGCAGCGGCCGCTACGCGCAGGTGCGCCTGACGCGCCGCGTGAGCGAGGCCGCGCCGCCGCGCGTACAGATTCTCGACGTGCGCGGCCTGCCCCTGCAGCAGGGCCTGAGCGCGCCGCTGCTCCAGGCGGTGGGCCGGCACCTGCAGGCGGGCGGCCAGGCGCTGCTGTTCCTCAACCGCCGCGGCTACGCGCCGGTGCTGCTGTGTCATGACTGCGGCTGGAGCGCCCCCTGCACCCAGTGCGACGCCCACCTGACCCTGCACCGCGGCCGTGCGCGGCTGATCTGCCACCACTGCGGCGCCCAGGCGCCGGTGCCGGCCGTCTGCCCGTCCTGCAGCGGCCGCGCCCTGCACCCGGTGGGGCAGGGCACCGAGCGCATCGAGGAAGTGCTGCGCCGCCATTTCCCCGGCGAACGCGTGGAGCGCCTGGATTCCGACCGCGCCCGCCGCGGGCAGGAGCTGAAGGGCCTGTTCGATGAGGTTCACGCCGGCCGCGTGCGCCTGCTGGTGGGCACCCAGATGCTCGCCAAGGGGCATGACTTTGCCGGCCTGAGCCTGGTCGGCATCGTCTCGGCCGACCAGGCGCTGTATGGCAGCGATTTCCGCGCCATCGAGCGCATGGGCGCGCTGGTCACCCAGGTCGCCGGGCGTGCCGGGCGCGCGCAGATTCCCGGCGAGGTCTGGCTGCAGACCCATGAGCCGGAACATCCGCTGCTGCAGACCTTGCTCAGCCAGGGCTACGAGGCGCTCTGCGACGCCCTGCTGGCCGAGCGCCGCGAGACCGGCCTGCCACCCTTTGCCCACCTGGCGCTGCTGCGCGCGGAAGCGCGCGAGCCCGACCGGGCGCTGGCCTTCCTGCGCCATGCGCAGGCCGCGTTCCCGTCCACGCCCGGCGTCACGGTGTACCAGCCCATCCCCAGTGGCATGGAACGCCGCGCCGGTTACGTGCGCGCCCAGCTGCTGCTCTCCTGCACCAGCCGCGCCCGGCTGCACGCGCCGCTGGCGCAGTGGGTGCGCGGGCTCGACGCCCTGCCCGGCGCGCGCACCGTGCGCTGGTCGCTGGACGTAGACCCCTACGATCTGTTCTGAGCCCGGCTTCCACGCGCGCGGCGCGGTAGAATCGCGGCCCTGATGCCGTTCTTTCCGTCCGCCTGCGCCGCCCACCGATGAAACAACACCTCCACGAGCTGCTCAGCGCGGCCCTGCAGCCGCTGCTCGCCGGGCAGGACCTGGCGCTGCCGGCCGTGCAGCTCGACGCCACCAAGGACGCGAAGTTCGGTGATTTCCAGACCAACCTCGCCCTGCAGCTCGCCAAACCGCTGCGCCTGCCGCCGCGCCAGGTGGCCGAGCGCCTGGTAAAGGCCCTGCCGCCGTCGCCGCGCATTGCGCGCGTGGAGATCGCCGGGCCCGGCTTCATCAACTTCTTCCTGGCGCCCGGGGCCTTCCAGGCCGTGGTGGCTGAGGTGCTCGCCGCTGGCGAGCACTACGGGCGCGACGACAGCGGGGGCAAGGGCCGGGTGATGGTGGAGTTCGTTTCCGCCAACCCCACCGGGCCCATGCACGTGGGCCACGGCCGCGGCGCGGCCTACGGCGATGCCCTGGCCAAGCTGCTCGCCGCCACCGGCTGGACGGTCTGGCGCGAGTACTACATCAACGACGCCGGACGGCAGACGGATGTACTCGCGGTGAGCGTGTGGCTGCGCTACCTGCAGCTGACCGGCCAGACCCTGAATTTTCCGTTGCGAGCCTACCCGGCCGGGTACATCTACCGCGCGGCCGAGAAACTGCGTGCGCGGTATGGCGATGCCGCCTTCCGCATCCCGGGCGTGGATCTGGCTGCGGTGCCGCCGGACCCGGTGGCGGCCGAGGACGCCAGCGCCGCAGACGCGGAAGCGATCAAGCGCCAGCAGGAAAAAAATCTGGACCAGTGGATCGGCCTGGCCCGGCAGGGTCTGGGCGAGCGCTACGCCGAGGTCCGCCGCGCGGCTCTGGACGATCAGCTCGACACCATCCGCCAGACACTCGACGCGTTCAGCGTACGCTTCGACGGCTGGAGCAGCGAGGCCGAGCTGGTTGCGGGCGGTCTGGTGCAGAAGGCGCTCCAGCGCCTCGCCGACGCGGGCCTGACCTACGAGCAGGACGGCGCGCTGTGGATGAGGACCGAATCCTTCGGCGACGAAAAGGACCGCGTGCTGGTCAAGGCCGACGGCGCCGCCACCTATTACTGCAATGATCTGGCCTACCACGTCCACAAGCTCGACCGCGACTGGCCGAATCTGATCGACGTCTGGGGCGCCGACCACCACG